>DAIOHQ010000288.1:0-5553 GCA_036744635.1 Tepidisphaeraceae bacterium | reverse complement strand
CAGGCGCACAACAGCGCGCCATAGATGCAACCGGTGCAGAAGCAGCCGAAGCGCCGCGCCAATCCCTTGAAGCTGGAGCCGAAATGATCCGGATCGAGCAGCGCCTGGATGAAGCTCCACAGCGCATAGCCGGCCAGTCCAATGCACGCGCCCAGCAACAGAATGGTCCCCAGCGGCTGGTGAAACAGCGTGTACATGGCGCCGCGCACGTTGGTGGTTTTTCCTCCGTGGCCAATGGCGTAGAGCAGCGCCAGTGCGCCAAGAATCACATAAAGCAGGCCACGGGTCGCGAATCCGAAGCGGGCGAGAAAACCGATCCACGGAGATGCCTTGCGCACCGCCTGTTTGGCGTCACGCTGCAATGAGTCGATCTTGTGGGAGAGCGTGGACATGGATAGGGAAATAGAGAGCAATTCCTGTGCCCGGTTGCGGTCGGCGGAGGGCAGAATGGGGAAGTTTGGGGGATTGGCCGCGCGGGGTGGCTGGAGGCGGTCGCGGGGTGATCCACGCATGGCGCGCATCAACCAACGAGCTGAGACGTTCTTCCGTGGCGACGTACCGCCACCACAAGTTCGCCACCCGTTGCCATCGCCCACTCCTGAAGGGTTGACAGCTTCACGTCACGCTGACGTTCCAGCCT
The DNA here is from genome assembly GCA_036744635.1 of Tepidisphaeraceae bacterium. GTDB lineage: Bacteria > Planctomycetota > Phycisphaerae > Tepidisphaerales > Tepidisphaeraceae > DAIOHQ01. The sequence goes on along the minus strand of DAIOHQ010000288.1, from coordinate 4,913 downwards.
TGCGATCGCCGGCTGCTTCAGACCCATGCGCTCGGCGATGTCCGCTTGCGACATGCTTCGCTTTTGGCGCATCATCCGCAGCACTTGTCCGATCACGATTGCGTCAGAGCGCCGCTTGACCGCGGCACGCTGATCTTTGGGAATGAACCTCTTTAGAAACTCTGCGTGGCTCTTTGCCATGGCTTATCATCCTTTCTTGTTCTGCTTGGCTTTCTTCTTCCTGGCTGCCAACGTTTCAAGATGAAATTTATAGAGCCTGTCGGCCCTCTCTATGAGCTTCTTATAAAACGCCTTTTGACTCACTCCCTTTTTATTGCCGCCGCACAGCACCCGCACTGTTCGCTCGGCGTCAAACGCGAACGCGATCCGTAAGACCGCGGCGGAAGTCCTGCCCCGCAACTCCTTCATGTTGGCATAATTCGACCCGCTGAGGGTGTCGGCATCGGGGCGGCCGAGGCTTGGGCCCAGCCGCGTCAGCGCGTGGAGCATTGCGGCGACTTCGTTACGCTCGGCCTGGTCCAGGGATTTGACCCAACCATCGAGCTCTTTGGTCGTCGTATAACTCCAAGCCATGCCGGGATCATACCGCCCAGGCTATATACCGTCAACGCCATGCGGCGGAAGAGCATTGGCCTCCGGTATGCCGGAGGAATTGCCCCCCGCCGGAGTCACGCCCTTGCCGGCTCTTCTTCCAGCTCCGCCTCCACCGCCTCCGGGCCTTTCTCGAAAGTGAACTCGTGCTTGGCGGGGTCCACTTCCATGTGGATGGTGTCGCCTTCGGTGAAATCGCCGCCGAGGATTCTGCTCGCCAGCGGGTTCTCGATTTTCTGCTGGATCACCCTTTTCAGCGGCCGGGCCCCATAGGTCGGATCGTACCCCTCCTCCCCCAGCAGCTTGCGGGCCTCGTCGCTCAAGACCAGCTTGAGGTTGCGATTGGCCAGCCGTTTGCGCAGGTAGTTGAGCTGCACATCCACGATCTTCGCGAGCTGCTGCCGCGACAGGGAGTGGAACAGGATCACCTCGTCGATGCGGTTGAGGAACTCAGGGCGGAAGTGCTCCTTGAGCAGGTCCTTGATCTTCGCCTCCACCTCCCATTCGGGAGCTTCCTTGCCGGCGAGACGCTGGATTTCGTGGCTGCCGATGTTGCTGGTCATCACGATCACCGTGTTCTTGAAATTCACCGTCCGGCCCTGGCCATCGGTCAGCCGGCCATCATCCAGCACCTGCAAAAGCACGTTGAAGACATCGCGGTGGGCCTTCTCCAACTCGTCGAACAGGATCACCGCATACTGCTTGCGCCGCACCGCCTCGGTCAACCGGCCGCCTTCTTCGTAGCCGACGTATCCGGGAGGGGCCCCGATCAGCCGGGCCACCGAGTGCTGTTCCATGAACTCGCTCATGTCGATGCGCACCATCGCGTTCTCATCATCGAAGAGAAACTCCGCCAGCGCCTTGCACAACTCGGTCTTGCCCACCCCGGTCGGGCCGAGAAAGAGGAACGAACCGATCGGCCGGTTTGGGTCCCCCAGGCCGGCGCGGTTGCGGCGCACGGCATCGGAGACCGCCCGAAGCGCTTCCTCCTGGCCGATCACCCGCTTGCCCAGCCGCTCTTCCATCTTCAGCAGCTTCTCGCGCTCCCCCTCCAGCATCCGGCTCACCGGCACGCCCGTCCAGCGCGAGACCACCTCGGCGATCTCCTCGGCCGTCACCTCCTCCTTCACCATCGCATTGCCGCTGGCGGTGAGCTTCTTCATCGTCTCCTCGGCGGCGGCGATCTTGCTCTTCAGCTCGCGCATCTCGCCATATTGGATCCGCGCGGCCGCCTCCCAATTCCCCTGCCGCTGCGCCTGCTCCAGCTCGACTTGCTTGTGGTCGAGGTCCTCCTGCAATTTCTTGATCGCCGCCATCGCCCCCTTCTCGTTCTCCCAACGGGTTTTCAAGGGCGTCTGCCGTTCCTGTAAATCGGCCAGCTCGCGCTCGGCCTTCTCCAACTGCTGCTTCGATGCCGGGTCCTTCTCCTTGCGCAACGCTTCGATTTCGATCTGCAGTTGCATGATCCGCCGCTGCAGCTCATCCAGCTCGGCCGGCATCGAATCATTCTCGATGCGCAGGCGCGAGGCCGCCTCGTCGATCAGGTCGATCGCCTTGTCCGGCAGGAAGCGGTCGGAGATATAGCGTTCGGACAGGACCGCCGCCGAGACGATCGCGCCATCGGTGATGCGCACGCCATGGTGGGTCTCATAGCGCCCCTTGAGGCCGCGGAGGATGGCGATGGTGTCCTCGACGCTGGGCTCGCCGACGGTGATCGGCTGGAAGCGCCGCTCCAGCGCCGCATCCTTCTCGACGTGCTTCTTGTATTCATCCAGCGTGGTGGCCCCGATGGTGCGCAGCTCCCCCCGCGCCAAGGCCGGCTTGAGCAGGTTGCCGGCATCCATCGCCCCTTCGGCAGCCCCGGCGCCGACAACCGTGTGCAGCTCGTCGATGAACAGGATGATCTTCCCCTCGCTGCCGGTCACTTCCTTGATGACGGCCTTGAGCCGGTCTTCGAACTCCCCGCGGAATTTCGCCCCCGCGATCAGCGCCCCCATGTCCAGGGCGATGATCCGCTTGTTCTGCAAAACCGCCGGGACGTCGCCGTTCAACATGCGAATGGCCAGACCTTCGACAATGGCGGTCTTGCCCACCCCCGGCTCGCCGATCAAGACCGGATTGTTCTTGGTCCTGCGGCTTAGCACCTGCATGGTGCGGCGAATCTCCTCATCGCGCCCGATCACCGGATCGATCTTCCCCTGCCGGGCCATCTCCACCAGATCCCGGCCATACTTGGTCAGGGCCTGATACTTGTCCTCGGGGTTCTGGTCGGATACCCGCTGGCCGCCGCGCACATCCTTGAGGGCGTTGAGAATGGCGTTGTGGGTGACCGCGTTGGCCGACAGAATCTCCCGCGCCTCGCTCTTGACCTCGGCCAGCGCCAGCATGAGGTGCTCGGTGGAGACGTAATCATCTTTGAGCCGGTCGGCCTCCTTTTGGGCCCCGGTGAAGACGTCGTTGGCCGTCCGCGCCATGCCAAGCTGGGTGCCGGTGGCCTTGGGCAGGCGCTCCAGCTCACTCCCGACAATCTGCTGAATCTGCCCGGCGTTGACGCCTAGCTTCTGCAGCAGCGGATGGATCACGCCCTCCTCTTCGCCCAGCAGCGCCGCCAGCAGGTGCAGCGGCTTGAGTTCGGCGTGGTTTTTCCCCTCAGCCAACTGCTGAGCCCGCATCACCGCTTCCTGTGCCTTGACGGTAAATTTGTCGAATCGCATGAATGTAACCTCCCTGGGACTCCGTCATGAAGCCCGCCAAATGATACGCACCGGCACCTGCGGTGGGCAATTCCGCCAGTAGGCGGCCATACTCGCTCGCGTTGCTCGCGGAAGCAGGGAGGGGGAGCGACGGAGCGACGAAGGGGGCCGAAATGACTCTTGACCCTCTGGGCTTTCCCGGCGGGTTATGGCGACTTGTGCCCGCCGAGGTCCCGCACGCTTTGTTCCAACACCACCATTGGCGCGAACGCCGTGTAGACCACATCCGACTTGCATTCCCAACTGTGCATCGCGTATGCCGGGCTGCTTACTTTGGATGTTGGCACGCCCCATGAGTGTGTAATTACACCTGAGCCGCGCATCACGACGTACAGCACGACATACCCTGCCAGGGTAAGCAGCATGATTCGCCGCCAAGGGAGTTGGCGAATGCTCCAACGCCCATCTCGCGAGTAATTGAATGTCCTTGTCGCCATAACCATTACTCCTCGCGCATGTGCGCCAAAGGGAGCGAATAAGGGGACATCCGGAATATTCCTGCAGAGATCATACCGCTTCGGTCCGGACTGGTAAATCCCGTGCCGGCGTCGCATGCACGGCGGCGAGAATATTCTGGATGTCCCCTTTGCATCGCCCTACTTCGCCAAGCGCTTCGGCGAGAAATGGGGTGAGTATCGCATCGTCTTCTTCGCCGGCTACTCCTGCGCGGTGGGGCTGGTGATGATGCTGAGCCTCGGCCTGGTCTTCATGAGCAAGAGCGTCTTCCAAGCCATGTTCTAGCCACCTGCGGTGGGGCAATACCGGCGAGTACGCCGGCCATACCCGCTCCGCGTTGCTGCGCGAAAGCTTTGGGCGAGTTGTACCGGACCCCTTTGCGTTCTCGCCTTAAATGTACCTGACCCGTTTTGCCACTCTGACCCTTTTTGCCACTCCCTTTGAGGAGCGTCCCCTTTGAATCCTCGCGGGTGCGGCGATGGCGATGGCGATGGCGGAACGGACCAGCGTTAGACCGGGTCCGACGGAATCGCAATCGCCTTCAACCAGCCGCCGACGCAGGGTTCCTGAGGAATGAAGGGGCTCGGCGGAATGACGGGATCCTGTGGAATGATGATATGACTGGCGTCAAACGGCCCGGCCGTGATCTGGAGGGCGGTGACGGGGGTGTTGGTGTCGGTGTTGATGTTGAAGATCGTGCCGGTGACGACCTGCACCGAGCTTTTGCCCAGTGCGCCGAGGGTGCCGACGTAGGTGAACGACCCGCTCATCAGCCGGCGATCTTCCAGTGGTTCGATCATGTGCATGGGGAAATCTCCTTTTGCCTTAGCGTAACAGGCGGGAGCGGGAAAGCAAGTGAAATCGCAGAAAACTTCGAGTGAACCCCGCCGGGGGGCCATCGAGCAGATCCGTAGAATTCCTATCAGTAGAACGGCTGAGCGACGTTACGCTCGCGCGGGCTAAGGATTCATGGGCGGGCGGATAACCAGTAATCCCTAGTGCACCGGTAGGAGGAACAGGCCGTCCAGCGCGGGCGCGGTTTGGGTATTAGACGCGGTGACAACTGGAGTTGTCAACCAAACCCGCTTCCTCTTGCCGCCCGGCAAAGACAAC
>DAIOHQ010000287.1:0-5580 GCA_036744635.1 Tepidisphaeraceae bacterium | reverse complement strand
AGCCAAGATCATGATAACTGAAACTTGAACAAGTTATTTTCGGGCAGGCCCTAAGCTCAGGACCAACATGCGAACAGTTTTCCCGGTTTTGGCGATTTTCCTTCTCAGCAATTTCGCTCTTGGTCAACCGGCCACCGCGCCGGCGCCTGGTGCTGGCGCCGAGCAAATGTACCGGCAGATCGATGCCTCTCTGCAAGCCATCCAGAAAGATATCCCGCACATCACCGAGGTGGCCGAGGCGGCGGCCAAGGTGTATCTCAGCAATGACGGGATGAAGATCGGCGCTGACGGTGCTTCGGCACTGTATGCCGAGGCCGCGGGGCGCTCCGGCGGAATCATGGCGATGGGAGCGTGGTGGGTAACCGATCCCAACTTGTTCCCCAAAGGGGTGATGCTGTATGGGCTGCGCGATGGTTCGTTCGACGTCCAGCTCAAGACTCTCGCCGACTATAACAAACGCGGGCTGCACGTGATCGCGATTGGCCGCCGCGACCTGATCGACCGGGCCAAGCAGGGCGGGGCAAAATTCGTCGGCGAGCTGGAAAACCACGCGGCTGAGCACGGCGGGCTGTTCGATGCCGGCGATGGAAAATGGCTGGTTCCCACCGACGACATCGCCGACATCATGGTGCTGTGGACGTGGACGGGTGAGTTCGTCTCCGCCTGCACCCGCAGCGGCTGGATGCCGACGATGTGGGAATCGATCAACGTCCCCGGCGGCAAGGAGCGCGATGAGCGCATGCAGCATTTCAAATTCCATGAGAAAGTGCCGGAGAAGGTGGAGGCGGGAAAAGTGGCCGGGGAATACCTGACCATCGTGAGCGATCATCTCAAACAGCTTCACGACAGCGAGATGAGCAAGATCGCGCAGGCCTCAGCGCTGGCGGCCAAGGCATACGCAGCCCATCATGGCGTCTATGCCGAGATCGACGGGCATGCCATTTACTACCAGTTCGGCGCGCCGCACGACCCTGGCTATTTTGAACGTGTCAATGATGCCCCCAACGGCAAGGCCGTGCCGTTCGATTTCCAGGCCGGCGATTTTGTCATGTGCTATGGCTACATGACCAGCGAAAAAGGCGGCTTCGGCGGCGGATTGATCGAACAGGCGCGCAAGGCCGGCGCGACCATCGCCTGGACGATCAGCACGCGCAACGCCGACCAGGTGGAGGCGATCCCCAGGGACGAAATCTTCATCGATCCCAAGTGGGCGGGCGACGACTGCGAAATTCAGTACCCGGGATATGACATCAAGGTGCTGCCGATCAGCGGAATTCTGACCGATGCGATCGTGGTGATGATGCAGGCGGAGATGTTCGCGCAGCTTCCCCGCGCTGCCGAAGCCAAAGCGTTTGAGGTGGTGAAGGTGGCCGAAGGGTTCAAGTTTCCCGAGGGGCCGGCCTATGATGGGCGCGGGGAACTGGGGCATATTTACGTGTCCAACTGCGACGGCGACACCATCAGTGTGGTGAACGCCAATGGCCACGTAAGGCAGGCGTATCGCGCGACGGAGTCGAAATTCGGCAAGACCAATGGCCTGACCGTCGGTCCCTTCTCTGCGCTGTATGCCTGTGACCAGGGGAAGAAGGCGATCCTGCGGCTGGTGGCGGGGGAATTTCAAGTCGTCGCGGACGCCTGCGCCGGCCAGCCGTTTCAAGGGCCCAACGATCTGGCGTTTGGGCTGAAAGGCGATCTCTATTTCACCGATCCGGCCGGGTCGAATGAGAAGAATCCGATCGGCTGTGTCTACCGCGTCGCCCCCGACCGCAAGGTGACCAAAGTGGCCGAGGGGCTGGCGTTTCCCAACGGCATCGCATTCAGCACGAATGGCAAGACGCTGTATGTCTGTGAGTCGAGGACGTTTTCGATTCTCAGCTATGCGGTCAAGGAGGATGGCACGCTGGGCGAAAAGTCGCTGTTTATGAAGTTCCCCGACGAGCACGATCCCGATGGCATGGCGGTGGATTCGGCCGGCAATCTGTGGGTGGCGCGGTTCGGGGGCGGCGTTGTCCAGCAGATTTCGCCGGATGCGAAGATCATTCGCACCATCGAGCTGCCGGGGAAGAATGTCACGAATGTCGAATTCGCCGGAGAAGATTTCAAGACGCTGTACATCACCGAAACCCAGACCGGCGCGCTGTACAAGATTCGCACGGAAATTCCCGGCCAGCCGCTGCTGCCGGCGGCAAAATGATGCGCGTGTCGCGGGATGGCGCCACCAGCCCATGCTCCAGACGTGCAGCGCTCCCCACCTCCGTAGCACGGGTTTCCAACCCGTGCCAAGTCGCGCTCGATCCATTGTGCGGTAGAAAGAACCAAGCCGTTTGGCACGGGTTGGAAACCCGTGCCACGAATGCCTACGCCACGGCCGCCACCACCTTTTTTGCCGCGTCGGTGAGATCGGCGGCGGCCTGCAGGGTGGGGAGTTCGTGCTTGGCCGCGGTGAGAATCTCCCGCGCCTTGTCCACGTTGGTCCCCTCCAGCCGCACCACCACCGGCACCGCGAATCCCACCTCGCGCCCGGCCGCCACCAGGGCGCTGGCGATCGTGTCGCACTTGGCGATGCCGCCAAAGATGTTCACCAGAATCCCCTTCACCTTCGGGTCCGACAGGATGATTTTGAACGCCTCAATCGCCCCTTCCGGCGAGACGCTGCCGCCGACGTCCAGGAAATTCGCCGGCTCAGCGCCGTGCAGCTTGATGATGTCCATCGTCGCCATCGCCAGCCCGGCGCCGTTCACCAGGCAGCCGATCGTGCCGTCCAGAGCGATGTAGTTGAGGTTCGCCTTCTTGGCCCGCACGTCCAGCGGCTTTTCCTGGGACTCATCGGCCAGCGCCTCGATTTCCTTGTGGCGGAACAGGGCGTTGTCGTCGAAGTTGATCTTGGCGTCGATGGCGATGAGCTGGCCATCTTTGGTCACCACCAGCGGGTTGATCTCGGCCAGCGAGGCATCGGTTTTCATGAAGACTTTGGACAAATTCATCATCAGCTTGGCCGCCTCGTTGGCCAGCTTGTCCTTGAAGCCCAGCCGGTAGCTCAGGTCGCGGGCCTGATAGGGCTGCAGGCCCAGCAGCGGGTGCATCGGCTCTTTGAGCACCTTCTCGGGCGACTTCTTGGCCACTTCTTCGATCTCCACGCCACCCTCAGCGGATGCGATCATCGTCACCGTATTGCGGCCGCGATCGACGGTGATGCCGAGATAATATTCCCTGGCGATATCCACCCCCGGCGCCACCAGCAGCACGTTCACCGGCACGCCCTCGGTTCCCGTCTGCACGCTGACCATGCGGTTGCTGAGCATGAACTGCGCCGCCTTGCGCGCCTCATCGGCCGACTTCACCAGCTTAACGAAGCCCGCCTTGCCGCGCCCGCCGGCATACACCTGCGCCTTGACCACGCACATCTTCGCGCCGAATTTGTCGAAGGCTTTGGCCGCCTCCTCCGGCGACCGCACCACCTCCGCCGGTGGAACCGGAATGCCGCCATCGCTCAAGATCTGCCGCGCCTGATATTCGTGGATTTTCATGATGGGGAGAGTGTAATGCGGGAATCCCCATCGGCAAAGTGCATGGCGGCCAGTGCATGGCGGCCCTGTGTCGGGGTGTGGCGCTTGTTTGTACCGAATCGGAGATTGCGCTTCTCTCCCGTAGCATGGGTTTCCAACCCATGCCGAGCACCGTGGCAGAGCGAGCGATGTAATTTCTCGCATGATGTGCCGTGTCAGAATATTCACCGCTTGGCACGGGTTCAGGAAAACCCGTGCTACGGGGAGGAACACGGGCGGGACGCCCATGCTACGGCGGGGTCGTTGTGCAGTGACAATTTCTTGACGCTATCCGGCCTTCCGGTACTGTTTTGGATTAGGCAATGATGCCAGAAGGTCACTCTACATGTCACAATTTCCACCACCCGTCCCCGTCACCCCGCTGAATTACGCTCCGCCGCCGCCGCGCAACGATCTGCGCGAGATCGCGGTGCGCCAGCGGGCGATCATGCTGTGCATTCTGGGATATTTCGTGTTGATGCTGTGCCAGTTTATTCCTGTGAGTGACCCCCTGCGCGGGCTGCTTGTAGTGGCTGCCATTGCCGTCTCAATTACCGGCATGGTCTTCGTGATTATGCTCTCCATAGCCGTCTACAACACCGGCGCCGGCATCGCCCTGGGAATCTGCACGCTCATCCCGCTGGTGGGGCTGATCATTCTCCTGATCGTCAACGGCAGAGCGACATCGGTCCTGCGGCAGCACGGAATTCACGTTGGATTGATGGGCGCCAATAAGTCGCAGATCCCCAGCCCCGGCCAATCTCTGCGCTGAAGGGGATGATACGGTAATGGGGATGATACGGGGACGCACCTAGTACTGCAATAACCGATGCGTCCCCGTATCAATTCCTGGAGATCAAGACAGCCGCTGACCCCTTTGGGATTCCCCGAGCGTCGATAGGAAGATCACTTTTCTGGACAGTAAAGGAAACAATATGTACGAATGGCTATCTTCAGCTCTCAGTATAGGTGCTTTTGCAGTCTTGTTGCTGGTACACACTGCATGTTCGCACGGAAACGCTCCTCTTCAATCCAAAGAATCGGGGAGCGATGCAACTTCCAAGCCAGCTAACTCTAGCCAGCAAGAAAAATGGCATGAGATCGAACTGATATTTGACGGCTCGATGCCGCCGTCTCCTGAGAAGCGCAAACAATGGTGGCAGGAATCCATGCAGTCCGCCGCACAACCATTCTGGGATCTCATCTTGTCCGGTGATATGGACGCCAACGTGAGCTTTTACGTTGATCAGTTCGGCAAATATGACGCGAAGGCCGACCTTGCATGGGTTTGCGGAAACCCCTGGGCAACATTGCCGGAGATCAATCTAAGGTTATGGAATAAGCGGCCCAAACCGGATGACGACCCTGTCCGTCGCCGGGTGATGGAAACGATTGATTCGGTACAGTCGTTGTTTGCCCAGCGCCTTGTCACGCGACTTCTGAGTGATCCAGCGTTGCTGGAGCGCTACTATGGTGTCGTCATTTGGAGCGAGGCTTATCTCGGTGGGCCGGACACGATGGTCGCAGGCTTTGACGTCGGCGTTGAGACACTTGCTAAACCGGAAGCCTGGGACAAGGAACACTATCAGAGGGCGTCGCTGTCATTTCTCATGCTGGCCCATGCCACTGGTCGTGACGACCTTATAAAGAAGGCTGATCCCCAAAAGATGAATGCTACTGCAAAAGTATGGCTCGCTTGGAAAAGAAGTGTAAAGGGAGGCTCAATCAATCGATTTGTGCCCGTAACACATCAGCCTGTATGGAAGGAGACTGTGCTGCCTGTCCTTGGAGGGGATATAAAGCCGTTTGAAATTCCGGAATCGCCGTTTCCCGCCTCGTCAGGGACTTTCGAAGGGCTGAACTCCAAGATATTTAGGGACTTCCTTGCCCATGGTTATTCGGGCTGGGCCATACTGGCGCAACGGTTTCAGAATCAGAAAGAGAATTAGGAGTTGGTGGGAACAATAAAAAGGGACAATAAATGACCTTCCCCACGAACGGTGGGCGCGCCGCGGGGATTAATTGAGGCTTGCCT
>DAIOHQ010000286.1:0-5691 GCA_036744635.1 Tepidisphaeraceae bacterium | reverse complement strand
ACGGTCCACCCCAGGCCCTCCCTGCCGGTTCGGCGCAGTTGCACCGCCTTGATGTGGCGGCTGCCGATGTCGATCCCAATCGGCGATCGCGCGTTGTGACCAAACCATCGCATCAGCCACCTCCCCGCGTGGCCGCGGTCAGGTCGAACAGCGGCATGAACAGGCTCAGTGCCACCAGGCCGACGAGGAAACCGAGCATGACCAGGATCACCGGTTCCAGAATGCTTGTAAGGGACTTGACGATCACTTCGTTCTCTTCGTCCAAAAAGTCGGAGATGTTGACCAATAACGCCCCGATTTGTCCGCTGCGCTCTCCGCTGCGCATCGCCTCGACCACGCTGGTGCTCACCAGATCCGGTCTGGTGAAGGCCGAGCTGATCGACTCGCCGCGCGTCACCGCGGCCTCGGCAGCCTGCAGCAGCTCGCTATAGTGGCTGTTATTGGTCGTCCCGCGCGTGAGCGTCAGCGCTTCCAGCAGCGGCACCTTGCTCTGCACCAATACCCCCAGCAGGCGGGTGATGCGGGCGGTCGCGAAACTCTTGGTGATCCTGCCGATCGACGGCAACTTGATCAGTGCGGTATCGAGAAAGCGCTTGCCAGGCGGCGTTTTTATCCACATCTTACTCGCCGCGATGGCGCCAACCAGGCTGATAATCATCAACCACCAGTATTGCCGGACCGCCACGCTGATGGCCATGAGAATCTTGGTGGAGGGCGGCAGCGGGGTGTCGAGGCTCTTGAACAGATCCTCGAAGCGCGGCAGCACGAAGGTCATGAGCAGCGTCAAGACGGTGATCGACACGCAGATCAGCAAGGCCGGGTAGACCAGGGCGCCGGTGACCGAGCTGCGCACCTGCATCTGCTTGCGGGTGAGGGTGGCGACGCGGTCGACCATGGCGTCGAAGTTGCCGCTGGATTCGCCGGCGGCGATCAAGCTGCTGCAGACGTTGTCGAAGTATTGCGGATGCCGCCGCATCGCCATCGACAGCGATGCCCCCTCCTCAACCTGTTCGCGAAGGTCAAGCACCACGCGGCGAAAATCCACGTCGGTAATCTGCCGCTCCAGCGCTCCCAACGTCTGCACCAGCGGCGTGCCGGTGCTCACCAGCACGAACAACTGGCGGCTGAACATCGCCAGGCAGCGCAGCCGCCGCACCTTGCCAAAGAATGATCCTTTGACCTTGTCCGAACCCCCGAACGCCTCATCGCTGGCGGCGATCTCGGTCACGTACAATCCCTGGCGGCGCAGCTTCTCGGTGGCCTCGGCGGCGTCGTTGGCCTCGACGGAATCGGTGTTCGCCTTGCCGGCGCGGTCGAAGGCTTTGTATTGAAACTTCATGCGACCTCCTTCAGCTCGGAGGGGGCTGCCGGCTTCTTCTCCGATGACATATCTTCGCTATGGGTGACGCTCAGGACTTCCTCCAGGCTGCTCTTGTCGGCCATCGCCAGTTGGATGCCCTCTTCGCGCAGGGTCATCACACCGTGCTCCTGCATCTTCTCGCGCAGCTCGTGCGAGGCCGACCCGCGATGGACCATTCGCCGCAATTCCGGCGACATTTCCATCACCTCATAGATGCCCATGCGGCCCTGAAAGCCGCTGTCGTGGCACTGCTGGCAGCCGGCGCCTTTGCGGAAGGCGCGGGTCTGCTTGCCCAGCAATCCGGCATCCTTGAGGACATGGTCGGCCGGATAATATTTTGTGGTGCAGCTTGGGCAGATGGTGCGGGCCAGGCGCTGGGCGACCACGCCGTTGAGGGCGCTGCTCAGCAGATAGGATTCGATTCCCATATCCAGCAGCCGGGCCACAGCGCTGGGGGCGTCATTGGTGTGCAGCGTAGCCAGCACCAGATGGCCGGTCAGGGCGGCCTGCACGGCAACCCGCGCCGTCTCCTCATCCCGAATTTCGCCGACCATGATCACGTCCGGGTCCTGCCGCAAAATGCTGCGCAGGGCCCGCGCGAAGGTCAGGCCGATCGATTCCTGCACGTGGATCTGGTTGATCAGTTCGAGCTGATACTCCACTGGGTCTTCGACGGTCACAATATTGCGCTCCGGGCTGCGCAGCAGGTCGAGGGCGGAATAGAGCGTGGTGGTTTTGCCGCTGCCGGTGGGCCCGGTCACCAGCACCAGCCCGTGCGGCTGGCTGAGCATGTGCTTGAAGACGCGCAGGCATTCGGGGCGCAGGCCCAGGTCTTCCATGCGCACGCGCAGGTTGGCCTTGTCGAGGATACGCAGCACCAGCTTTTCTCCCAGCAGCGTGGGCATGCTGGAGACGCGCAGGTCGATCTCGCGGCCTTCGGCGACGATGCGTACGCGGCCTTCCTGCGGCAGGCGCTTTTCGGCGATGTCCATTTTCCCGATGACCTTGACGCGCGAGATGATGGCCGAGTGCATCCCCGTCGGCGGCTTCATCAAGTTGCGCAGCACGCCGTCGATGCGATAGCGCACCCGCGTTCCCTTCTTGTCCGGCTCGATGTGAATGTCGCTGGCCTTGTCCCGCACCGCCGTCATCAGCGCCACGTTCACCAGGTTCACGATGGGGCTGCCGGCCACCATCTTGTCGAGGTCCGTCACCGGCCCTTCGTCAACGCTTTCCCGCTCGATGACCTCGACGTCCGACTCGCCCAGCGTGGACAGAAAGGCGTCGATGTTCACGTCGCCGCCGGCGTATTTCTTGACGAATTCGCGGATGTTGCTGTCGAGGGCCAGGACGGGCTGAATCTTGCACCCGGTCAGGCGGCGGAGTCGGTCGATGGTCGGCAGCGATTGCGGCTCGGCCATCGCCACCGTCAGGGTGCCGTGGACGCGGAACATCGGCAGCACCTGCAGCCGCTCGGCCTCTTCTTCGCCGATCAGCTTCAGCAGCGCCGGATCGATCAGGCCATGGCGCAACTGGCAGCTCTTCACGCCCAGGCACTTGCCGAGCACCTGCACCAGCACGTTGCTGCCGATCACCCCCTGCTCGACCAGCATCTCCCCCAGCATCCGTCCCGAAGCTTTCTGCTCGGCCAGCGCGCGGCTCAACTGCTCCGGGGAGAGCACTCCCTGCTCCACCAGGGCATCGCCAATGCGAAGTTTTCGACCGAGCGCGTTCATATCTTTGTCACTTGTTATTTGTCATTTGTCATTTGTCATTTGCAGCAACAGTAAAATCGCAAGTCACTTGCAAATGACAAATGACCAATGACAACTTCCTTCACAGAAAGCTTCTCACCGCCGCGTTTACATCTTCAAAATGCTCAAACAGAGATACCAGCGCCGTGAGCTCAAGTACCTCGCGCACGGTCTTGCTGGTCGCGCAGAGCTTCAGGGCCTGGCCGCTCTTGGCCATTTCCTCGGTGACATCCACCAGCGACTCCAGCCCCTTGCTGTCCACGAACGGAATGGCCGACAGGTCCAGCACCACCCGTCCCAGGCTGCTCTTGGAGACCTGCATCAACTGCGTCTTGAGGTGTTCGGCATCCACCTCGACCAACGGCCCGTCCGGCCGCAAGATCGTCACCGCGCCCTGTTTCTGTTCGTGTATCCGCATCTGATGCTCATTCCTGCAGGGTGCGCTTCGCGCACCTGCCGCGAATGGTGCGCGAAGCGCACCCTGCTGCTTCACGCCGCCGCGGCCTCGGCGGCTTCCACTCCCAATGGCAGCGTTATCGTGAACGTGCTTCCCTTGTTCACTTCCGAGCGCACGGTGATATCGCCGCCGTGCAGCCGCACCACCTCGCGTGCCAGCGTCAAGCCCAGGCCCGTGCCGGTGATCTTCCCGACCCGCGGGTCCTTGGAACGGTAGAACTTCTCGAAAATCTGCTCGGCCTCTTCTTCGCTGATCCCAATCCCGGTGTCGTTCACATCGATGGAAAGCTGCCCGCGATCCACCACCGCGCTGACCGTCACCTGTCCGCCTTCGGGCGTATATTTCAGCGCGTTGCCCACCAGGTTGTGCAGCGCCACCACGATCTTGTCCCGGTCCCCGTGGACCACCGGCAGCTTCGGCGGCAGGTTGAACAGCAGCGTCATCTTCTTGTCCTTCGCCTGCTGCTCGAAATCCGCCTTGAGCTCTTCCAGCAGCAGATCGAGATAGATGTCGGCTGAGCGCAGCTTGAACGATCCCGCCTCGATCTCCGCCACCGACAGCATCTCGCCCACGATCCGCTCCAGCCGCCGGCTTTCCTGATTGATGATGTTCAACGCGTTGGTCCGGATCGAAGGGTTCTTGTCCCCCTCCTCGATCGCCGTCTCAACGTACAGCCGGATATTGGTCAACGGTGTGCGCAGCTCGTGTGTCGCCTGCGCCACGAATGTGTTGCGGGCCTCTTCCGCCACCCGCTGCTGGGTGACGTCTTCGATGATGATCATCGCCGACGCGGAGTCTTCTTTCCGCACCGGCCGGATATTGAAGCGCAGCACCCCGACGCCACCTTCGCCATGTTGCTCGATCTCGATCGTCGACCGCCGGCGGGTCGTGCCGTTGGCCACGTTTCGCACGGATTCATACACCCCCGGATCGGTGATCAGCGTCGAAAGATCGACTCCCAGCAGCGTCTCGCGATCCGTCTTCAGATAGGTCGCCGCGGCGCCGTTGGCATATTTGGCGCGAATTTTTTCATCCACCAGGATCAGCCCGTGCGACATGGCGTCGAAGGCCGCATCCAGGTCGGTCCGGCCGCTGCGCCGGGTTCCCAACGACTCCTTCGCCCTTTCTTCCACCGTCTGATGCTGCTGCTTGTCCTTCTCCTCCAGAATCCGGTTCCACGCCAGCGCCTCGGGGCCAAGCTCCCCATTCACCATCAGCGCCGCCGACATCCGCTCGCCATTGCCCAGGGCCAACAGCGCCTCGCGGATCGCGCTCATCGCGCTCAGCCGTGACCGCATCCGCCGATAGACGCACAACAGCGCCACCAGCGTCGCCGCCCCGATCAGCCCGACGCCGGTCTGGGTCTTCCAATACAGCCACCACGCATCGGAGACCACCGTCTGCAGTTCCAGCCGCGCGTTGCCGCGGCCACGCACGATGATCGGGAAGGTCATCACATCCGGCAGGCTTGCGACATCGAGCTGCCCCTGGGCATGCGGCCGATCCGCCCAGTTCGCCGGAACTTCCTTGGCCGAGATACGCGACGACTCGGCATCCGCGACCACCAGCCCGTTTGACAAAATAATGCGGCACAGCTTCAGGTGATGATCCCGCGCCGCGTCCGCCACCAGTCGCCGCACCGCCGTCAATTCATCATTGCCCAGCATCACTTCAGCGCTTTGCGCCATCACCCCGCCGATGGCCTGCGCCTGCTCCTGGCGCGCCTGCCCCTGCGTTTGCCGCTGGGTTTGCAGCGTCCACCAGCCCGAACCCGCCATTGCCGCCAGCAGGATGGCCGCCAGGACAATTCCCATCGACGCCACGGCCGACTCGCCGCGCATCAGCAGGCCGCGAAACGGCCGGCCGGTTCGCAGTGAACCGATGGAAAGTTTGCTGCTGGACCAATGCACTTGCACAGCCGCTCCAAATGAGAAAATCGGTACGATCCCGTACAAACTATCGGCCTTGCGCAGACTCACTTGAGTTGGGTCTGGTGGGCAAAAGCCGGCGGGAGGGAAAACGACGTGGATCAGGACGGCCTACGAAGCTTTATCGGACGCGCACAAGCCGGGTGCCACAGGTCGCGGTACTCCGAGACCTGTGCCGCGTAGCGACGCAGT
>DAIOHQ010000285.1:0-5712 GCA_036744635.1 Tepidisphaeraceae bacterium | reverse complement strand
GGCAAGCCTCAATTAATCCCCGCGGCGCGCCCACCGTTCGTGGGGAAGGTCACTCAGCGCCCCCTCCCCATTTTGCAATTTGAAATTTTCATTTTTCAATTTTCAATCTCCCCTTCTCCCCACCCATGTCCCACTTCCCATCCCTGCGCACCCATGTGGGACATTGTGGGACATCCACTCAACCCCTGCAGTAACAACCATTAACAACCGATTTTTCGCCACAAATTCCCCCAAATGTCCCACATCTCATTTTCGCTTTCCCACGCTCCCCCTACTCCCCACCCCGAACCAGCACCTTCCCCGTCCCATCCACCTGTACCCGGTACGTGCTCCGTTTCTCCCCCGGCCGAATCGCAAACTGCGCATGCACGATCTTCCCATCCGCCAGCGTGATCGCCGCATCGTAATCGCCGCAAAACCCTCGAAACCCAATCGCGCCATCCAGACCTGTCGCGCCGGAAAGATTCGTTCGCCACGTCTCGCCGATCAGCTTCTTGAGAACATCGAACGCGGGCTTGGGCGCATAATTCGCATCGAGCAGACCGGCGTTCTTCTGCCACGTATTCGGCCCGATGCCCCAGAGGTTGATCATGTCCACCTGCGGATGGCTAAAGCAGATGGTGAGGAAACGCGCGTAATATTCCGCCTGAAGCTGCGGCGTATACTTTCCCCCGCGCACGCCGCCCAGCACCCCAATATCCTCCGGCACGCTCACCTCGGTGATATGAATCCGAACGCCCTCCTTGGCGAAGGTGTCGAGCACCTTGTACATCTCCACCGCGTCCGGCCAAAGCCCGAAGGGACGATGGCCGTGCAGCCCAAAGAAATCCACCTTCACCCCCTGCTCCTTCAGCCAGCGCAGCTCGGCCAGCCCGCGATACATATCCTTCTCGCGCAGCTCGGCCGTCTTGGCGCTGCGGTTCTCCGGGGCGAACTTGGCACAGTCGCTGATCCCCAGCTTGGCGTTCGGCAGCAGCTTGCGCAATTCCGCAAACACCGCCGGCGACTGCTGAATGAGCACCGTCTCGTTCACCACCTGCCAGGCATCAATCCTGTCGCCATAGCGCTCGGCGAGGGCGCGGGCGTGGCGCAAAAATGCCTCCCCCTGCTCGGCCGGAGTCTTCGTCTTCACCCACGCCGCGAAGTAGCCGCTGAGAAAATGATATTCCACGCCGACGTGATGATTCATGCACCAGGCGATGTACTTGTCGAGCTCCTGATAATGCCGCTCCCCCTCGGCCGGCTCGACATACATCCACTTGCCGCTGAAAGGAATCATCGAATAGTTGAAGACCTCGAGGAATTTCTCCAGCTCGCGCGGGTCCACCGGCGCAGACTGAAAATCCCCCTGCGCGGCCTTGGCGGCGGGCGGCTCGAAAAACGGAATCGAGGCGCTGAAGCCAAACGCCTGACGGGTCTGGCGGATGTTGACGCTCACCCCCGCCAGCGGCCGGCCCTCGGCGCCGAGCAGCGAAAGGCGGACATCGCCTTTGCGGTATTTCTCGATATTCGGCAGTACGGTCTCGCGCATGAAGCGCTCATCCGCCTGCCAGCGCTTCTTGTCGGGGACATCGGCGGGAACCTCCGCCACCAGCAGCTTCGGCAGATAGATCCCGTAACGCGCATTGGAGTAGAGCGGAACCAACTGGCGGGGCCGGGCAGCAGCCACCGTGGGCAAAACGATGTGGCTGGCATGATATTTCTCCGCCAGCGCGATCAACGCGGCATCATCCAGAGACTCCAGCGACCGGCCGCGCGAGAGCAGCATCTGGTCGGAGGGGTCGGAGGGGCCGGAGGGGCCGGAGGGGCCGGAGGGGCCGGAGGAATTGGTGAGCAATCCCGGCTGAAGATCGCCCATGCGTTCCCACCACATGAGGGCGAAGCGGGCAGAGAAATACATCTGCGTCCCATCGCGCCACTCCCCCACCACCGCCCGATCCGAGTGGACGCGGAACCCGCCGGGATAGATGGGCGTGAGGAACACGGCATCGACCGGCGTGTTCTCACTGGCCCAGCCCTGGACGGCGCGCCAGGGATCGACGGGAGCCTTGACGAGTTGGAGATGAATGGCAATGAGCAGGCCGACGGCAGCGCACGCGGCGATGCCCCGAACTCCGACTTTCACAAGCGGCGGGATCGAAATGCGATGCAGCAGCAACGCCAGAGCAGCGGCGGCCAACCCGCAGACGGCGAGCCAGGGGATGTTGAAATGAAAAACCGGCCAGCCGACCAACGGGACGTGCAGATCGCGCCCGGCGGCGATGCAGATGAAAAGAGTAATCCCCGCCAAGCCCGCCTGCAGCGCGGACAGCCGGCCATTGACGATGGCCGCCAGCAGCGCGATCGCGAATGCCAGCGGCAGCAGCGGCATCAACGCCGGCAGCGTCAACGTCAGCAGCGTGAGGCCTGCCGATATCCTTTCCAGCCAGTCCCGCCAGCGGACGCCGCGGGCGCCGCCGGTGCGGGAATCATTCCACGCCGCCACGGCGGCATAGGCGATCTGCACGAACCAGAGGATCATCACCAGCCGCGAGCTGCGAAAGAGCTGCGCCCGCAGCACCACCGGCACGGGAAACACATCCGCGAAAACATAGCCGACGGCGAAAAGCAAGCCGGCCGCCCCCATCATCGCCAGCGTCTTGCGGCGGGCGCCCCCCGGCGGCACAAAGCTGAAGGAGAGGGCAAACAGCCCCGCCAGCAGCGCAAACCGCGGCGCCTCCGCGCTGCCGGCCTGCCACCAGCTCGATGGGAAGCTGTGGTCGGCGGAGCGCAGGTGGGTGAGGCCGATCCATTGGCTGTCGAAGCTCTGGCGGTGCAGGAACATCAGCACAATCGTTGGCGCAGCAGCGAGGCAGAACAGCAGCGGCGGCAACACCGCGCCGCGCCAGTGCCCAGGGTTGGACCCGATGTCCCGATCCGCCAGCAGCGCTGCCAGCAACAGCGCCAGCAGATAGCCGCCAGTCAGCGCGTGCAGGTTGAAGAGAATTCCCGCACCCAGAAACGCCAGGGCGTGGCGGCCCCGATATGCCAGCGCCAGCGCCGCGATGGCCAGCGGAAACACCGCGTAGGTATGTGTGAAGCCGGGGGAATACAGGTCATCGCCGCCCAGGGCGTGATGGTGGGCGGCGACCAGCATGGCGGCGGCGACAAGCCCGGAGGTGGTCGAACGGAAGGCCGCCTTCGCGACGGCGACCACCGCCAGCAAAATCGCCCAGGAGGTCAGCAGGTGCAGGATCACGAACGTAGCCTCGACGCCGAACCACCGCGCCGGCCAGGCCAGCAGGCGGAAGAAGAAGGTGGGATAATCCGCAGCGGTGGTAGAGACCATCGCATCCGCCGCGAACAGCGAATGGTCCATCGCCTGCCGCAGCAGCGGGATCTGGATGGCCTGGTTCCCCACGCCCAGGGAATATCCGCCCAGCAGAACCTGCGCAATCGCCAGCAGCAGGCAGACCCAGGCCAGAGTTGGCCAGCGGATGGGCGCGGAGGGGGCGCGGGCGGGCACGCCATGCCCGAGGAGGCCATCAGTGCCGGCAACGATCGGCTCATCCTGCAGTATCGTCATACGATGACCCACCATCGCAGAGTACCGGCCATCGTGATCCTCGTTGCCGCCCTGCTGCTGGCGCTGGGCTATGCCCGCCGCGGCACGGCGCGGCCCGGAACCGGTGCCGATGCCGCAAGTTATGCCGGCCTGACCCTCGACCAACTCGAGAAGCGGATCGGGGCCGGCGCCGTCCCGCCCGCTGCCTGGGAAGCTTATGGCGGCCGCCTCTTCGATTCCGGCGACTTCGCCCGCTCCGCCCTGGCCTACGCCCAGGCGATTGACGCCCAGCCCTACAACCGCGCCGCCCGTCTCCGCCGCGGCATCGCCCTCGCCAACGCTCGCGACCACCCCGGCCTGCTCGCCTTCCTCCGCGAGCAGGTCTACGCCGAGCCCAAGCTCGCCGCCGAACTCTTCGACCGCCCCGAGCTGGCCGGCTACCTGGCCAACCCGGAATTCGCCGCCCTCCGCGCTGACGCCCGCGCCCAGGCGATGGATTGAGACGGGAGTGTGATCCGTGGTCCACTGCCCCACACCTGCGCTCCCAGCGCGGCAGGACTGGACCGTTCGGGGACGGTATAATGCTTGCGCCCGGCGAACCGCGCGGCCGGGAGGACGAATGGCATCACATTATTATCGCTGGCGGCACGGCGTTATTCATTATCAACGGCGCGGCATGGGAGATCCCCTGCTGCTGGTTCACAACATCTACCCCGGCGCAAGCTGGGAGGAGTTTCAGCACAACCTCGATGCCCTGGCCCATCATTTCACCGTGTATGCGGTCGACCTGCTGGGCTTCGGCGACAGCGATGCCCCGCGGCTGAAATACACCGCCAGCACCTACGTCGAGTTGCTGCACGACTTCATCGAAGAGGAGATCGGCGGGGCAACCCACGCCCTCTCGGCGGGATTGAGCTGCGCCTATCTCACCGAGCTGGCGGCGAAGCATCCGCAGCTCTTTTCGCGCCTGGTCTTCATCTGTCCGCGCAGCGAGCCGACCGGGCTGGACACGCCGCGCTGGATGGCGCCGATCCGCCATCTGTTCATGACCACGCCGGCCTTCCGCTCGGGGTTTTACGACACCATGTCCGGCGAAGTGGAGTTGCGGCTGTTCCTGCGAAACTCATTTCACAACCCGCGCGAGGTGACGGCCGACAAAGTCAACCGGCTCTTCGAGCACGCCCGCGGGGCGGGCAGGGTCTACCCGTACGCCAGCTTGATCACGGGATATCTGGATTCGCGGATTCTGGATTGGCTGCCGCGGGTGCAAACGCCGCTGCTGCTGATCTGGGGGAGACAGGCCCGGCCGGCCCCGGTGGAGCACAGCGTGCGCCTGGTGGCGATCGCCCGCCGCTGCCGGCTGGAGGTGGTCGAAAACGCCGGCGCCTGGCCGCACGATGAGTGCTCGGCGCTGGTGAATCGGCTGGTGGAGGAATTCCTGAATGCGCCCGAGGAGGCGGCGATTTTGGGAGTGAAACGTGAAACGTGAAACATGAAGCTGGTCGCCACTCTTCATGTTTCACGTTTCACGGCTACTCAGTTCCGCCGGATTCTCTGATCGCCGCGATGGCCGGCTCGCTTACCCAGCGTGGCTCTTGAAACTGGCGGGCGTAGGCGATGGGGGTGACATCATGGAATTCGCGCATCTTTTCCTTTTCGGCATCGCCCATGTCGCGAAGCTGCTTGCGGAGCAGTGTCTCGCAAGGGGCGCAGATGATCGGATAACTCCCATTCCACAGGGCATTGATCCCCGCCCCGTAATCCACCAGCAGCTCCATCATGGCAATACGATAGTCCATCAAGGCCGCCCGCATCAGCGGCCCATCACCCCCCTGGTGTACATCCGAGCCGTTCTCGATCATCCATCGCGCCATCTCCAGGCGTGTTTCCGATGGCGGCTCCCACGGCACCCGGCATTCCGCCACCCAGGTGAGCGGGCCATTGCCGTTGTAGCCCATCGGGGCGCGATGAAGATCGGGATTGCCGGTCATCAGTGCTTTCACGCGCGGCAAGTCGTTGGCATCGATGGCGGCTTTGAGCTCCGCAATTTCCTGTGAGGGTGCCATGGCTTTGGCTATACGATGGCCGTGCGGTCAGAGCAAGCGCGTTTGTGGGGCGTGCCCATAATTTGTGGCATTGTGGATATAATGCCATTCAGTCCTTAACCA
>DAIOHQ010000284.1:0-5736 GCA_036744635.1 Tepidisphaeraceae bacterium | reverse complement strand
TGCAGTATAGCGACGCAGTAAGACACAGGTCTTCGAGTACGCCGACCTGTGGCACACCAACTGACCCACTACCGGAGGAAGAAAAACCATGCTCTATCGCCCCGCCCGTGAGCGGATGTGGGATACTTGGATATTCGCCGAGGGGGGGTGAGTATTTCCTGTTCTACATCCGCATCTCGCCGGACCATCCGGCCATGTGGAATGGCATCAGCCTGGCGCGGTCGACCGACCTGCTGCACTGGCGCGAAGTCGGGCCGGTGCTGGAGAAACATCCCGATGCCCTGTGGCTGGGGACGGGGATGGTAGTGAAGACCGACTCGGGGCGCTATATCCTGAATTTTTCCGAAGAGCGGCCCAAGGGGTACCAGGTCGTCTGCTTTGCCGAGTCGGATGACCTGCTGCACTGGCGGCGGCTGGATCAGGAATTTCGACCTGATGCGAGGTGGTATGAGCATGATCCGGCCGAGTCGGCCGAGCCGCATCCGCGCTGGGATTCGTTGGGAGTGACCCGCGCGCCGGGCCGGGCGGGCGGGGAATATGTCGCGTTCCTGACGGCCAACGGTCGGGAGGCGCAGCGCGGGGCGAGCGGCGTGCTGGGGGTGGCGGAGTCGAATGATGCAATACACTGGCGGGCGCTCCGGCCGGCCAGCGGTGCGGGAATCTTTCCCAACTTCATCCAGTGATATGGGCGATGCGGTGAGGCGAGGTTACATCCGGCCGATGGTAAAGTTTGGGTGCCACAGGTCGGCGTACTCGCAGACCTGTGCTCATTCTGACTCCAAACTTTACCACCACCTACATCTGCTCGGGATGCTCGATGCCGAGAAGGTCCAGGCCAAGCGCCAGTGTCCGCGCCGTCAGATCACACAGCGCCAGCCGGCTGGAGCGCAGCGGCTCTTGCGACTGCAGCACCGGGCAATTCTCGTAAAACGCGCTGAAACGGGTGGCCAATTCGTAGAGATAGATGCAGAGATAATGAGGCTTCAGCTCGCGAGCCACCACGTCGAGCACCTCGCCCAGACGGAGAATGTGCTTGGCCAATGCCAGCTCGAAGGGGGAATCGAGCTGCAGATGCTCGGCAGCGCGGGCAGGGTCCTGAGTGTCTGCCTTGCGGAAGATCGACTTGATCCGGGCATGGGCGTACTGCAGGTAGGGCGCGGTATTGCCGTCCATGGCCAACGCCTTGTCCCAGGCGAAGACGTAATCGCTGGTGCGATCTTTGGAGAGATCGGCGTACTTGACGGCGCCGACGCCGACGGAGTGGGCGATCTGCCGGCGCTGGCTTTCTTCAATTTGGGGATTTTTTTCCGAAACCAGCGCATAGGCGCGCTCCTCGGCCTCATCGAGAAGCTCCTTGAGCTTCACCGTGTCGCCGGAGCGGGTTTTGAAGGGCTTGTTGTCGGCGCCGAGCATCGTGCCGAACGGAGCGTATTCTAACGACACGCCATCGGCCCAGCCGGCGCGCTTTGCGGTGGCGAAGACCTGCGCGAAATGCTGCGCCTGCCGCGAGTCATGGGTGTAGATGATGCGCCTGGCGTGCAGCGTCTGCGCGCGATACCGAATGGCCGCCAGATCGGTGGTGGCATACAAATATCCGCCGCCGGTTTTTTCGATGATCAGGGGATTTTCGAAGCCCTTGTTGAAGACGACGGTAGCGCCTTCCGATTCGGTGGCGATACCCTTCTCCTTGAGCTCGCGCACGACGTCGGCCAGCATGGGATTATAGAAGGACTCGCCGCGCTCGATTGGCTCGGCTTGCACCTTCGGGTCAGCAAGTTGAACGGCCAGCCGCTTGTACAATGGTTCGTAATCTTGACGAGTGGTTAGGCAAATTACGTTCCACGAAGCACGAGCCTCAACTTCCCCCGACTGGAGCCGTACAACGGCTTTGCGCGCTTGCTCTGCGAACTGGGGATCGGTGTCAAACGTTGCTTTCGCATCCCTATAGAACTGCTCGAAATCCATCAGCTTAATACCAAGCAGAGTTCCGTAAGGATCTTTTGATGCATCATCGAGGCGTTCGAGATACGCAATCAGCATCCCAAACTGCGTCCCCCAGTCGCCGATGTGGTTCTGGCGGATAACCTGATGGCGCTGGAATTCAATGATGCGCGAGATCGCATCGCCGATAATCGTCGAGCGCAGATGGCCGACGTGCAGCTCCTTGGCGATGTTCGGCCCGGAATAGTCAACAACGACGATTTCCGGCGCGCCGGCGGGTTCGATGCCGAGTCGTCCGTCATGCGCTGTCGAGCGCAGTTGCTCCACCAGCCACATTGTCGACAGCCGCACATTGATGAATCCCGGCCCGGCGATGGATGTCTCCGAGGCCATCTCGCCAAGCTGCAGGTTGGCTTTGATCTGTTCGGCCACCTGGCGCGGATTGGTCTTCTGCCCGATTTTTTCCGAGACCAGCTTGGCCAGCGACATCGCGACGTTGGACTGGTAGTCGCCGAATTTGTCGTTCTGGCTGAGCGAGATCAGCGGATCGACGTCGAGGGAGAAGACGGAATGGATCGTGGCGCGAAAGGCGCGGTCGAGTTGGGCTTGGATGGTTTGCATGGTGCTGTTGGCATCGTACAGCAGCCAGGACGTGTTCTCCAATTGGGAGTCGGCACGGGTTAAGGAAAACCCGTGCTACGGGAGAAGAGCGCTGCGCTTCTTGTGCATGGGCTGGTAGCTGCTGGTAGTCCATGCCACGATAGATGATTGACCTATCGCGCCAGCTCGCCGCGGAAACTGTCGGCGGGGAACTGGCGGCCAATGGATGCGGGGGTTTGGCCGGCTTCGACCAGCAGCACGTGGGAGGCCGGGACGTTGAAGCGCTGCTGCAGGGTGGCCACAAGCTGGGACAGACGGCGGAACTGGCTGCGGGTTGGCTCGGCCTGATCGAAGTCGCCGACCAGGCAGATGCTGATGCAGGCGGGATCGATCTCATCGGCCCCCTGCGGCGGCGTGGCAGAGAGCTGGTGGTTCCAGCGCTGGCCGATCTGAATTTCGCCATCGACGCAGCCGTTGCCGTTGCCGATCACAAAATGGTCGCCGAGGCCTCCGTTGAGCTGCGCCAGCGCGGCGGCGCTGCCGGCCGGCGTGCGGCTGTGATGAACATAGACGTATTGCCAGCGGTTGGCCTGGACGGCCGCCTGCGTCTGGAAGATGGCATCGAGCGCATGCGGTGAATCAACCGCGAGCAGGCTGCTGGAGCTATCCGGCAGCAGCGGCTGCGGCGACAGCGCCAGCAGCAGCGCGGTGGTCGCCGTCAGCGCGGCCACCAGGCTGGTGAAGACCATGAAATTGCGGCGGCTCTTGGCGGCGGCTGAAGAAGAACTGCGTGGGGTGCGGCGCGATTTTTTCACAGGAAGTGCCCGATCATCGAAAAGCCCGGCCCGCAGTTGCAACGTCCGATAAAATCGCCCCTGCGGCCTCTACGCTCTTCATCGGCAGGAGGTTGACGCCGGGTCGAGAAAATCTTGGCGGATTCTGAAGGCGGGTTGTAGGGAGGAAGAGCGGCGCGTGCAAGGCGCAGAAAATGCGCTGTCCGGCAAATGCAGTGTCCACCACAGAGACGGAATGAAACGTGAAACGTGAAGCATGAAGAAGGAGGCTCTTCATGCTTCACGTTTCTGCATTGGCACCCACTGGTCCGCTCATCCACCGAGATACGCCTTCTTCACCTCCGGATTTTCCAGCAGGTTTTTTGCGGTGTCGCTGAGCAGGATCGCGCCGCTCTGCAGCACATAGGCGCGGTGGGCGACATTCAACGCCATGTGGGCATTTTGCTCGACCAGAAAGATGGTGGTGCCCGCGGCATTGATCTCGCGGATGATCTCGAAAATCTTCCGCACGATCAGCGGGGCCAACCCCAGCGACGGTTCATCCAGCAGCAGCAGTTGCGGCCGAGCCATCAGGGCGCGGGCGATGGCCAGCATCTGCTGCTCGCCGCCGGACAGCGTGCCGCCGGGCTGCCCGCGTCGCTCCAGCAGGATGGGAAACAGCTTGTAGCAGCGGGCGAGGTCGTCGGAGAGGTTATCCTTGCGCTGATACGCGCCGAGCCGGAGATTTTCCAAAACGGTGAGGTTGGAGAAAATCTGCCGCCCTTCGGGCGCGTGGCAGATGCCGCGGCGGACGATCTCGTGCGGGGCCATCCGCTGCAGTTCCTCGACGGAGTTGAGCACGATCACCCCATTGGTTGGCCGCAGCAGCCCGGAGATGGTGCGCAAGAGCGTGGTCTTTCCCGCGCCGTTGGAGCCGATCAGCGTGACAATCTCCCCGCGCCGGATGTCCAACGAAACGCCATGCAGGGCCCGGATGGCGCCGTAGGAGACGTGGAGATTGCGGATGGAGAGGAGGGTCATTTATTTCTTGTCATTGGTCATTTGTCATTAGTCATTTGTTCATCGTCACTGGCGTTTTCGTTAGTGGGGCCGATGGAACGGAGATAGGCGTTGAGCCGCGGCGCAAGTTCCTTGATCATCGGAAGGACGATCGCAATTTCTTCGGAAGAGAGCAAATGCCGGCGAAACGCCCTGCGAAGAAAGTGCCTGGTTTCCAATAGCGATCCGCGCGCGATCCGCACGAAGCGGCGATTGTCCTGATACGTACCCCTCCCTGAACCCTCAGCAATGTTTGCTCCGATGCTGTCAGCGGCTCGCACCATCTGCTTACCAACCGTGTCCTTGGCAAAGACAGGCCAGCCACGGACCATGTCCCAAATGCTATCGGCCAACTTCTCCGAGAGTTGATATACCTCTAACTCTTCAAATCCTCTCGTACGCATTAGAGTTTCCTGCGGTTGCCAACGACAAATGACCAATGACCAATGACAAATGACCCATTACACCGGCTCACCTAAATACGCTTCGATCACCTTTGGATTTTCCTGCACTTCCGCCGGGGTGCCGGTGGCGATGGTTTCGCCGTGATCCAGGACGGTGATTCTTTCGCAGACGCTCATGACCAGCTTCATATCGTGTTCGATCAGCCAGATGCCGACGTGGAAGCGGTCGCGGATGAAGCGGATCAATTCCATCAGTTCCCCCTTCTCCTGCGGATTCATGCCCGCCGCCGGCTCGTCCAGCAGCAGGATCTTGGGGCGCGTGGCCAGTGCCCGGGCGATCTCCAGCCGCCGCTGATCGCCATAGGGGAGACTGGAGGCCAGCTCGCGACTGCGGTCTGCGAGGTGGAAGGTCTCGAGCAGCTCGATCGCCTGCTGTGTGTGCGCTGCCTCATCGCGCTGATGATGCGGTGTGCGCAGGACCGTTCCCCAGAATCCGTGGCCCAGCGAGCGGTTGAAACCGACCAGGACGTTGTCCAGCACCGATAGGCCGGGAAACAGGCGGATATTCTGAAATGTGCGGGCGATTCCCCGCCGATTGATTTGGAACGTCTTCTTGCCGGCCACCGATCTGCCCCCGATGCGGACATCGCCGGCGCTGGGAGCGTAGACGCCGGTGACGACGTTGAATGCGGTGGTCTTCCCCGCCCCGTTCGGCCCGATCAGCCCGACCAATTCTCCGCAGTCCAGCGAAAAGCTGAAATCCGACAGCGCCCGCAGGCCGCCGAAGACGACCGAGACGCTGTCCACCTGCAGGTAAGCCATCTCCCCAATCATACCGCAATCGACACGCCGATCATTCATCGCTCCCTACCATCCCACGCGTCCGGGGTGTGTAGCGCTCATTCTTGGCGATGCCACTCCCGGTCCCCTCGCCCACGTACGCGTGGGAGAGGGTTAGG
>DAIOHQ010000283.1:0-5783 GCA_036744635.1 Tepidisphaeraceae bacterium | reverse complement strand
GTAGGGGAGATAGCGCCCGCGCGGCTCGCCCGCGCCCGCCCGCCCGCGCCTGCCGCCGCCAAATGCCTGGCGCAGAATCAGCTTCCAATGCCCGCGGCCAATCCACAGCACCACCAGCGCAAAGGCCACGATCGATCCGAAATGCTGATCGACCGCGCCGGGCAGGTCGGGATCGCCGCCGGCGCTGCCTGCGATCATGCGGTAGACTTCCGCCATCACCATGAACGACCAGAGGCTAAACGCGACCGGAGTCGAAAGAAAATAGGTGACGCCGATGGCGATGAAAAATATCTTCGCATCGCGCATCGGCCAGTCGATGTAGCTCCAGGGCGGGCTGGTGAGCAGATTCCCCACGTCATATTCGACAGGGATCACGGGAAAATATTTGGGATGGTAAATCGCCGCGCCGTTCCAGATGCGGATGAAAAACGGCCCGGCGAATCCGATCCAGAACGACTTGCGCGACAGCACGCTATTCAGAAAATGCCCGCGCGGCGGCGCCTCCAACAACGCCATCTAAATCTGTGTCAGCGGAAACGCCAGGCGCTCGTTGTCATACCACTGCCGCCGCACCAGCGCCACCATGCAGAACATGGCGCCGTACAGAGCGAAGATGAAGATGCCCCAGACAAAGATCGGCCGCAGCCACGCGGCATAGGGCGGAGCGCCGTCGCCGGTCCAGCGGCCAAGGTATCCATTGACGATGGGATCGTTCATCCATTGGCTTGACGTGGCGCCCTTGAAATCCGGAAAGATCCACTTCGGCAGTCCCAGCGACCGCAGGAGCTGTTCGTATTGCGGATTGGACTGGGCGTGCCAGAGCGGGCTGACCAGCGACGTCGGAAGGTAGCGCATCAATCCGCTGCTGGGAAGCGTGCAACTAACCAGCATCATCGCGAATGCCACCGCCAGTTCGTCCGTGCGCAGGGCATGACGCGGCCACCACCGGCTCAGCGGGCCATTGACCAATAGCGCGAACAGCACCGTCAGCACCACCGCGCCCAGTGGCAGATTGTTGCCGACGAAGTAGGTGTTGTTGAGGGCGTAGTCGTTAAATGGCGTCAGGCCGCAGACGATGACCACCCCGGCAAATCCCAACAGAATGCTGCGCCAGGTGATGGCCGGCCGCCATGGAGATGAAACTGGCCCCACAGAAAGGGAAGTGCTGGGCACGCGGCGCAGCTTAACAAATTGATGCGGATTTGCTCAACAAAGCCGCACCAATCCCGTAGTTATTCCTGGACACGCCAGCGCGTCCCCATGCTACAATGACATCGCTCCGCCTTTTCCCGGGAACCTGACATGAACAAGTGGATGGCTTCGCTACTTGCAGTCGCGGTCGGAAGTGTCGCAGGCACCGTATTCGCCTGCTCAAAATGTTCGGTGGGCTCGCCCGAGCCGGCCCAGACCTATTTCGGCCTGAATGCCGATCCGATTGGCGCCTCGGCCAAGACCGATGCGCCCAAGTTCCTGCAGGCGCTGAAGGATTCCGGCGCAGGATCCGTGCGCATTCCCGTGCGCTGGAGCCAGCTCGAGCCGCAGCGCGGCCAATGGAATTTTGAAGCTGCCGATGCGGTGCTGGCGGGCATTCCTGACGACGTGGAAGTGCTGGGCGTGCTGATGTCGGTACCGGCCTGGGCGAATGGCACCAGCAGTTCGGCAGATGCGGCCGTGCGCGATGCCACGCCGGCCAAGAACCTGGAAGATTGGAAAAACTACGTCGCCACCACCGTCAAACATTGCAAGAGCAAGATTCGTCACTGGGAAGTCTGGCCGGGCGGCAACGGCGACGGGTTTCAGCCAAAATCTGATGTGGCAGCCTACGTGCAGATTCTCAAGGCCGGCTATGAGACCGCCAAGCAGACCGACCCAGGCTGCATCGTGATTCTCGGCGGCTTGGATGGAGACGGCGTCGCGGCCAACCCCCTGGCCCGGCACTCGGCCGCCAATTTCCTGGAAAGCCTCTATCAGGCCGGCGCCCAGAAATATTTCGACGCCTGCAACATCCATCCCTACGTCCTTCCGCTGGAAGGCGCCGCCCGCATGATGGAACTCGCCAGGGATGCCGAGCAGGTGATGGCCAAGTACGGCGACGACGACAAGCCGCTCTATCTGACGGAGGTGGGGTCGATTGCCAGGGATGGCGAAACCCAGGCCGCCCAGTCGCGGCTACTGGAAGAGGTCTATCAAGCCGCCCGCAAGGACAAGCAGCTTTGCCACGTCTTCTGGTATTCCCTGCACGATGATCAGCGGGCGACCGAGAGCACGATGGGCCTGATCGCCACCGACTGGACCCGCAAGCCCGGCTTCGAAGCTTTCGTCAAAGCCGCCCACGAGAAGACGATTCGGTAGGGAGCCCGCACGGTCATGGCGCGGTAAATTCTCATCAGCCAATGTGGGTGTTCGGCAGATTTCACTTTGGAAGAATTTCTAGGGCCCATGGGCATCAGCCAGAACCAGCTTGCGCGGTTGATTGAGGTGCCGCCGGGGCGGATCAATGAGATCGTGCTCGGCAGGCGAGGTATTACGCGCGACACCGCGGCACGGCTTGCGGTATATTTCGGCACGACGCCGGATTTATGGATCAATCTCCAGGCCCGCTACGACGCCAGGATCGCCGCGCGAGAACTCATGCCCGCCATCGCCAAATTCCTGTGTGCGCGGGTTAGTACATCGTGAGGCTTGGCCAACAATCAGGCAGTTTAAGCAAACTTTTTCCATCCGCCGGCGTTGTATAATATCGGCCTGGGAAGTATGTTAGCGTCCCTTCAGCAGCGCGATTGACTCCTTCCTGATGAGAAATCGAACGCGGCCGCCGGATGAGGCAGATCGGCATCTGTCTTGTAAATGCTGATTCCATTTAGTTTTGCGGCTCCATGGAATCCCTTACTTGTGACGAATACCATTATGAACCAAGTGCGAAACGATATTCGAAATGTTGCCATCATCGCCCACGTCGACCACGGCAAAACGACGCTGGTGGACGCTCTGCTCAAGCAATCGGGTAATTTCCGCGACAGCCAGTTGTCGCAGGAGTGCATGCTCGATTCCAACCCGCTGGAGCGCGAGCGCGGCATCACCATTCTGGCCAAGAACGTGGCCATTCGCTACGCCGAACCGGGCACCGGCAAGATCACCAAGATCAACCTGATCGACACCCCCGGCCACGCCGATTTCGGCGGTGAGGTCGAGCGCGTGCTCTCGATGGCCGATGGGGTTTTCCTGCTGGTTGACGCGGCCGAAGGGCCGATGCCGCAGACGCGTTTCGTGCTCAAGAAGGCGTTTCAGCACGAGCTGCGCCCGATCGTGGTGATCAACAAGATCGACCGCCCCGATGCCCGCGCCCACGAGGTGCTCGATGAAGTCTTCGAGCTGTTTATGGAGTTGGGCGCTGACGATGAGACCCTGGATTTCCCCGTGCTCTACGCCTCCGGCCGGGCGGGCACGGCCTCCTGGAGCCTGGAAGAAAAAGGCACCGACATCATTCCGGTCTTCGAGGCGCTGCTCAAGCACGTGCCGGCGCCGCACGGCGATCCGGAGAAGACCCTGCAGCTTCAGATCACCAGCATTCAATACAACGACTACGTCGGCCGGATCGGCGTGGGCAGAATCTACAATGGCAAGATCAAGACCGGCCAGCAGGTGACGATCATCAACCGCGAGGGCGTCTCCTTCAAGAGCAAGGTGCAGCAGGTGCAGGTGTTTGAGTCCCTCGGCCGCAAGAACGTGGACGAAGCGGATGCCGGTGACATCGTCGCCCTGGTGGGACTGGAGAAGGTGGACATCGGCGATTCCATCTGCGATCCGCTCGATCCCAAGCCGCTGGAGGCGCAGGAGATTGAGCCGCCGACGCTGACCATGCTGTTCACGGTCAACGACTCCCCGCTGGCCGGGCGCGAGGGAAAATATGTCACCACCCGCAATCTCCGCGAGCGGCTGAACAAGGAACTGGAAAGCAACGTCGCCCTCAAGGTGGATGAATCCGGAGAGAAGGGCGCCTTCAAGGTGTCCGGCCGCGGCCTGCTGCACCTGGGCATCCTGATCGAGAACATGCGCCGCGAAGGATACGAGCTGTCGATCAGCAAGCCGCACGTGATCATGCGCCGCAATGACGAAGGCGATTTGCTGGAGCCGATCGAATACCTCGTGGTGGATGTGCCGGAAAAGAACATGGGCGGCGTGATGGAGCTGGTGGGCAACCGCCGCGGTGAGCTCGCCCGCATGGACAACCGCAACGGCCAGGTCCATCTGGAATTCACCATCCCCGCCCGCGGGTTGATCGGCCTGCGCACGCGCGTGCTGACCGCCACGCAGGGCGAAGCGGTGATGCACCATAACTTCCACGAATATGCCGCCGTGCGCGGCGATGTCCCGACCCGCCCCAACGGGGTGATGGTCTCCAACCAGGCCGGCACCGCCAACAACTACGCCCTGAACATGCTGCAGGACCGCGGGGTGATGTTCGTCGAGCACAACGACGTCACCTATGAAGGCCAGATCGTTGGCGAGCACTGCCGCACCGATGACATCGTCGTCAATTCCTGCCGCACCAAGCCGATGAGCAACATGCGCACGACCTCGCGCGATGAGAACATCATCCTCAAGCCCTCGCGGAAGATGACCCTCGAACAGGCCCTGGAATACATTGAGGAAGATGAGCTGGTGGAGGTGACGCCCACCTCGATCCGCCTCCGCAAGTCGGTCCTCGACGAAAACGAGCGCAAAAAGGCCAACCGCAAGACGGCGCAGTTGGCGGAAGTGTGATGCGCTGATATCTTTTCTGAGCGCCCTTGGAGGTGCCGCTATGACCTATCTTGGCCGCATTCAAAATGGTGTTGCGGTTCTGGAGAAAGGGGCCGAGTTGCCGGAGGGCACTTCGGTGCTGATCCAGCCGGCGGAGCCTTCCGAATTCTGGAGAGGTCTTTCCATCGATGAACTTGCCGCGCAACAGCATGTGGTTCACCCCAAGACGCCCGCCGAATTAGTCGGCGATTGGCCCGAGCAGGATTCGATTGAGGAGTTTCTACAGTCGCTGCGAGAGGGCCGCCGCTGATGGATTCCATCCTCCTTGAGACACGCGCTGCGACCATTGTCCTCCTTTGCCTGTTCGGCACTGGCTGTCACTACACAACCCATGAAGACGTCACCCAACGCTACCGCGGTATGCCGGGGATGATGCTTGGTCAATCGTATACACTCAATCGAGATATGGCCTTGGTGACAGGAGGCGAAGGTCACAAGCGTTACAGCATTGTCACGCCTACATCGGTGGAGCCTCCTCTTAGAGCTGTCGGAACAGTCACACGTGGGACTACCATCAGATTCGAACGGCTTGAGGAGTTGTTTCGGCATGATGGCATTTTCGTTATACCGGGCTTTCATCGCTCGTATGGCCGCATCCAGACCGGCCCGTACTCAGGAAAACTCGTCATTACTGGTAGTGGGCAACCGGATCTTAACCAATATTACGGAATCGACCGGGCGTTCATCAGTCCCAGCGATGAGCCTGCCAATCGGTAGGTTCTCCTTCTCGCGCACTTCTTCTGCCTGATGGTGCAATAAATTGCACCCTACCCGCGCTCCCTGCGCGGCGCCGCCTACCATTGCCGCATGACCAGTGATTTCATCGCGGCCGGCAAGGCGATACGCTGCGAAGCTTTTGTGCCGGAAGGGCAGGGGGCGTCGGAGCGCTTTCCGGCGGTGATCGTGCTGCATGGGTCGGGGGGGATGCGCTATTCGTTGAGCAAATATCACGCCCTGGCCGAAGGGCTGGTGGCGGGGGG
>DAIOHQ010000282.1:0-5792 GCA_036744635.1 Tepidisphaeraceae bacterium | reverse complement strand
TAAAATCGAGAGAAACCGAACCTAACACCGAGAACTAGCCGGACAGTAGTGATTCAGACTAGAAATTTTTTTTGTCATGTTTTCCGGCGGATTACGTTTACGTCTGTAGGGAGACCGTGTGTCATGGATATTTCCAAACTCAGCCACCGCCAGCGCGAGGTCCTCGACGTGCTTGTTGAAGGTCTGTCGGAGAAGGATGTGGCCGATAGGCTGGGGATCAGCATCCACACGGTCCATAACCATATCACCGCCATCTATCAGGCGCTGGGGATTAAGAGCCACGCGGAACTGCTGGCCGCCTGGTTCGGCCGGAAGCGTAAATGAAGCGACCGGCTGGCTTGCAAGTCTGGGGGGCGACGGCTACAAATCGCACACTTGGGGAACTGGTGCGCGGCCGTGAAATTCAATCTGATCGACAAAATCGAATCCATCACCGACAGCCGGATCGTCGGGGTGAAATACGTGAGCCTGGCCGAGGAGTATCTGGCCGACCATTTTCCGACGTTTCCAGTGCTGCCGGGGGTGATGATGCTGGAGGCGTTGACGCAGGCGGCGGGGTGGCTGTTGCACCAGAACCGCGGGTTTGCCTGTTCGATGGCGGTGCTGAAAGAGGCGCGAAACGTGAAGTATGGGCAGTTTGTGGCGCCGGGGAATTTTTTGAAGGTGGAGGTCGAATTGACGAAATCGACCGAAACGGGCGCCGTTTTCAAAGCCGGCGGAACCGTCGGAGACGCCCAGGCGCTGACGGCGCGGATCGAGCTGGCGTATTTCAATCTCGCCGACAAGCAGCCGGACTTGGCCGGGATTGATGAGAAATTGCGGCAGCACAACCGGCAGCGCTGGGCGCTGATTTCGCCGGCTGGGATTGCGGTGGATATCTGAGAGACTGTTTGAGAAGTCGGCGGAGGACGGGCAAATGCGTACATTCGCCCGTGGCAGACAAGAATGTCTGCCCCACCAAGAGAGAGAAGGCCGTGGCAGACGAGAATGTCTGCCCCACCAAGGGAGCGAAGGCCAAGGCAGACAAGAATGTCTGCCCCACCGAAGGATGAGCGCCTACTAAATCTTCGCCCATCGAGTTATGAAATCATCGGCAAACGTCCGATAATAACCGACTGGCGGCTTACGCGGTACGAATTACGCATTACGACTTACACACAAGGATGTCGGCCATGGCTCTCTCTCGCGAGGAAATTTACACAAAGGTTCAGGGGGTTTTGGTGGATGCCTTGGGCGTGGACGAGGAGGATGTGACACCCACCGCGACCCTGCGCGGGGACCTGGGGGCGGAATCGATCGACTTTCTGGATATCGTCTTCCGCTTGGAAAAAGCTTTCACCACCGATCCGGCCAAGCCGTTTAAGATTCCCCGCGGGGAGATGTTTCCCGAGGACATCTTCAGCAACCAGCAATACGTGCAGAATGGCCGGATGACGCCGGAGGGGCTGGTGGAGTTGAAGAAGCGCATGCCGCACTGGGACAGCACCGAATTTGAGAAGGACCCGGACATCAACAAGATGCAGTTCACGGTGGACACGATCGTGAATTACATCGAGGGGAAACTGGCGTAGACGTAGGGTCCGCTTCAGCGGACGGAAGATTGCGTCCGCTGAAGCGGACCCTACCTTGAGGATCATGCGCTGGATCTGGATCGACAAGTTCACTGAATTCACCTCGAAAACCTCCGCGACGGCGATAAAAAACGTCACGCTGGCCGAGGAGCATCTGCACGATCTGTATCCGGCATTTCCGATTGTGCCGCACAGCTTGATCGTTGAGGGAATGGCGCAGACGGCCGGGATTCTGGTGGGGGAGGCCCGCAATTTTTCGGAAAAAGTGATCCTCGCAAAAATCGGCAAAGCCACCTTTCACCGTCTGGTGCGGCCTGGGGAAACGATCACTTTCACCGCAAAAATCGACCAGCTCAGCGAACAAGGGGCCTCGATCAGCGGTACCGTTCGTGTCGGGGAATCACCGGTGGCCGACATCGAGCTGATGTTCAGCCACATCGATCAAAACATGAGCGGGGCGCAGTTTCCCGAACATAATTTCGTCTTCACGGAGCAGTTTACGGAGTTGTTGAAGACGTATCGCAACGGCGGCGCGATTACAATTTGAAAAGGCAGCTAAGTGTCCGTTGTCCGTAGTCCGTTGTCCGTTGCAGGTACTCAACGGACAACGGACTACGGACAACGGACAACGGACAACGGACCCATGAAACGAGTCGTCATCACCGGTATCGGCGTGATCTCCCCCATCGGGATCGGGGTGCGCGCGTTTTGGGAGAATCTGCTGGCCGGCAAGTCGGGGATTTCGCGCATTGCCGCGTTCAATCCCGGCGGGTTTCCCTGCCAGATCGCCGGGCAGGTGCCGGCCTACAAGATCGGCGATTTTGTCCCCAAGAGCTACCGCAAGGCAACCAAGGTGATGGCCCGCGACATCGAACTGGCCATCGTCGCGGCGGATGATGCGTTCAAAGATTCCGGCCTGCAATCCAAGGCCTATACCGACTCTCCCACGTTTGATTCCCGCCGCTTCGGCTGCAATATCGGCGCGGGCCTCATCAGCGCTGATCTCAACGAGCTGGCAGGCGCACTGCACACTGCCCGCGAGGGCAACAAGCTGAATTTGAACCAGTGGGGAAGCACGGGAATGAACCAGCTCACGCCGCTGTGGCTGTTGAAATATCTGCCGAACATGCCGGCCTGCCACGTAACGATTGTGCATCAGCTCAAAGGCCCATCCAACACCGTTACCTGCGCCGATGCCAGCTCGCACCTGGCGATGGGTGAGGCGTTTCGCACGCTGCAGCGCGGTGACGCCGACCTGGCCATCTGTGGCGGCGCGGAAACCCGCGTCAATCACATGAGCCTGATCCGCCAGTGCCTGCTGAAGCGCGTCACCGAGACCTGTAATGACACGCCGGCCGAGGCGCTGCGGCCATTCGATGAAAATGCCTCGGGAACCGTCGTCGGCGAAGGGGGCGGCCTGTTCATCCTGGAAGAATATGAGCACGCGGTGAAGCGGGGCGCGAAGATATACGCCGAACTGGCCGGGTTTGGGGCGTCGCAGGATACGTATAAGATTACCGATCCCGATCCCACCGGCCACAGTTACGGCAAGGCGATCAGCAAGGCGCTGGCCGATGCCAACGTCCCGCCGGCCGGGGTCGATCTGATGATCCCGCACGGGCTGGGGATTCCGGCATTTGACCGCGCGGAACTGGCCGGGCTGATGCAGGTTTTCGGCGGCGGGTTGGAGCGCGTGCCGCTGGCGCCGATCAAAGCCCAGATCAGCAATCTCGCCGCCGGCAACGGCGTAGACGCCGCCGCGGCGGCGCTGGCGGTGAAGGAAAACAAACTTCCGCCGGCGATCAACAGCAGAAAGATCATTGTTGGCCAGAAGCTGAATGTTTCCCCCGAAGCACGCGACGCAACCGTGAATGTCGCCGTCTCCAGCGTCTATTCCCTGGGCGGACAGAACGCGGCGCTGGTATTCAAGAAGGTGTGACATCGTGGCATGGGCAACCTGCCCATGCATTCGCGGCCAAAGCCGCTTGCGCACGGGCTGGTAGCCCGTGCCACGTTGGGAAATGCGATGTTTGACTTTTATCTGGAATTACCTTCCTGGCTGCGCACGATCGTCGCGATGGTCGTTCTGCTGACCGGTTTCGGACTGACATCGGTCGGGTATATGAATCGGCCGCAGTTTGAAGAAGTCCTGGCACGCGACGGCACCGTGGTGAAAGTGGAGAGCGGCGGTGGCCGAGGTCCGGCAGCGGCCTTTCGACTTGGAATGGCCGTAAGCGGATTGGGCGTAGTGCTCCTGGTGACCTGCGGGAAGAGCACGGCGGAGAAGAACGGATATAATTTCTGATCTACAGATATGCCCGCAGTTGTTGACCAGATTGACCGCGCGAGCCTCGGCGACATTTGCCGCC
Source organism: Tepidisphaeraceae bacterium (assembly GCA_036744635.1). Lineage (GTDB taxonomy): Bacteria > Planctomycetota > Phycisphaerae > Tepidisphaerales > Tepidisphaeraceae > DAIOHQ01. Next base: position 1,852 of record DAIOHQ010000282.1, on the reverse strand, counting down.
GCTACAAGGTGCGCAATCTGAAATTGTTCGGCTCTATGGCCCGCAATGAGGCGCGTCCCGAAAGCGACATCGATATTCTCGTTGAATATGAACGAGATGCGCACGTGACATTTTTTGATATGGAAAACCTGGCCGACGCATTACGGCAGTTGTTCGGAGAGGATCGTTATGTGGACCTTGTCACCGAACGTTCTTTGCACCCGCTGATTCGTAAGCACGTGCGCCATGACGAGGTGGAGATTTATACCAGCCGCGTAGGGTCCGCTTCAGCGGACGGAATTGGTCTCCAGATGGGCGCGAGAAGTTGCGTCCGCTGAAGCGGACCCTACGAATCTGGTGTCTTCGTAGCACGGGTTTCCAACCCGTGCGCATGGGTTGAAAACCCATGCAACAGGAAATTATGAACCGAGTCGTCATCACAGGCATGGGTTGGATCACTCCGATGGGCACCACCATCGAGGGCGTGTGGAAACGTCTGCTCAACGGCGAGTCGGGAATCGCCCGCACCACCATCTTTGACTCCAGCACGTTTCCCACCTCGTTCAGCGCGGAAGTCAAAGACTACCGCCTCGGCGACTTTGTCAAAGACACCGCCCCACACAAAGATTGCGGCCGCAACACCCTCTTCGGCCTCGGCGCCTGCGCCCAGGCCTGGGCGATGGCCGGACTCGACAAGGCCGAACTCGATCTCGACCGCGTCGGCATCTATCTCGGTTCCGGCGAAGGCTCGCTCGATTTCGACGCCTACACCAGCGCCGCCCTCGCCGCCTGGAAGCCCGAGGCCGGCGTGATCGACGATCTGAAATGGGCGGAGATGGCGTTTGAGCGCATGAGCGTGATGCGCGAGCTCGAACAGGAGCCCAACATGCCGCTGTCGCACCTGGCCCTGCTCACCGGCGCCCGCGGGCCGGCGATGAATTGTCTCACCGCCTGCGCTGCCAGCACCCAGGCGATCGGCGAGGCCACCGAAATTCTCCGCCGCGGCGATGCCGATGTGATGATCGGCGGCGGGGCGCATTCGATGATCCATCCCTTCGGCGTCACCGGATTTAATCGTTTAACCGCGCTGGCTTCGGATGAGCATCTCCGCAACGTCATCGGTTCCAGCGATCCTTCCCGCGCCAGCCGGCCATTCGACGACAAACGCGGCGGCTTCGTTCTCGGCGAAGGCGCGGGCATGGTTATCCTGGAAACGCTGGAGCACGCCCGCAAGCGCGGCGCGACCCTTCTGGCCGAAGTCGTCGGCTACGGCTCGACGGCGGATGCGTTTCGCATCACCGATCAGGACCCCGAAGGCCAGGGCGCCGTCGTGGCCATGACCGAGGCACTGGCCGATGCCGACCTTACCATCCAGGACATCCACTACATTAACGCCCACGGCACCGGCACGAAAGAAAATGACGGCAACGAAACCACCGCCATCAAGAAGCTGTTTGGCGATCACGCCAGGAATGTGCCGGTCAGCAGCATCAAGAGCATGATGGGCCATCTGATCGCCGCGGCCGGCGCGGTGGAGCTGATCACCTGCGTGCTGGCCATTCGCGATCAGGTGTTGCCGCCGACGACGAACTATCAAACCCCCGACCCGGAGTGCGATCTCGATTACGTCCCCAACAAGGCCCGCCCGGCGAAAGTGAATGTCGCCCTGAGCAATTCCTTCGGCTTCGGCGGCCAGAATGACACGATCATCGTCAAGCGATTTGCCGAGTAGCGCAGGGGTGGGCGAAGAGGGCGGGAAACACACACCTTCAACGTGGCACGGGGCTACCAGCCCGTGCGCAAGAAGCGCAGCGCTCCTGCGTAGCACGGGTTTTCCTGAACCCGTGCCAGACGGTGTGGCATCCTCACGCAC
>DAIOHQ010000281.1:0-5825 GCA_036744635.1 Tepidisphaeraceae bacterium | reverse complement strand
AGCCATGACAGACAAGAATGTCTGCCCCACCAAGATTGAGTACACCTGCCGCTCATGCAGCCATGGCAGACAGGAATGTCTGTCCCACCAGACCAGGGCAAAGCCGCCTAAAGTGTCACGCACCCCCGCAGCCGGTCCTAGTATCGAGATCCATAGCCCACCAGGTACGACCCGTTGGAATAGCGGAGATCGTCATAGCGGTGCAGATAGTACGCATAATCCAAGGCCCGGCCGGCCACGTCATAGGAGGTCACGAAATACGATTCCGCCGCCAGATTGGCCGTCCGCGCCTCGCGCACCTCTGTGCGCGCCGCCAGCACTTGCGCATCGCTCTGCAGGTCGATCGCGAACTGCTCGCGCAGATTGATCACCTGCTGGCCGGCGGCCTCGAAGCGCACCTTGGCGGCCTGGGCCCGCAATGACTTTCGCAGCGCATCAGCCTCCATCCGGCTGACCTTGGTGGCATAGGCCAGCTTCTCCTGGGCCAGCAGGGCGATGACCGTCAGATCCGGCCGGCGCGATGCGCGCTCGCGGGCGATGCGCTCGTTGACATCCGCGCGGAGGGATTGCAGGGCCTGATAGTCCGGATCATCGTGTAAGTCCGCCAGGGCCGTTGCCCGCGCCTGCTGGTATTCGGCGTAGGCTTTTTTCTCCGCGTCGGAGGCCTCGCGCGTGGGGGCTGAGCGCTCGAAATTCCGCTGCGCTTTGGCCACCGCGAAATCCAAGTCCTTCTGGGCCTGATAATACTTTTCGCGCGACACGACAACGCCCACGCGGGCCTCGATGGCCTGTTGCAGTTCGGAGATGGGAAAATCAGTTGGCGCCTGCGCCACTTGTGGAACGGGGGTGTCTTCAGGGAGAGCCGATTTGTGTTTTGCCCAGGAAGAAGGAGAGATGGATCCCACGACCGCGGCCAGCACGCAAGTCTTCAGAAAATGCGCCTTCATACAGCCTCCTTCGTCAGGGGCCTTCATCTATAGATTGTAGACACTTCGCCAGCGGCAACCGCAGCGTTGAATTTTATTTTTCTTGTCAGCAGGCTCATCCATTGTTAGGCTGCTTACCCAGAATCACCGCTTTTCGTCCGCGAACGGTTCAACGACGGCAGCGGTTTGGCAAGGAGCATTGTATGAAGCGCATCGTTTCTGTTCTATTGATTGCGGTGTTTGCCATGACCCTCGTTGGTTGCAAACACAAGAGCAAGATGGATGACAAGGGCACGAAGATGAAATCGACGACCATGTCATAACCACCCTCTTGGCACTGACATGGCTCGCTGGAACGCCCGCGAGCTATGTCAGTTTGCAGCGGCTACAACCTCCCGCCACCGAGAGGCGTGGTCGGTTGCTGCGGCGACGCCAGCGGCTGGGTGGGTTGCAGCGGAGTCTGGGTATATAGCGAGGCATCGCCGGGCAACGAGCCATTTCCGCCTGGCGCTACAAAAATCTCCCCGCGGCGGATGTAGGAAATCCGCACCATCGCCCCTGCCGGCGGCGTCCATGCGTAACGCGCCTGGTAGGTCGCCTTGCGATCACCGTTGGTGGGAATCTCCCGCGGCGACCAGGTCAGTTCCATCTGATCCAGCAGCTTTCCATCCTTGCCGTTCACCCACATCATCAGGTGCCCTTTGATCGGCGCATCATGGCCGGGCTTGCGCTGCACCGTGCCTGAAACGATCATCACGTCGCCATCCATGCTCACGGTTGGCCGCGACACGATCAGATCCGGGCCTTCGATGGCGGCGGTGTGAACCTTCGATCGTTCCGCTGTTTGTCCTTCGCTTGCGCAGCCAACCATACTGATCATCAGTAAGAAACTCGCAATGATTCGTTGCATCATCATCTCCTTGGTTCAACGACATCTAGTGTACGCAGGGCGGCGGTCCGAATCGCTGGTGAAATGCCTGATTCAATAACTCACCCAGCGCAAATCCTTGAACGCATATCGCACGTGGTCCTGTGTGGTGTTACACCCCAGCTTAATCGCTCGGACCTTATCCACGTCAAGCTGCGCATTGTCATCCGGCGGCGACCATCCCGATCCGAATGTTGCATCTTCCAGTACCACTACCGCCTCCACAGTCTCCCCCAGCTTCGGCTGCTTCACCAGTTCTGCGATATAGCTTGCACCATTCTCCTCAATCAGCAGCACGCGAAAATGCGCCTCACCTTCCACGTCGCTCAGCGTGAAGTGCAACTCCTTCACATCGGCGGCCGGCCGGTCACTTTTGTCAAAGTCGATGCGCGGATAGATCCAGCGGTCTCCCTGCCCCAGCTTTCCATCCACTGCTACCAGCCCTTGCTTGCCGGCAATTTCCAGATTTGAGTTCGCGGTGATCTCCCCTTTCCAGCGCCTGGGATCGTTCGCCGCTGCCAGCACCGGACCACTCTTTTTCACCAGCTTCACCGGATTGGGCTGCACGCGAAAGGACAACACCGCCCGTCCGTCCTCCGCAAAATCACCCCGAATTGCCAGCGTTTCCGTGCGCTTGGGCGCGATCCCCCCGCAGTCGATCTCCAACGGCAGCTCCTTGCGGTCCCCCGCGGCCAACTCCACGCGTTGGGGGAGCGACAATTTCCATTTTTCATTGCCCGCGACGAGGAGCTTCCCCCTCACCGCATGATCAGAGAAGTTGTACGCGAACACCTGAACGGTTTGCGGCTTCTCAGAAGAAATACCGTGGGCTGACGATGACATGCTCCCGGGTTCAGCCGGCCAGACAACCTGAAGCACCACCGGCGATGGATTTTCCAGTGGCGGGAATTGCTTCCTGGCAGGGGCTGGCATTATTCGCAGTTCCCGCGCTGCACCCGACTTCAAGATCACGTACAGCGGCGCACGCGACAGCGCCAGCGACTTGCCGGCGGAATGAACTTCTCTCCCAAGATGATCGAACAGGCTGGTCGGTGCCGCCGGCAATTCCAGCGTTGCAGCTTTCGCCTTCGTCCACGCCACAAGTACGTCCCGCTCCTGTCCGTCCGGCCGGGCGCGAAACAAATAGGCGTAAATCCCTTCCTCCGCCTTCACTCGCCCGACCGGTTTCGCGTCCGCCAGCAGCCGCCCCACCGCAGCCAGCGCCACAAATGCCGGCCTCGGCGTGAGGTCCTTGCGCAGCAGCCCAAACTGGGTATTGCCTTCGACATAATGCGGCAGCATGAAATAGCAAACTGCCGCGGCATCCTCATTCAGCGCCGCCGCGTAAGTGGCCGTCAGGTTCTCCGCCTGCAGCTTCAAATCCCCCCCGCTGAATTCCTGCGATGTCAGGTCCGCAAAATGCAGCGGAATGCTGAACTCCGTCACCCACAGCGGCCTGCCGTGAGCAATATCGGCAAACGCCGCGAACGTGCTGGGGTAGGATTCGATGGGTCCATAGATGTGAAAGTTGAACGTATTGAAATATGCCGCCGGCTCGTTGGCGGCGAAATCGTCAAGGGTCGATCGCCGCTGGGTTGCAAAGGGCGCCAAACACGCCAGTACGTCCGGATTTCCCGCCTTCAGGCCCAGGTAGCACGCCTTCTGGAATGAAGCGATGTCGGCGCCGGTCTGCCCTCCGAAGTTTTCCAGATCGGCCTCGTTCCACGGCTCAATCGCCGCGATCCGCCCTTTCCAGCGCTGGGCCGCATCGCGATAGAAGTCATACGCGCTCCGCAAGTCCGTCGGCATCCGGTTCCAGGGCGAGCCAGCCCAGCCGGCGGTGATATGATTTACCGTCAGCACCCGCAGTCCAGCGGCGGACTCCACCTGAGCGGAGACGTCATATTTTGATGCGAGGAATTTGCCCTTCTGCGACTGAACGTCGTTCCAGTTCAGCCGGTCACGCACCCAGTTGATTCCCGCCAGGGCGCAGAAGTTAGCCACGGCCGGTTTCTGCGCATCCTGGAAAAACCAGCTCATCGCCACATCGATGCCGATCGGCGAATCCTTCGCCGGCCGCGCCGCCAGCGGAGTCAACACCGCCAGGGAGATCGACTTTTTCCCGTCGGCGCTGCGCAACTCGTAGTATCCTGGGAGGAGTTTCCCAAGTTGTGCCTTGCCCTGCGCGAGCTTGCCCGCCCGCACTTCCTTGCCGTCGTAGTCAAGCGCCCGCCAATCCCCAAACTCCGGCGGGGCAGCAATCATTACCTCTTCGCCGTCCAGGAAGACATTTCCCGGGTTCCCTTGCAGCGGCTGCGTGGCCGGCGCCGCACCCAGCGCCGCTGCAACGAGCAACAACACGCATGACAGTGTTTGCTTCACCATGCCGACAGCGTAACGTCCAATCATCGTGGCTCAATGATGCTTTTCTTACTTGCGCGGGCCGAGTTTCAGGTGATCGTCGAAAAATGATCTGACCAGGCCGTCAATCTCCGGCCCGCCGAATGCATGCCCCGCCCCGACGATGGGATGCAGTCTCACATCGCATCCCGCCTCCTGCATCACGGCGTAAAGCTGCTGGCTCTGCTGGAAATCCACGGCGCGATCGTCGGTGCCGTGAACGATCAGAAACGGCGGAGCATCGCGTTTGACGTAGGTGACCGGGCTGGCTTTCGCGGCGGCCTGCGGGTCCTCGTCAGCGGTCTGGCCGAGGAATCTGCGCACCATGTCGTCGATCAGCTCCTGCGAGCATTCGGGATGTACCGTCTTCCAGGTGCTCAGATCCCCGGGGCCGCAGAAATCGCAGACGGCGGCCACGTCACTGGAAAACTCCTTCCACCCGCCATGGCCTTCCAGTTCCGGCACGCCCGAGCTCAGCCCCAGCAGCGCCACCAGATGTCCGCCGGCCGACGATCCCCAGGCGCCGATGCGAGCGGGGTCGATCTGTAATTCCTTTGCGTGTGCCCGGGCGAAGCGCACAGCGCACTTGCAGTCCTGGATGGCCGCGGGGAATTTCGCCTCGTCGGACAACCGGTAGCCGACCGACGCCGTGACGTAGCCGGCTTTCACGAACGGCAGCAGAACCAGGTGCGCCCACAGCATTTCGCCGCCATACCACCCGCCGCCGTGGATGAACAGAAGCATCGGCCTGGGCGTGCTGGGGCTCTCTTTCGGCCGCAGAATGTCCATCACCAGCGGACGGCCGTCGACGTTTCCGTATTCCACGTTCACGAGCAATTCGATTGTCCGTTCCGATTTCATGCAGCCTCTCAAGTTCAACGGTTGTAGCACAGGCTTTCCGGCCTGCCCGATGGAACAGGCTGGAAAGCACACATGCCAAAGGCATGTGCCACAAGCTCAATCAAAATCATCAGGGATGGCGTCCAAATCCCGATAGCTCCGGGGCCGGCGTACCGGCTCGGAAATGACCGGCTCATCGCTGATGAGATGGCGGTCGGTCGATCCGGTCCTGGCCACGGGTTCGGGCGCCGCTGAAGGCGGAGACGCCGCGGCGTGAGACCGTGCGGGTTCAATGGGCGCCTGGCGCTGGCGCGGCGGCTGATTGTTCGCCCTCGCCTGTGATGGCGGTCCGCCGCCCATACCTCCTCCGCCACCATTATTGCGATTATTTCCCTCATTGCTGGTGCGCCGCTGGCCCCCTCCGCCGCCTCCACCTCCACCACCACTGCGGCCGCGGCCGCCACGCTGACGACGCCGGCCATCGCCTTTGGGCTCCTGCGGGCGCTCATTGCTTGCCGGCTGGGGCTCGGAATCTTCCACGTCGACTCCGGCAGCGCCGCCTTCGGCCGCCAGCGCGCCGGCGAGACGCTCGGCCAGCGACATCTGCTGCGGACTTCGCGGCCCGCCCACTATCGGGGCAACCCGCTCGCCGCCGCTTCGTTCGCCAACCCCTCCGCTTCGTTCGCCACCCCCTCCGCCGCCGGTGCCGCCCCCGCCACCCTTGCCCCGAC
>DAIOHQ010000280.1:0-5836 GCA_036744635.1 Tepidisphaeraceae bacterium | reverse complement strand
CGACGCGATCATCGCCGTGTCCGAATCCACCCGCCGCGACGTGATCGAGCGGCTCGGGGTCCCTGCCGAGCGCGTGCATGTCGTGAGCGAAGCCGTCGATCCCGCTTTCGCCCCCGCGTTCGCCCCCGCGTTCGCCCCGGGAGTGCCCCCCGCGGACCGGGACGCTCTCGGGCCAGCCTCCGACTTCGGCGGCGCCGGAGGCGGTGGTGGCGCCATTTCTGGGGGTGTCATAGAGGTCGGTGAAGAGGCCGGGGGTGGGTTGGCCGTGGGTGGCGGCGGGGGAGTTGCCCGCGGGGCGGAATCTTTCGTCGAGGGTGACGTTGTCGTAGATGTCGTTTTTGACCTGGGGGAACTGCTGCCAGAATTCCTTGCTGCGGTAGCCTGCGCCGCCGCCGGGGGTGGGGCTCTTGATGTAGAAGTAGCCGCCGTTGGCGGAGGGTTGGGGGATTGGCCAGACGTTGTCGCGGATCTGGGTGAAGGCGGAGAGGTCGAGGTCGAAGACGGAGACGATGGCGGCGCTGTATTTGGCGATCTGGAGCTTGGGGGCGATGAGCAGGTTGTTGGCCAGCAGCAGATTCTTATTCCTGGCGCCGGCGCGGAGGAATCCGCCGAATGTCCCGTTGTCGATGACGGTGTTGTTGACGAAGGCGGCATCCACGATGGCGCGGTTGTAGTCGGCGTCGTAGCCCTGCATCTCAAAGCCGAAGTTGTTATTCCGCTTCACCACGTTGTTCCGCACCATCACCTCTTCCGAGCCGTGGTTGAGAATGATGGGTGCATCGGTGACGACGTTGTTTTCGATGACCACCCACTTGCTGCGCTGGGTGAGATAGTCGCCTTTCATGCCATCCCGTCCGCCGAGCGGGCCGGAGCCGATCGGGCCATCGGCGATGAGGTTGTGGGAGACATAGGCGAAAGTGCCGTTGTGGATGACGACGCACCCTTTGGAATAGTCGCTCTTGTCGCCTTCGGCCTGGCGGTCCAGGTTGGTGAAATTGTTGTAGGCCACCAGCACGCGCTCGAAAACGGTCATGCGGATGATGTGCTCGCGGGTGGAGTTGGCGACGTAGTTGCCAAGGAAGACTTCGTCGGTGCCGCGGCACCAGCAGAAATAGCCGCGGATGCCGGTGCGCAGGGGGGCGACGTTGTCGAGGGCGAGCAGGCCGTGCGGCTGGGCCTGGGCGGTGATGGCGTAGCCGATGTTGCGGATTTCGCAGTTGCGCAGGGCGATGTTTTCGCCTTCGGCCGCCAGCGCCCAGGGGGCATTTTGCTCGGCATCCGCGGTGAAGATGGAGTCGAAGCAGAGGTCCTGGATGAGGATGTTTTTTGACTGCTTGCTGCAGGCGAACATGTTGATCTGGCTTTTCATGCCTTTGATGATCGGGCGATTGCCTTCGCCATAGGCGCCGACGAGGACGTTGCGGAAGGGGAGGGGAACATCGCGGTTGATGCCGAAGGTGTCGCCGCGATGGAAGAGGATCTTGCTGTCGTTGCCGAGGAGCCGGGCGGCGCGGTCGATGGAGCGGATGGATTGCTCGGGAGTGGCGCCGGTGCGGGCATCATCGCCGTCGGCCGAGACGTAGATGGCGCGGCGGGCGTCTTCGAAGATGTTGATCGGGACGGTGACGGTGGAGCTGAGGCCGGCTTCATTGGTGATGGTGAGAGTGAGTTCATAGTGGCCGGGGGCGTCGTAGAGGTGGGCGACGTTCCAGCCGTCGAGCTGGGAGAATCGGCCGGCTTTGTCGTGGAAATCCCACTGGTAACGGGCGGTGAGGGGCGTGCCGGCGCCGAGTGGGATGTCGAGGGCCTGCACGTGCAGGACGCAGGGGGCCTGGTCGCCGGCGAAGGTGAGCTTGAGGGCGAGCGGCCCGGGCGCGCGGATGGGCCGGGTGGAGGGATTGGTGGCGGGAGCGGTGGTTGGTTGGTGCGCGGAGATTTCCTGGGGATGGTGGGGGTTGGGGGCGGTGGTTTGGGCGAGGGCGCGAAAGGTCGCGAAGATTGCCAGGGCGGCGGCAAGCAGGGCGACGCACAGCGGGCGGGCGGTGTGGACGCTGGCGGAACGATTCGACTTCGTGTGAGGCGCGAGCATGTTGAACTCCGTGGCGTTTGTACGCCGGATAGAGCGCCGGGGAAAGACGCAATGGCGAGGCCGACCCCGGAAAAACATGCCTCGCTATAGAAGGGGGGGAAGTTGCGCCGGCGGCGCGGCTGGCGCGCAACACCTGGGAGAGGATGGCAGGATTTGCGGGGGAATTCGGGGTAAAATTTTTTTGATTTTTCGGATTTTGTGGTTTTCAGGCGTTGCGCTGGCGGCGCGCCGGGCGCGCAATTCGATAGTTATGAACGATCAACTGCGCCGGGGGCGGGGACTAAATTGACGAATGCTGGTTGCGATAATGCGCCGCTGGGCACGGGTTGGAAACCCGTGCTACGGGGGAGAAGAGCGCTGCGCTTCTGGCGCATGGGCTGGGTAGCCCATGCCACGTTGCGGTCCGTGCTAAGGAGAGCTTGGGTGGCCGGTGATGGGCGGGGGAACTATACTGTCGCGGTGCAAAAATGTGGGATGTCGTTTTGTTGTGATGGGAATTCATGGCGCTGGCGCAGTTGACGAATATTGAGAAGACGTTTGGGCGGCGGGTGATGTTTGACCGGTTGAACTTCACCATCGACCGCGGCGAGCGCGTGGGGTTTATCGGGGCCAACGGGTCGGGAAAGACGACGCTGTTCAAGGTGCTGGTGGGGGAGGTGACGCCCGATCTGGGGACGGTGGCGATCTCCGGCGGGGTGAAGATCGGATACCTGACGCAGGATCCGGTGTTCGATCCGGAAAACACCGTGATCGACGAGGCCGAGTTGGCGTTTGCGGAATTGCACGGCCGGGCGCATCAGATGCGCGATCTCGAGCATGAGATGGAGCATCTGAAGGATGCCGAGCTGGATCGCGTGCTGCACAAGTATCAGGAGGTGCAGCATGAGTTCGAGCTGCTGGGCGGATACGCGTGGCAGCATCGGCTGGAGGCGACGCTGCTGGGGGTGGGGCTGGAACGCGAGAGCTGGGAGCAGAAGGTATCGACCTTGAGCGGCGGGCAGCGCAGCCGGTTGGCGCTGGCGAAGCTGCTGATCGGCGAGCCGGAATTGCTGCTGCTGGATGAGCCGACGAATCATCTGGACCTGGCGGCGATCGAGTGGCTGGAAAAATATCTCGAAGATTTTTCCGGGGCGGTGGTGGTGATCAGCCATGACCGGTATCTGCTGGATCGGCTGGCGACGCGGATCGTCTGGCTGACGCGGCAGAAGCTGTTTAGCTATCCGGGGAATTATTCGGCGTTCATCAAGCAGCGTGACGTGCAGGAATTGTCGCAGGCGCGGGCGTACGAGCAGCAGCAGGCGGACATCGAAAAGCAGAAGGAATTCATCCGCCGCTTCGGGGCCGGGCAGCGCAGCAAGGAGGCCAAGGGCCGGGGAAAGCGGCTGGATCGGCTGCTGAAGAGCGATCAGATCATCCAGACGGTGGAGGTGCAGAAGAAGATTCACCTGTCGATCAATACCGACCAGCGGGCGGGGGACCAGGTGCTGGTGGTGAAGGAGTTGTCCAAGCGCTTCGATACCAAGGAGCTGTGGGATGATGTGCATTTTTCGGTGAAGCGCGGGGAGCGAATCGGGATCATCGGGCCCAACGGGTCGGGCAAGACGACGCTGTTGAAGGTGCTGCTGGGGCGCGAGGATGCCGATGAGGGGGACATCAAGTGGGGGGCGAATCTGAACATCGGCTATTACGACCAGCGGCTGGACGAATTCGACCCGGAGGCGACGGTGGTGGAGCAGACCTGGGAGGATCGGCCGGTGAAGGAGCAGCAGGTGCGGGATATCCTGGGGATGCTGATGTTTCGCGGGGATGACATCGACAAGCCGATGGGATTGCTCAGCGGCGGTGAGCGGGCGCGGGTGCGGCTGGCGCAGTTGCTGCTGGACAAGCCCAACGTGCTGGTGATGGATGAGCCGACGAATCATCTGGACATCGCATCGTGCGAGGCGCTGGAAAAGACGCTGGGGCAGTTCGAGGGGACGACGCTGTGCGTGAGCCACGACCGGTATTTTCTGGATCAGACCGTGGGTCGGCTGCTGGTGATCAACCCGCCGGAGGTGGCGGATTTTGCGGGGAATTATAGCGCGTGGATGGGGAAACAGAGGGAGCGCGCGCGGGAGAAGGCGGCGGAGAAACAGCAGAAGAACCGGCCGGCGGAGAAGGTGAAGGAGAAGCCCAGGCCGCTGCAGAAGAAGGAGAAGAAGGGGGACAATCCGTACCTGCGGCCGTTTGGAAAGTTGTCGCAGAAGGACCTGGAGAAGCAGATCACCGAGACGGAGGTGGCCATCGCCGAATGCCAGGGGATGTTTGGGGAGGCGGGGAGCTTCAAGGATGCATCGAGGGGGCAGAAATTGCAGCGGGAGTATGAGACGTTGGCGAAGAAGTTGAAGGGGTTGGAGGAGGAGTATTATTTGAGGGAGGAGTAGGGTTGATGAGGAAGGAGCGTGGTTTAGCACGGGTTGGAAACCCGTGCTACGAAGGGGGCGGGTCATCATCGCGGGGAGCGGCGGTGGGTGGCATGATGGGCTCGAAGCCGCGCGGGGATCGCTTTTTTCTATTGGTGAACACTTCAATGATGGTGCCGAGCAGAAGGATGAAGAGAATACCGAAGCCGGTCACTGCGCAGTGATCAGCGCCTTCGCCGGAGTCGTCGGAAATCCAGCCGAATTGAAAGAACGCGACGTACACCGTGATGGTGATGGTGAAGACGATCCAAATGAGGCGGGTTGAGTGGCTCATTGGGGAGAGATCATCACTTGCGCTTGATGTCGTTCCATTCGGCGGCTTTGCGGGTCTTGCGGTATGCGCGAAGCTCACGCATGGCTTCTTCGGCAAACTCCGAACGGACCGCGCTCTCGCTCGCCTGCTTCTGCAGCCGGCGAAAATCGCGTTCGGGTACCACGATAAACCGGCGTTTCCCGAGAGTCAGAGTTTGGGTCTCCATAATTTCCTTCGCTTGATAACAGCGGCAATGACAGATTATAGCACGAGATGACACGTCCGCTGAAGCGGACCCTACCGTCTGCATCCTCTGGCAACATCATATGAGCATCCAGAAATCCCAACCTATTCCGAACAAATCCGCCCGACAAGCCACTGGGCCACTACAGCCACCACAACTTTGCCAGTCAGGGCTGCACCTCGGCAAGATGAGGAGTAATAACTCGCTGCCATACGGCATCCGACATCAAGTTAGGTCTAGGGTTACTACTTGCCTGTAACAAGGAAAACAAGTGCATTCTATCGTCGTCGGAAATACCCAAGTCTTGCAGTGTGTAGTCCTGCTGCAGGGAATAGATACTTCGTTCTGTATAGGATGGCCGTATCGTATGGCCATTAATCATAGTCACTCGATTGAATTTGTCTGAGTGGACAATGGCACCTTTCCCACCAACCCACACCACAATAAATAGCACATCACCCTTCGCCGAAGAGGATGCTTGATGAACTGCATCGAACTGTACTACATAGTGAAGCTGCAGTTCGCTGTTTGGAATGGCCTGACTGCCAAGCGAAGAACCTCCAAGACCGTTCTTGCCTTGGCCACGATCGCACGAGACCATCACGCCAATCATGGAAATGACGAAGATTCTATGACAAAGACGGCGCGAAAATTCAACAAGGCTATTGCTCAACATAATCGACCTTCCAAATTCAGTCACTGACCGTTGCATAAAGAAGTTTAAGTAATCTCAAGCTCCAATCCAGCTTGGGCAAAGAACGAGTGTATGAGCCACCCCTTTTGTCTCA
>DAIOHQ010000279.1:0-5868 GCA_036744635.1 Tepidisphaeraceae bacterium | reverse complement strand
CATGACACGCTCCGTCGCGTGCCAGTGTACATTCAATTGCAAACCGCTCTAGCCTTCGAGTTGTACCGTCCCGATCTGCGTGAAGGAATCGTGATGGCATTTCGCCGTGCCCGTTGCCCTGAGGCCGGACTGCCGCTCGTGCTGAAGGGACTCGACGCGCGCAGAGAGTACTGGGTCGAATCGGTCGAGGGCCTGGTGACACCCGCCAGGATGCGGGGTGACGATCTGATGACGACGGGCATTACACTGAAGCTGCCCGGTGCCCGAACGAGTGATGTGGTCCGTTTCCGCGACGCCGAGTTGGGGAAGTTCTAATTTAGCAGCGATTCCGACCAGGGCCAGAGGTCGCGTATCCCCATGCCGCCCAACCCTTCCTGAAAGCCCTTGTTCGTCCACTGCTCACGGTCCGCGTTTTAGAGCAACTCCAGAAGCTGCCGACCGCCCGAGCCGAAAGTCGGACATGTCGCAAACCCTTGCATTTACTGGCGGAAACGCAAGAACCCCGGAGGGGTCGCCTCTCGGGGTTCCGCGTTAACTGGCGGGTAGCCAAGTTTCGCTACCAACTCTAATGCTCGGCAGGTAGGACTCGAACCTACAACCAGCCGGTTAACAGCCGGCTGCTCTACCATTGAGCTACTGCCGAATGGGTTAGGTAACTTATCGGCTCGCGCGGGGGTGTCAAGTTAGCGGCGCCCGCGGATTGATATGGGATTATTGGCCAGATGGTTCGCGCCCAACTCCGTTCGGTGCAAAATTGGCTCAGAGCGACCGATCCGCCCGCGCTTCCTGGCGCAGGTCGATGCCGGGACGATAGTCCACTTTGAGGCTGGTGGTGGCCGCCGAGCGCACCCAGTCGAGGTATCCGAAGCGCCACAGGTACGCGAAGCCAACCATCAGCACGCCGAAGAAAAAGAGCATGTCCACGATCGCCACCTGGCGAACCTGAAAAGCGCTCATTCCCAGCGCCTGGCCAAGCTCGCCGGCGCTGCCGTAGGCGACGGCCCAGGGATAGAACAGCGCCACTTCCACGTCGAAGATCAGATAGACCAGCGCGACGATATAAAACCGCAGGTCGAACTGCACCCAGCTCGAGCCGATGCTCGGCTCGCCGCACTCATAAACCGCGGCCTTTTCGGGGTTGGGGATCTGCGGCCGGGCCAGCGAGCCGACCATCAGGTTCAGAAACACAAACGCCGCCCCAAACGCGACGAATACCGTAATGGACAGCAGGATTTCCATAAGAGATCAAAGTGTAGGAGATTCCCCCGGCGCCGTCAAAGCCCGCAGCCGTCAGCGCGCGGCTTTAGCGCGCCATCTCTCCGCCCACGTCACTCATCCCCGGCCAATGCGCCCACGGCTCGGTCATCGACCGGAATCGGTCCGCCGGCATTTCCCGCGCGTGAATGCGAAAAAAAACGGTATAGCGAATGTGAGGAGAAGTGTTGGGCGCCACCGTATGTCCCAACAGATACTGCGCCAGCACGACGTCGCCCGCGTTCACTTGCACCTGCACGCCTTCGCCCAGGTCCACAGCCGGCATCCCCTGCAGCAGCGCTTCCGGCCCGTGCCGGGCAAAATATTCGGCGTGAGCGCGATGCGATCCCGGCCAGACCATGAAATTTCCGGACAACGGCGCTTTCACATCGCTCAAAAAGCACCCGACCAGCAGGGTGAAATTTTCCAGCTTGCCCGGCTCGACGCCGTTATTGGGGGCGTAGGTCCCGTCGATGTGCGGCCGGGGCAAGCCGGTAGGCTCCGCCATGGTCGGAAAGCGCAACGCCACCTGCCCATCATTCACCGGCAGAATATTTCCCGCCCCCAGCAGCGACTCGACCAGTGCGAAGGCCGGCGTCTTATTGAACAGATCGGTAATCACCGGCGTGCTGCGGCTATCCGAACAAAACCCCTGCGCGTGATAGCGCGGCATGTCCCCTTCGTTCATCCCCCGGCCCACCGATGCGTTGATCGCGCGCAGCGCCGCATCCATGGTCTGTCGCGGAATCAGCCCGGCGATGCGCACATATCCGCGCTGATACAACTCGATCTTTTCCGCGCTGCTCAGCATAGTCACCCGCGATCCATCACGCTCCGGCGTGCACACGCCTGCTCACTTTTCCGCCCCCGAAGACGCCGTCGCCCGTCGCCCCGTCGCCGCCTGGCGTTTTCCCTTTGAGCCCACCTCCAACGCCGGCGGCGGCGCCGGCAGTGGCTGCAGGTCCACATCCACATCCGTGATCCAGGCCACGCCTTTGCCGTCCAGCACCGCATCGATCGCCACCAGATAGTCGAATTCCTCCTCCGGCACCGTCAGCGGCGGCATGGCTACCTTCGTCCACCCCTCGCTCGTTCCGCTCACCGCGTCGGTCTCCAGCACCTTCGCCCAGACCACGTGCGGCTTGGGCCGCCACTCAAACGTGTGATAGCGCACCCGGATGAACGCCCCCTTTCCCTCGACGCCCTGCGTCTTGATCATCGCGCGAATCGTGAGCTGTGTCCTGGAGGGAATCGGATTGGGCGGCTCGGCCGTCCACACCGTTTCCTCGGCGATCTCATTGGTGATGCGCAGCGATCCCTTGGTCTTGTGTCCCACCTGCCGGTCCCACACCTTCTTGGGCGGCCGCGGGCGAAACCCGCTGCAGTCGTCAGCGCGGTCGATCATCGCCCCCCGATCAAACTGGTTCAGCCCCAGCTCGAAGCGCGGATAGTCGCAGCGGGAATGATCCTCGGCCGTCACCGCCACCGCCTTGGCCCGCCCCAGCAGCTTCTGCGACTCGGCGTTGCTCAAATATTTGATGATGTATCGATATTGCAGCGACGCTCCCGGCAGCAGCGGCGCCGTCAGCTTCGCGCAGCAGTGCAAGTCATAATACATGTCGCAGATGCCGAATGTCGGCTCGCCCGCAGCCGACTGAATCATCACCACCGGGCTGCCGGTCTTCTCGCCGAAAAATCCCGACAGCGCATCCTGTCCCAGCTTCAGCGCATCGGTCTTCCTGCCATAGTGCATCATGTGCTGATGGGGAAATTTCCAGACCACGCCGGCCGCGTCCACCATCAGCGTGCTGTCGTACTGCTTCTGCGGCGCATACAACATGCAAAGCCCGGCGCGGGATGGATAGACGTTGTTGAACTCAACGGTCTTCAGGTCCAAACCTTCCTTGGCGTGCGAGGTGAGCGTCGTCGTCAGCTCCCATTCATACTGGCTTACCAGTGCATCGGTCCGTAGCGTCGCCACCGTCTGGGCGGCCAGCTTCCCATCCGCGCTGGCAGAATCGGCCGTCAGCACCAGTCGCTTGCCCTCCTGCTCGATGTTCCAGCCCAGCTTCCCCATGTGGGTCACGCCGTTGGGCATGGCCAGCTCAAACTTCAACCCCAGGACGTACCCCATGTGCGTCTCTTTCTTGATCGTCTGGATGCGCTCCCCATCCTGCATCGGCGAGCGCAGAATCCAGTCGACGAATCCCTGACCCGACACCGTGGCGACCGTCCGCCCGCGATCGTTGATCGCGTAGCAATCATTCCCCAACGAATCCACCTCAAACTTCACATTTGACACAAGCGCCTCCGGGTAAGAGCGCCGAATAACTTACCCGAACACCAAATCCTTTCAAATCCGCCACCTTGGCGATGGGAGTGTAACCCTTCATTTTCGCGAATACCCTCCGGTCCCCTCGCCCACGTACGCGTGGGAGAGGGTTAGGGTGAGGGCACATTTGGCGGGATCGAAATGCGCCTCACCCCCTGCCCTCTCCCGGAAATACCGGGAGAGGGTGAAAGCGCACGGCCGCCATAGCGGAGGGCTGCACCCGCCATGGCGTATGGCGCTCCTCCCGCTAACACTCCCACCTTCCGCCCGCTACAATCCCATGATGCTTGGCATCGCGGAATATTTCTGGAGGCTGCTCCCGGCCAACCCGATTCTGCTGCGGGTTGTCTCCACCGGCGGCAAGCGCAAACGCGACCTGTTCATTCGCTGCGGATATCTGGGGCTGCTGACCGTCCTGGTCATCTTCTCCCTCCTCTCCAGCCAGGATGCCTTCGGCAACGCCGACCTCTCTAAACTTTCCAAAGTCAGCGGCCACATTTTTCAGCAGATGAGCTATCTGCAGCTTGGGCTGGTCGCCCTGCTGGCCCCCATCTTCACCGCCGGCGCCATCACCCAGGAAAAAGACAGCCAGACCTATGACATCCTGCTGGCCACGCCTCTCACCAATGGCCAGGTCCTCTTCGGATCGCTGCTGTCGCGACTGTTTTTTGTGATCGCCTTGCTGGTCAGCGGCATTCCGATTTTTTCCATCACTCAGATCTTCGGCGGCGTCGCCATCCGCAGCATCGTGCTCTCCTTCGGCATCGCCGCCGCCACCGCGTTTGTCACCGGCGCCCTGGCGATGGCCATCGCGGTCTTCAAGGTCGGCACCCGCCGCACCATCTTCAGCTTCTATCTTTTCATCGTGATCTATCTGGTGGGAATGTTCCTGCTCGACCGCATTCCCGCCCTGCATCCGACCTTGGGTAATCTGACCGACGCGTCCGGCCAGGTGCTCAAGGACGACCATGGCCTGCCCCTCCCCGACCGCGCAATGGTCAGCTATTTCACCGGCCTGCACCCGTTCCTCGCTCTGCGCGTGATCTTCAACGACAAAACCTACATGCCACCCAGCGTCGCCCAGCTTCCGCAGGGTTTGCAGTGGTGGCCGATGGCCTGGTACCTCTCCAGCCCGGCAACCTTCTACACCAGTTTCATGTTCTTCCTCAGCGTGGTGCTGGTGCTTCCCTCGATCCTCTTTCTCCGCCGCGCCGCCCAGTCGACCATTTCCATTCAGGGCTGGGTGCTGCAGAAGCTCCATCTCTCCAGCGGCGACCGCCGCCGCAAGCCGCGTGTGGTCTGGTTCAATCCCATCGCCTGGCGCGAAGCCAAGACCAAGGCCTCCGCCGCCCGCGCCTCCATTCTGCGCTATGGCTTCATCGCCTCCGGCATCCTCGGCGCCCTTATTCTGGTCTTCTGCTATGCCAGCGAAAAAACCCCGGCCCTCTACGTCAACGCCGCCAGCTACAATCCCATCGCCAACCAGCTCTCCATCTATACCGGCGACAGCGCCACCACCTACTCCGTCACCCGCGGCACCACCGTCACGCTTAATGAAAAGCCGATCCGCCTTGACGACATTCGCGGCCGCTACGAAGTGCTGCCGCTCAGGCTGATTGCCCGCGGCACCGATCTGGCCGTCCTGCAACTCAAGGACGTGCAGCGCGTCATCTCCGCCGAGGATGTCCGTAAATATCTGCTGGGCGCGGCCATCATTGAGTTTGCCGTCATCCTGCTCATCGTTACCAACGCCGCCGCCTCCACCGTCACCCGCGAAAAAGAAGATGGCTCGCTCGATCTGCTTCTGACCACGCCGATCACCAGCCGCTATTACATCTGGGGCAAGCTGCGCGGCCTGGTGAGCTTCGTCCTGCCACTCGTGGCCGTTCCCATCGCCAGCGCCATCTTCTTCATCATCTATGACATCGGCCGCTTCTCGGTGAATAACGATCCCAATGCCCGCTGGATCGTCTTCCCCGAAGCGGTTCTCATCCTCCCCGGCATCCTCATCATTGTCGTCGCCTTCGCCAGCATCCTGGGCATGCACATGTCCCTGCGCTGCCGCAAGACCGTGGTCGCGGTGATGAGCTCGGTCGGCATCGTTGTCGGTGTCTGCGCCACCCTCGGCTGGTGCGGCTTCAGCTTTCTGGAAAACAGCGGCCGCAGCACCGGCGGTATCCCTGCCCTGTTGCTCAGCGGCTTCAGCCCTTTCACGCTGCTCACCATCCTGATCGATCCGTATGGTTACGGCGGCGCAAGCTTCAATCCCGATGCTCCCGATG
>DAIOHQ010000278.1:0-5877 GCA_036744635.1 Tepidisphaeraceae bacterium | reverse complement strand
GCCAAGAACTCACGACTTCGCTCCTATCCGATGCGGACGTAGCGCTGTAGTGCTAGGTAACGCGCTGCTCGATTTGCGCAACAGCAAGCGAAATCCAAGTAGGAGAAATGGGAAACGCAAGGACAGTAGAGGAAAACCATGAATGCGCAGTGGCGCAGTGGCAGGGAGCGCATAAAGGGTCAGGAGTCAATACGCGATGGAGAACGCAACGGGGTCCGGTACATTTCGCCAGCCTTTCGCGCAGCAACGCGGAGCGATGAATGGCCGACGGTATCCCGGCGGAATTGCCCACCGCAGGTGCGGAAGTGCCCACCGCACCGTTGCTTCATGCCGGGACCATTACTGGTAGAGCTTCCGCAGGCGCTCGCGGCGGTAGGCGATGACTGCGATGGTTGCCAGGGCGATCACGCAGGCCGCTTTCCACAGCAGCAGCCACCAGGGATGCCACCACTCGTTGTCGGTCTTCGCCTCGAACCAGTCGCTGGCCCCGAAGACCACCAGCACGCCCGCGGCCGGCAAAGCCCGCGGCGGACCTGCTTCATTTGACAGGTATTGGTTATTTTCCGGCTTCTTCTGGATAAGAGGACTCATAAGTCCAGTTTCTCATTTGCGAGAGCGGGCCGAACACAATCGCCGCTTTTCGCACCGTAAGTGTATGAGTTCCACGGCATGAGCACTGCTAACTGTCTCTCGGAAGATTTACCGGGAGAGTACCCTTGCGGCGCATGCTTCGTATCCTGTGGCCGGGCGGAAAATGGCGCTGGCCGCTCCGTTTGTTCATCGTGATGGTGCCCTTCACCATCATCAGCGTTGAGGCGACCAGCCAAAGCGGCTTCTGCAAAAGCTGCCACATCATGGAGAGCTATTACGCGAGCTGGCATCGCGGTGCGCACAAGGAAGTCGAATGCGTCCGATGCCATATCCCGCCCGGGGCGCAAAATTTCGTCGCGGCCAAGCTGAATGGTCTGGGGCAGGTAGTGGATGACGTGCTGGAACGCACTGCCACCAAGCCGTCGGCATCCGTGTCGGATTTCGCCTGCACCCGGCCGGGTTGTCATGACATGGAGCGCGTCCGCGCCCAATCCCGCCACGATGGCAAGTTCTTTTTCAACCACGCCAAGCATCTGGATTTGGAATACAAGGGCGTGCAGGTGCATTGCACGACATGCCACTCCCACAGCCGCGGCGAGCAGCATTTTGAGGTGGACACCAACACCTGCATCACCTGCCATCTGGCCTACAACGGTGCGAATAAGCCGCTGGTCGCGTCGGGCAGCGCTGCCCCGCAGAGCGCCTCGGGTGGAGTGGCTTCGGCGAAGGGGGCGCTGGTTAAGACGGTAATGGACACGACGCCCGCAGGCGCGCCGGCCGCGGCAACTCCGGCGGAAGGTGCTGGCCACGAAAAGCACGCTCCGAGCGACTGCCTGACGTGTCACAACCCGCCCGACCATCCGATCGAGTACCAGGGGCTCACGGTCGTCCACAGCGAATATCTTGCTTACGGGGCATCATGCGAGTCATGCCATCGCGGCGCTACCGCCTCAACGCAGAAGGTGAAGAGCGACCAGTGCTTCACGTGCCACGAATTCGGTATCGAGCGCTTCACCTCGCCCGAGGAGATGCACAAGGTACACTCCGACGGCAAGCACAAGGTGGAGTGCTTCAGTTGCCATGGCATCACCCGCCACGGACCGGCGGCGCAGGCGATGCGGCTGGACCAGATCGATTGCCAGTCCTGCCACGTCGGCCAGCACAACATTCAGCAACGGACGTACAAGTCGACCGATCCGCCGCACGCGACGGCCAGCGCAGCGCCGGCGGTGACGCCGATGTTCCTGGCGCACGTCGCCTGCACCGGCTGCCACATCCAGCCGCGAAGCGTGTCGGTGAAGCCGTTGAGCGGGGCGACGGTGAACGCGGCCACGCCGGCCGCCTGCGATAGCTGCCACAAGCCGGGGATGGGCGAGAAGATGATCCCGATGTGGCAGAAGGCCACGCACGAGACGTATGACGCCATCATCAAACAGGTTCCCGCGCAGATGCCGACATCGCCGGAAGCGGTCAAGCTGATCAACGAGGCCAGGCAGCTCCTGGATCTGGTGAAGCTGGATGGAAGCTGGGGCGTTCACAATCCGCGCTACACGCAGGCGCTGCTCGAAGAGGCGCAGAAGAAGCTGCTGGCGGCGAAGGACGTTGCAGGAAAGGGGGAATCCTTATGACCGGGCGCGTAATCGGATTTCTTGTGGTGCTGAGCATCGCGGACAGCGCTTTCGCGGCCGACGCGGTTAAGCCGGCGACGCAAGTGGCCCGGCCAACCGAGCGCACGAAGAGCTGCACCGATGGCGGGTGCCACGCCGAGCAGACGAAGTACAAGGTGCTGCACGGCCCGACGGCGCTGGGCGCCTGCGACGCGTGCCACACGTATGTCGATGAGAAGCAGCACACCTTCAAGCTGCGGCAGACGGATAAGGAACTGTGCGAGTTCTGCCACATCGGCAAGATCACCGGCAAGGTGGTACACAAGCCGGTGGCGGATGCGAAATGCCTGTCGTGCCACAACCCGCACGGCGGGGCCACGCGGCTGGTGCTGCGCAAGGACACGATG
Source organism: Tepidisphaeraceae bacterium (assembly GCA_036744635.1). Lineage (GTDB taxonomy): Bacteria > Planctomycetota > Phycisphaerae > Tepidisphaerales > Tepidisphaeraceae > DAIOHQ01. The sequence goes on along the minus strand of DAIOHQ010000278.1, from coordinate 3,272 downwards.
GCGGAATTGTGCGCCACCTGCCACGATGACGTAACCAAGAAACGCACGCACATCCATGGTCCGGTGGCCGCGGGAAGCTGCGCGGCATGCCATGATGCCCATCGGTCCGATCACAAGAAGCTGCTGGTGGCCGAGGGACGCGAGCTCTGCACGAGCTGCCACGATGACATGAACAAGCAGCTCAAGGAAGCAAAATTCGTTCACAAGCCGGCGGCCGAAGGCGATTGCCAGCAGTGCCACGAACCGCACGCATCAGACCAGGTGATGCAGCTTAAGAAGGCACCGGCGGAGCTGTGCCTGTCCTGCCATGAGAAGATCAAGGATCGGGTTGAGAAGGCTACGCACAAGCACCCGGTGGTAACCGAAGGCGCTGCCTGCCTGACCTGCCACACCCCCCACGGCGGAACGCTGGCAAAGCTGCAGAAGGATGTTCCCATCAAGACCTGCCTGACGTGCCATGACAAGAAGATCAAGGACGCCGATGGACACGTGGTGGCCGCGGTATCGGAGCTGACCAGCAAGAACCTGTATCTGCACGGCCCCGCCAAGGAAGGCAACTGCTCGGGGTGCCATGAAGTTCACGGCAGCGATCAAACCCGCCTGCTGGCCAAGAGCTATCCGGAGACGTTTTACACCTCGTTCGAGATCGAGAAGTATGACCTGTGCTTCTCGTGCCACGACAAGCAGCTCGTGCAGCTCAAGGATACCAAGGGTCTGACGAACTTCCGCAACGGCAGCACCAACTTGCACTACGCGCACGTGAACAAAGCGGACAAAGGGCGCACCTGCCGGGCCTGCCATGAGACGCACGCCAGCGAGCAGCAGTTTCATATTCGCAACTCGGTGCCGTACGGAAAGTGGGAATTGCCGATCAACTTCAAGCCGAGCAAGAGCGGCGGATCGTGCCAGCCGGGCTGCCATAAGGAATATTTCTACGATCGGGAAAACCCGGTTGCCAGGCCGGCCCCCCCCACCTCACCGACGCAGCCGGCGAACGTCGCGGCCAGCGCCGCAGCAGGGAACTAACGCAATGAAAAGCAAAATGTTTCTTTCGCGATCGTGGGGCGGATGCGTGACTGTCGCGGCGCTGTGCATCATGGCGCTGGCGGCGGGAGCGCACGGCGAAGACAAGCCGCAACCGGCAGCGATTGCGCTGACGCTCAAGACGGTGGATGGCGCGGAAGTGAAGGTGCCGAATGCCGAATGCCCTACCGTGCTGCTTTTCGTGCGGGCGGACCATCAGCCCAGCGCGCAGGCGCTGGATCAGGCCAAGATGCTGTTGAAGGATCCGAAGGCGGCGCAGGCGATCGTGATTCTGAGCGGTGAATCCGCGCCCGCCGGAGCCAAGGCGCTGGCGGCGGATGGGAAGTATCCGTGGCCAATCGTGGTGGACGGTGAGTTCGCGCTTTCCGGGCAGCTTTCGGTGTATGCCTGGCCGACGACGCTTGTCATCCGCGCCGACGGCAGGCAGGTGGCCCATCTTCCGGGTGTTTCCAAATCATTCACGCAGGATCTTGAAGCCTACCTCGCGTTCGCATCGAACCAGATTGATCAGGCAGGGCTGGAGCATCGCCTGAACGATCATGACGTGGTTGCGGACACCGATCAGAAGATCGCCAACCGGCACATCGCGGTGGCGCATCGGCTGCTGGACAAGGGGATGCCGGAGCAGGCCCGCCTGGAGCTGGAACAGGGAATCAAGCACGAGCCGAACGATCCGGAATTGAAGCTGGCGATGGCGGATGTGCTGCTGGTACTTGGCCAGCCGGCGGATGCGCTCAAGCAGATCGAGGAGATTGGGGAGAAGCTGCCGGCAGTGCAGCTCAATCTGGCGCGGGCGCGGGCGCTGGTGGCGATGAAGAAGCTGGATGAGGCCAAGCCGCTGCTGCTGGAGATCGTCAAGTTGAATCCCGATCCGGCCGAGGCGTATTACACGCTGGGATTGCTGTATCAGCAGCAGAATGATGCCCAGAAATCGGCGGCGGCGTTTCAGGCGGCGTTTGAGGCAACGCGGGAGGGGCGGAATTTAAGGCCGACGACGAGGGAGAAGTAGTTGCTGGTCCGTGGTCCGTTGTCCGTTGTCCGTTGTCCGTTGCACAATGACCTGCGGCAATGGTTCGCACAGCTCAATTGCGTTGACTCACCGATTCTTTGCCGACGCCGGCCATGAGGCGCAGGACGTTGTCTTGAGTAGCTTCCGATCGGGATAGTTGACCGACTAAGGCGCCTTCGCGCATGACCAGGATTCTGGTGGAGAGGTTGAGGAGTTCGGGGAGCTCCGAGGAGATCAGGAGGATGGCCACGCCGGCGCGGGCGAGGTCGTCGATGATCTCGTGAATGGCGGCCTTGGCGCCCACATCCACACCGCGAGTGGGCTCATCGACGATCAGCAGCTTGGCACCGCGGGCAAGCCATTTGGCAAGGACTACTTTCTGTTGATTTCCACCGCTCAGGCCGGCCACCGGCGTCGCCAGCGAGGGCGTTTTCACGCGCAAGCGGGTGAAATAATCGGCTGCCTCGCGCTGCTCGGCGGAAAAATCGAGCAGCCCCAGGCGATTGAGCCGGTCGAGCATGGCGAGGGAAAAATTGCCTCGGCCGCTCATCATCAGCACCAGTCCCTGGCGCTTGCGGTCTTCGGGCACCAGGCCGACGCCGCGGGACATCGCCGCGCGCACGCTTCCCGCGGTTAGCGGCTGGCCCTCGATGATGACGCTTCCGGAGCGTTGGGCGTCGAGGCCGAAGATGGCTTTGGCGATCTCGGAGCGGCCGGAGCCGACCAGGCCGGCGAAGCCGACGATTTCGCCGGCTTTGATTTGGAAGGAGACATCCTTGAATTTGCCCGGTGAAGAGAGGCTTTCGACGCGCAGCATGGTCTGGCCGATTTTTTCAGAAAGGTGCCTGGGAAAATATTGCTCGAGGGATCGGCCGATCATCATCTGCACCACGCGCCCCTCGGTGGCATCGGACTTGTCGAGGGTTCCCACATATTTCCCGTCGCGCAGGACACTGACGCGGTCGCAGAGGCGGAAGACCTCGGGCATGCGATGGGAGACGTAGATCATGGTGACGCCGCGGCGCTTGAGGTCTTCGATCAGGACAAAAAGGCGCTGGGCTTCGGGTTCGGAGAGGGAACTGGTGGGCTCGTCGAAGATGAGGATATTTGCGCCGCCCCCCCTCGCCCCTCCTGCCCCCCCTAAGCCGACGGCGGAGGCGATCGACACGAGCTGTTCCTGGGCGGTGGAAAGGTTGCGCATGGACTGCTCGACGTCCAT
>DAIOHQ010000277.1:0-5966 GCA_036744635.1 Tepidisphaeraceae bacterium | reverse complement strand
CCCTGCGGGCCGTTCCGGCAAAAGGTTCCTGACCCCTTTCCCGAGCTGGTGCATGCGCGCCAGCCAGCCGGCGACGTCGCGCCAGACGGCGAAGTCGCCGACGTGGCACAGCTTGGGTAGATTCACATATTCCAGCACCAGCCAGTAGCGCTACCGCCGCACATCCCCGACGGCCGCGTGGCATCTGGCGGTGCCGAGTCCCGCGGAGGCGAGGATGTGCTGATAGACGAGAATTTCGCGGCGCGGGTCGTAGATCATCGCCGGCCGGGTCTGGCGGGCGCCGTGCAGCAGAGCGTCGGTGGAGAGGTTCTTGAACATGAGATCGACGCGGCGGTTGCCGGGGAATTCGACGCTCAGCTCTTCCAGGGCAAAGCTGGTGCTGTAGTCGGAAAAGCGGCGATGGATGGAGAGGATCTTCTGCCCCCCCTGCGCCATCCCCGCCCCCCCGGGTCCTTCACAGGCCTTCCCCAGGACGTTGCGCAGGGCGCGGGTGGTGACGTGGCTGGGATGGGCTTTCGAGGGGGCGGCGGGAGGAAAGGGGTCAGATCCCTTTGCGCGCACAGACCCCCTAGTGACCGGCACCCGGCGAGCGGTTCCGACAAAGGGGTTTGCCCCCTTTGCTTCCGGCACCACCCTCTCCAGTAATCGCCCCAGAACCTTGTCAGAGTCGAAAAGCTCCACCGCCAATGTTCGCGCGGCGCGGGCGTGACGGGCGGGGTCGCTGCAGACGGCTTCAATTCCCGCGGCGGCCTCGTCGGAAGTTGAAAATGCCAGCAATCCTTCGCCGCAGGGAAGGAAGGCGCTGAAGCCGGTTTCCTGCGCCACCACCGGCCGTCCGCTGGCGAGATAGCAGGCGCTGCGGTCGCTGAACCACCCGCAGCGGCTAACCACGTATCCGCTCTTGGCGATCCCCAGCTCTCCGCGCGACCCGCGAATAAATCGGGCATATTTTTCCGGAGTGCCGGCGACATCGGCGGCGTCGAGGTACTTCCAACCATGTTCGGCCAGCAGGGCCAGGTCGTTCACTTCCGCGGGGTGAATGTTCAGCGCCGGCATTACCGCACGGCCCTGCTCCCCCCTGCCGTGCTTTGCCACCTTTGCGGGCAGGTCGATCAATTGGCGAAGGCTGTGCGCCTTCTGGCCGTAGAATTTTCCTTCGTGGGTAATCGAGCCATAACCGCGCCAGTTGGCGACGGTGGTGAAGGCATCGGTTTCGATCTTCTCACCCACCCCCCCTGCCGGCCAATGCTGGAGCACGATCGGTTGGAATGTTGGAATCCAACTCCGCGAGCAGGTGGGCACGTCGCAGCCCGGCGTTCCGATGGCCAGCCCCACGGTGACGAAATGGGTGTGCCGGTCGAAGCGCATGTCGATGCCGCTGACGGCGTTCCAGAGCTGGATGAAGGCGGGGTCGAGGTCGAGATAAACCCGCGTGGGAATGAATTCCAGCAGAGCCTCATCGGTCAACATGCCGGAGATGTTAAAGAGGACGCTGGCGCGTTTTGCCGCGCCCCGCAATCGCTCATACGGCGTCCCTGCGGTTTCGCTGCTTCCCGCCACCAGCAGCGCCGACGTTTCCGCCAGGCCGAATGCTTCGGTCACATTTCGGAAATAGCGGGCGTTGACGGAATCTTCCAGGCCCCCCTTCGCCGCGCCCCCGGCCCCTGCGGGTCGAAGTTTCTCCCGCGCGATGGGTTCGACAAACCAGACCTCGTGCCCCAGCCGCTTCAGTCCCAGCAGATACTGGAGCACCGCCCACGTCGCCCCGCCCTGGTGCGGGTCGGCCGCGATCATGCCGCTGAAGAAGATGGTGAGCTTGTCGTGCTGCATGGTGTGCCTACGGCTTCAAGTCCACTTCCTCAAGCAACCGGCTCAAGACTTTGTCGGAGTCAAAGTAGTCCACCGCGATGGTCCGCGCCGCCGCTGAATGGCGTTCATAATTGGCGGCAATTTCTTCGGCGCCGGCAATCGCTTGTTGGAGCGACGAAAACGGGATCAATCCTTCCCCGGTGGGAAGATGCGGCCGAAGGTGCGTGTCCTGCACGAGCGCCGGCTTGCCGCAGGCCAGGTAATGTGCGGTGCGGTCGCTGAACCAGCCGCTGTTGGTCTGGTGAAGCGGGCATCCTGATCAGTCGCAATTTGGTGGGCGGGTACGCCCACCCTACAAGGCCACAAGTCCATCAACACCGGCGGGCGCACGTGCCGCCAGCGAATCCCGCAAGTCGGTATCGGGCAAATATCGCTGCCGATGTTCTGCCCGATGGTGAAGTAAAAATCATGGCCTTCCAGGCGGGCGCCGGTATTTCCCGCCGCATGCCAGAACTGGGTGTAGCCCGGATCGATGTCGATGTACGTGCGCCGGCGTCGCGCGGGTGAAGCAGGCATCGCTGCCACCGGCGGCGAGGGTGCTGGTGGCGAGCAAGGGAGATGAGGAGCTGCTGTCACTATTGGGGCCGGGAGCAATGCATTTTCCGTGCGATGCCCAAGGGCGATACATCGGACACTATCCAGCATCGGATGAGGCGGCTGTGAGCGCCATCGAGGAAGCGGTCGGGCGCGGAGCGGAATTCCTGTTGTTTCCGGCCAGCGCCCGCTGGTGGCTCGATCATTACCGCGGGATGGCAACACACCTGCATAGCAGGTATTCAGCACTCGAGCACGACGATGCCGCAGCATGCATCGTCTTTGATTTGCGCACGGACTTGCGCACCCCCCCTGCGCCGGCGGCGCCGTTACGTGCCGAGGCGATGGAAGAATTCAATCGGGAAGGAAGACTCTGATGCAGATCATGGTGAGCTTCTGCAATTTGCAAACCCCCGGCCCCTCCGGCCAGCCGGCGCTTGGACTGCTCGACACGGCGACGATGTCGTTTCGTGTGCTTCGGCTGCCGCAAGGCCTGCCCCATTTCAACGGCGTGGCGGGTCTGGTGGAGTGGGAGGAATATATTCTGATGACGCTGCCGATCACCGCCAGCGACGAGGCACCTGGCGTCTTTACCGGGCCCTCATCGCTCATCGTGCGGAGCAGCGCATACGGATTCCTCGATCGCCGCAAGCGCCATCGGGAAACTCAGCGAGCAGACCCGGCACCTGCACGAGGAAATCCGGCAGACCCGCGCGGACCAGGAGGCGATGCGGCAGGGATTGGCCCAGCAGAGCGCCATGACGGCGAACTTCAAGAGCCTTTTTTCGGATGCGGCCGAAGACCGCAGGCAGCTTCGCACGATGTTGCGATCGGCGCAGCGGCAATTGCAGCAGATCCGCACGGCAATGGACGAGGCGGCGCGGGAACGGCAGGAACTGAACCGGATCGTCATCGAGGTGCGCGATCAGATCGCATCGCGCGAAATGGAAGTGCAGACGGTGATTCATGACCTGCAGAATGGACACGTGGCGCAGCAGACCGGGGCGGACAAGACCGCGCATGCGCCCTACCGGCAGTTGATCAAGATGATCCGGGAAAAAGTGGCGGCCAACGTGCCCGAGCGCGCGGCGATCCTGATGGTGAGCAAGGGCGATGAGATGATGTTGCGCCATCCGGGGCGCCGGGCCTGGCACTTTCCACAGGACCATAACGGTGTCTACGCCGGTTACCATCCTTACAGCAGCGCCTCGGCAATCGCGCATCTGGAGGCGATGCGGGCGAAAGGAGCGCAATTCCTGGTCATCCCCGAAACGTACTTGTGGTGGCTGGAACACTACCGCGAATTTGCCCGCCACCTGCAAAATCATTATCGCGTTGTTTTGAACGATGCCAGCGCGTGCATGATTTACGACTTGGACGCGATCAGCGTCGACACCGACAAAAGCGCGCCGGAGAAGGGGAAGTCTATCGCCAGCCCCTCCGGCCCCTCCGCTTTCGAGGATGCTCTGACTGCCTTCCGTAGCCGCTTCGACCGGGAGCCTTCGGTACTTGACTGGGATAGCGGCCTGAATCTGGCGGCGAATTTTCCGGAATGTGCGGTTTTTTCGCCTGAGGTGACGGAGGGGGATGTCGGACTGCCGTATCTGGATGCGAGCGTGGATATTGTCGCGGCGGGGCTCACCGGGGACTCCAGCGCAGAGATGCTGGCGGAATCCCGGCGCGTGGCGGCGTTTGCGATCGTGAAGTGCGCGCGTTCATCCGACCCCCCCGCTTCGGCGATGCATTCCGATTCAGAGGAGGCCGAACCCGCCGTGGCGATCGAGTGGATGGAAATGAGGAGTGCGGCGGATGAAGCAGGTAAGTTAAGCGACAAGAGTAAATCCTCAGGCGGTTCTGTCCCATCCCGTCGCTCCGTCATTAAGGCGCTGCATGGCTCATCGAGTCGAGAGGGTTACGTGCAAAGCCAGCGGCCAAGCACGTCGATCGTGATTCCGGTGTACAACGGCGTGGACATCACGCGCGCTTGTCTGCGAAGCTTGTTTGAGACAATGCCCGGTAATTGGGATGTCGAAGTGATCGTCGTCGACGATGCCTCCACGGATGAGACGAATCCGTACCTGCGCGATCTGGCCAAGCGCGAGAAGCGGTTGAAGGTCATTCGCAATCCGAAGAACTTGGGGTTCCTTGCCACCTCCAATCGCGGGGCGCACGCGGCCAGTGGGGACATCCTGCTGTTCCTGAATAATGACACGACGCGTGGTGGGGAAAGGGGTTTACGGAATGGGCCAACGTCGCCAAGGCGGCGCCGCTGTTTCCCGGGCACTATCAGCCGCACATGCCGGGCAAGCTTGGGTTTTATGACCTGCGCCTCCCAGAGACGCGACAAGCGCAGGCCGAGCTGGCGCAGACGCACGGCATCGAGGCATTCTGCTACTGGCATTACTGGTTTGGCGGCAAGCGCCTGCTGGAGCGGCCATTTGAGGAAGTGCTGGCCAGCGGACGCCCGGATTTTCCTTTCTGCCTGGCGTGGGCGAACGAAACCTGGTCGCGCCGCTGGCTGGGCGAAGAAAAAGAAATCCTGCTGAAGCAAACCTACTCGCCGGACGATGACCGCCAGCACGCCCGCTGGCTCGCCCGCGCCTTCGCGGACACGCGCTACTTCCACGTGAACGGCCGGCCGCTGTTCCTGATCTATCGTCCCCGCAGCCTACCCGATCCCCGCCGCACCGCCGAAACGATCCGCCAGGAGTGCAAGCGGGCCGGAGTGGCCGATCCGCTGTTGCTGGGGATTAACTCGTACTCGGACATCGATTATCGCACGCTGGGCTTCGACGGCACCGTGGATTTCGAGCCGCAGTTTGAGCTGCTCGATAACCCGATGCGCGATGGCGTCAAGATCTACGATTATGTCGCTGCCCGCGCCCGCATGGCCTCCCGGCAGCGCGAGCATCCGGTCTATCCCGGCATCTTCGTCTCCTGGGACAACACGCCCCGCCGCGGCGACAACGGCATCGTCTTTAGCAACTGTTCCCCGGAGCATTTCGAGGCCGGCCTGCGCGCGATCGTGCAAATGACCCTCGCCAAGCCGAAGCAGGAGCGGCTGGTCTTCGTCAACGTATGGAACGAATGGGCAGAGGGAAATCACCTTGAGCCTGACATGAAGCATGGCCTGCGCTACCTGCAGGCCGCCCGGCGCGCCAACCTCGCCGTAGAAGATGACAAGGTGAGGGGGTGACAAGGTGAGGGGCAAGGCTTTGTGACCTTCCCCACCTCGGCAAGTTGCGGATTGCAGGCAGGCTGGGGTTGGATAGACTCCTGTATTCCTCCAGATGCGTGCCCACGCTGCCGCTGCTGTCATCGGCCAGGAACGAGAGACGGCTGATGCTGTTATCCAGGCCACTGCTGTATTCATAGCGCTCGATGCGGCCATTGGGATAGGTCAGGTTCTTAAGGCAGCTGTTGTTGGCGGCGCTGGCCATTTCCACATAAGCATACTGCTGTCCGCGCGTCTCTTCGGCATCGCTCCGCACCAATCTACCTCAAATGTACCTGACCCGAATGCCATTTCCTTAAGCCTCTTTAGCCTGATTTTTCAGGGCTTT
>DAIOHQ010000276.1:0-6014 GCA_036744635.1 Tepidisphaeraceae bacterium | reverse complement strand
AAAGCCCTGAAAAATCAGGCTAAAGAGGCTTAAGGAAATGGCATTCGGGTCAGGTCCATTTGCCGCTGTCAATCACCTGTTCCCCCCACAGCGCCCCTGCCATTGTGCGCTGCGGAAGTTGAGCGATCTCGGGCCTGGCGATACGCTCTGGCGATGCCCCGTCGCCTGCGTCATGCTGCGGGCGGACTGGTCTACCACGTGCTCAACCGGGCCAACGGCCGGGCCCGCATCTTCGAGGATGCGGGCGACTATGTTGTCCACGTCCAATAAGTAGTCAGATTTTGCTTAATTCATGGCGGGATTGCGTCGATAAAGAGATATCGCCCGGATGTTTCGATGAGCCAGATCAATCCCTATATCGGTTCAGTTTTACAGAGCACCGTTGTGCAGCGCGACCAAGCCACCCAGCGCGACAGCACCATTCGGCGAGCGCAAACGGTAGCCAAGGACATCGCGGCTGCCGATGACCGCCTCGAGCACCAGGTCGAGAGCAGCGAGGAAATTGCTCCCCTGCACGATGAACACGATTCCCCCGAGCAAAACCGCAACCCCCCCCGGCCCCGCCCCCGCCACGAGCGCGATGCTGGCGCCGATGAGCCGCCGCATGTGGATGTAACGGCCTGATTCCTCTATAACTTCCCGCGCTATGAGCAAACTGCGTTTGATTCAGTGCGGCGTTGGCGGGCACGGCAAGGGGTGGATCATCAACACGACATCGAAGTCTCCCGATTTCGACCTCGTCGCGATTGTGGATGTCGTTGACAAACAGCTTCAGGAATCGGGCGACGCCGCCGGCGTCAGTCCCGACAAGCGATTCAAGACTCTCGAAGAGGCGCTCGACAAGGTGCAGGCCGACGCCGTGTTGACCGTCACTCCGCCCGCGGTTCATGTCCAGCACGCCAAGCTCGCTTTTGCCCGTGGGTTGCACCTCCTCACCGAAAAGCCGCTGGCAGACAACCTGGCCAACGCCAAGCTGATGCTCCAATACGCCCGCGAGGCCAATAAGCAGCTTGTGGTCTCTCAGAACTACCGCTACGCCCCTTTCATTCAGAAGCTCCGGCAGATGATCGCCGGCAAAGAGCTCGGCGAGTTCGGCCACGGCCATCTCGACTTCTACATCCCCGCCGACTTCACCGGCACGTTCCGGGAAAAAATGCCTTACGTGCTGCTGGTGGACATGGCGATCCATCACCTCGACCTGATCCGCGCCGTCACCGGCCGGAATATCGTGAAGGTGTACGCCAAGGCGTTCAACCCGGCCTGGAGCTGGTATCAGCACGGGGCGGCGCTGAAGATGCTGCTGGAGCTCGAAGGTGGAACGTATTTCACCTACAGCGGCGACTGGAGCGGAAAGGGGAGGAACACGACCTGGTCCGGCTCGTGGCGACTGCAGTGCGCGGAGGGATCGCTGAACGTCGAGAATGACAAGATCGCCAAGTGGCTGAGCCCGCGCGGCTGGCAAGGCGGCCCGAGCGAAACCGCCATCGACGCCGGCCAGCTCTCCGACTACGGTCTGGTCAACACCCTCACCACCTTTGCCGAGGCGATTCGATCCGGCAAGCCTGCACAGATTTCCGGCCAGGACAACATCTGGAGCTTCGGCGCCGTCATGGCCGGGGTGCAAAGCTCGGAGACGGGGCAGACGGTGGATGTGAAGGAACTGGTTTCGTAGCGGCAGCCGCTCTCAAATCCAACAACACCACTTGCGCCCCAAGCCTCGCCCGCTATACTGCCGCTTATGAGCGATGGACCATCCTACAACCTGCGGGGCAAGAAAGTGCTCGTCAGCGGCGCCGGCACCGGCATTGGCCGCGGGATCGCGATGGAATTCGCCCGGCAGGGCGCGATCGTGGCGCTGCACTATTCGCACAGCTCGGCCGGAGCTGAGGCGGCGGTGAAAGAGATCAGCGCCGGCGGCGGAAGAGCCCGCGCCTTCAAGGCGGATTTCACCCAGCTTGCCGCGGTGCAGCAGCTTGGGCGCGAGGCGGTGGATTTTCTCGGCGGAATCGACGTGCTGGTGAACAATGCCGGCATCACCATGAACAAGCCGTTTGAGCAGGTGACGGCCGAGCAATATGAAACGCTTTACGCGGTCAACGTGCGTGCGCCGTTTTTCCTGACACAGGGTGTGGTGCCGCGCATGATCGAGCAACAGAGCGGCGCGATCATCAACATCACATCCATCCACGCCTTCCAGGGCAACCCCGACCATTCCGTCTACGCCGGCACGCGCGGGGCGATCATGGCGTTCAATCGCGAGCTGGCCATCGAGCTGGCGGTGAAAAATATCCGCGTCAACGCCATCGCCCCCGGCGCCATCGAGGTGGAAAACTACTTCGTCGCCGAGCCGGGCTGGGACGGCAAGAGCTTTGGCAAGAACATTCCCATCGGCTTCGTCGGCATGCCCGCCGACATCGCCGCCGTCGCCTGCTTCCTCGCCAGCGACGCCGCCCGCTTCATCGTCGGCCAGACGATCATCGTGGATGGGGGCACGACAAGCTGGATGCCGTTCGCCGACACCTTCCGCCAGCGCGGCACTGCCCAATTCGGCAAGGGATACGTTCCGGGATTGTGAGCCGCTGGCGCATCATTCTTGCAATCTTGTTTCCTTGCCGCCATCCTGTTCGATGATTCACCAGGTTCTCCAAAACTTGAAAGGAACCGCGCATGCCTCACCGCCGCCTGACAGCCGTCATTCTTGGCTCGCTCGCTTCGCTCATTGTCTCGTCGTCATTCGCCGCCGAATTGAAGGTGCTGTTGCCACTCGGCCGCACCGCGTATCAGAACAACGAATGGATCGACGTCTCGGTCGTGCGCTCCAGCCCGCAGCCGCTGGCCAAGGGTGATCTGGTGCTGACGCTCACGGGCGAAGACGGAAGCAAGGTGACAGCGAAATTCCTCGTTGATGCCGGTGAGCCATCCAGCGGCGTCACCGGCCCGGTCGCGGCCGCGCCTCCGGCGATGGCCATCGCCACCGAGCGGCTGCATGTCAACGGACGGCTGCTTCGCCCCGGCCATTACACGATCGAAGTCGCCGGCGACGGGGCAACCGCCACCGGCATCGATGGATTGACCGACCCCAAGAATCTCGCCGTCAAGAAGCCGGATGGCATCGACATCTATTCCAGCGTCCGCAAGAGCAGTTTCAAAGTCGGCGACTGGGGCGGAGCGGCTGGCAAACCGGTCGAGGCCATGGGCGAAGACAGCCTGGGTTTCAACACCATGTATGGTGAGTACCGCGCCGCCAACATGCCCGCCAACGGCGAATTCGCCGTGCGCGGCGGCATCGACTTCATGCAGCTCTGCACCATGAGCGGCGCTCACCAGATGGACCTGCGCATGGAGTGCGACTGGTCCGATCCCTACGTCCTGGGCGGCGGCGTCGCCCGCGGCGTGCAGGAGGCGTTCATCTCCCGCACCTTCGGCAACGCGATCGGCGTGCATTTGTACGATGAGCCCGGGCTCACCTGGTGGAAAGATCCCAAGACCGGCGCCATGGTGCCCTTCAACATTCCGGCGCAGGATCGGCAGTATGAGTCTTCATTCGGCAAGAAGGCGCCCCAATATAGTGAAGTGAAGGGCGGCAGCCCGGAACTGGTCAGCGACTGGCGCTCCATGAACCGCTGGAAGGAATCGTTCATGGAGGCCGCGTGGAAGATGTCGGCCTTCAACATCTCCTACGCCGACCCGAAGTTGATGACCGTCACCCAGAGCATGTATGGCTGGCACGCTTACGCCGATGGCTATTACTTCAATATCACGCGGCCCCTGCCGGTGATCTCCGGCCACGGCGGGTATGACGATGGCGTCGGCACCTACATGTTCCCCTCGTTCACCTTCGAGTTCGGCCGCATGCGCGAGCTGGCCAAGCCGTCGTGGTATCTGCCGAGCTGGTATGGAATCCCTTCCGACAACTACCGGATGGAGCAGTTCCTCAGCTTCCAGGCGAACGTGCAGGGCAACTTCAAGCCGCCGACATTTAACATGACCGATCCGGCCAAGTGTCCCAATGCCGCCGGTATCGTCGAGGCCAACAAGACCCAGGCCCGCCTTGGCACCATCTTTGATAATCTGCCGATCCAACGCTCGCCGGTGGCGATTCTCTATTCGCTCTCCCAGCAGCTCGATGGCGAAATTCATTCGATCGAGGCCAACACCAGCAACAATTACATCGATGCCGCCTATGAGGGTGGCGGCCACCGGCTGAAGTGCAACCTTGCCTATCTGGCCAGCAAGATGATCCACACGCCGCTGTTTCCGATCGTGGATGAGGATGTGCTGGATGGCACGCTGGCCCGTCATCACAAGGCGGTGCTGCTGGCCGGCGTGAACTACCTGCCGGAAAAAGAGATTGCCACGCTCGAAGCCTTCGCCGCCGCCGGCGGCGCGGTGATCGTCAGTGACGACAGCAAGATCGAGATCAAGGGCGCCCAGAAGCTGGGCGCGCCGTTCTCGACCGAGCATTCCGACCTCGTGCAAAAGCTGTGGACCGACAAGAAACAGGGCGAATCGCAGATCGAAACTTCCTTCGGCCGCTATGCCAAGGTGCTTGAGCCGGTGGCCAAGGCGATGGCGGAGAGATTCAAGGCGAACAAGATCGACCCCGTTATCGATACCGACGCCTGGGGCATTTCCGCCACCAAGCAGGGCAATGCGGCCATCGAATACATCTTCACCGTCAACGCGACGCCGGATATCGAGGCGAACCAGCCGCAGGCGATCACCTCCGCCGACGCCAGCATCGGCATCCCCGATGACGGCCGGGCCGTTTATGACGCTGTTTATGGCGGCGAAGCGAGCCAGTTCGCCAAAGAGGGCGGCATGCTCCGCGCCAAGCTGCGCTATGGTCCCGGCCAGATGCGCGTCTTCGCCCGCACCGCCAAGCCAATCGCCGCCATCCAGGTGCTGCCGCCGTCGCTGCAGATGGATTTCACCGTCGAGCAAAACCCGATGTCGTTGAACATCGAGGCGATCCTGCTTGGCAATGACAATCGCGTGCTTGCCGGCTCAGCGCCGCTGGCCGTGCAGGTCATCGACCCGCTGGGAGTGGTCCGCTATGACCTGTATCGTTCCACCACCAAGGGCATGCTCAAGCTCAATCTCCCGCTGGCGGCGAACGATCCGGCCGGGGAGTGGAAAGTGGTCGTCCGCGAGCTGCTGAGCAATAAGGGGGACACTGCAGCTTTCACCCTCGACCAGCCCGCCCAGTGCGGCGCCATCGCCGGCGAAACCCATCGCGCCCTGCTCTTCGGCGCCGACCGCGACAACCTCTATCGCTTCTTCCAGCTTCACAAGGACATCACCATCGTCACCGGCAAAGGCGACCAATACCAGAAGGTCGCCGATCGCCTCGCTGAAGCGCTCAAGCCGTGGGATGTGCGCTGCAAGATGATGGCCGCTGAGGAAGCCGCCAAGCCGCGGCAGATTCCCGAAGCGATTCAGCAGACCTGGGTTGGACTCGCTCCCGGCAAGCCCGACTTCAAGAACCCCAATCCATCGCAGGTGGGTTTCGCGGTGCAGGGGCCGGTGATCCTCATCGGCACGCCACAAGACAACGCACTGATCAAGTTCGTCGCCGACAACAAGTTCCTCCCCTATCCCGCGACAGCGGAGGTCATTGGCCGCAACCACGGCTATCTCGCCTGGCAGTCGGATGCGGTGGGCTATTTCAACCAGGAGTCGATCAGCCTGATCGCCTACGACGAAAAGGGGTTGGACGAAGCCGTGGGCAATCTGTATGAGATCTGCGCTGGCCTCGACCCGCTGACAAAGTTCGAGCCGGCGGCGCTGGTGGGTGTGGATGTGGCCAAACAGCCCGCCGATGCCGCGGCCAGCCTCAAGCAAGTTTGGCGAACCGTGCTGACCGACCGCGTGCTGGGCATGAAGGCCGACGGCGCCAATGTCAGCGTCATCACCGTCGATGGCAGCACCGCCACGCTCGGCGGCGATGGCAAAATAGCGAATCAAAACGTCGGCGCGCCTGGCGCTGCCGTCGACGCCGCTAAGGCAATGGC
>DAIOHQ010000275.1:0-6041 GCA_036744635.1 Tepidisphaeraceae bacterium | reverse complement strand
CGCCAAATGTGGCCGGACTCGGGTGGATGAGTACATCCACCGCACCTCCAGCCACGGCAGACAGGAATGTCCGCCCCACCAGATTGGGGCAAGTCGGCCTGCATCGAGGCCGGATCCTTCAGAGTACTTCAGGATGACAGATGACGGGGAGTTGTGCGCGGGATTTATTGTTCCATCGTCGTGACGTAAATAATCGGATGTTTCGGATCGGTCTTGTCGATGATGATCCACTGCCGCACGCTGCCGCGCTGGCCTTGGTAGAACTCGGGCTGCGTTGCCTCCTGCGGCTGCCACCAGGAAACGAATCCAACACTCGTGCGAAGATTCGGTGGAAATTCCTGCGTGGAGATGCTGAGGGAGTTTTCGATGAAGCCTTCGACATCGGCCCGCGGCAGCTCGAAGCGCAGCAGCGCCAGCTTGTCCTGAAATCCTTCGATGCGGGATTGCACGTGGGTGGCGCTCTTGGGCAGTTTGATCCAGCCTTGGCGCTCGATCTCTTGCTGAGTGGCGTCGTCGATGCCTTTGCCGACGAAGCCCTGGCTTTCGCGCCACCAGTCGTGACGCCAGATCCCAACCGCGATCACGATGATCGCGACCAGCCCGACGATGATCCACAGTCGGCGGCGATTGGGAGCGGATGATGCGGTCATACCAGCTCTCTCAGATCAACTTCTCCGCGATCTGCACCGCGTTGGTGGCAGCGCCCTTGCGGATCTGGTCGCCGGCGACGAAGAGCTCGATCCCCCGGCCATCCTCGCGGCTGATGTCCTGGCGGATTCTGCCCACCAGCACGTTGTCCTGGTTGCTGGCCTCCAGCGGCATGGGAAAATGGTTGTTGGCGCAGTCATCCACGATGGTGATCCCCGGGGCCTTGGCGAGGATTTCGCGCACCTGCTGCGGGGTGATGGGCCGCTCGAACTCCAGGTTGATCGATTCGCTGTGCGCCCGCGGAATGGGCACGCGCACACAGGTGGCGGTGATCATGATCCTGGGATCGGCGAAAATCTTCCGGGTCTCGCCGACCATCTTGTTCTCTTCCTCGTTGTAGCCGTTGTCGCCGATTTTGGTGTTGTGGCAAAACAGGTTGTTGACAATCTGATGGGGGAAGAGATTTTTCGTAATCGGCTGGCCGGCGGCGTGGGCTTTCATCTGCTGCTCGAGCTCGTGCAGGCCCTGGGCTCCGGCGCCGCTGACGGCCTGGTAGGTGCTGACGATGATCCGCTTGACGCGGTTGGCCTTGTAGAGCGGCCAGACCGCCACGTTCATGATGATCGTCGAGCAGTTGGGATTGGCGATCAGGCCGGCGTGCTTGGCGATCTGCTCGGGGTTCACTTCGGGCACCACCAGGGGAATGCCCTCCTTCATGCGAAAGGCGCTGGTGTTATCCACCACAACCGCCCCGGCCTCCACGGCAAATCTTGCGAACTCCCGGCTGATGGATCCGCCGGCGGAGAAAAACGCCACCTGCACGCCCTTGAAGCTGTCCCTGGTCAGCTCCTCGACGGTGTAGCGCTTGCCCAGGAAGTCGATGGTCTTGCCGGCGCTGCGGGCGGAGGCCAGCAGGCGCAGGGACTTGATGGGAAAGGTGCGCTCCGCCAGCACGGTGAGGAGCTCCTGCCCCACAGCGCCGGTAGCGCCGACGATTGCGATATCAACCGACATGGTAAACCTTTGCAAACAAACCCTACGCCCCCAACCATTCTCCGTATCGCAGATTGTAGCCGATCCAAGCCCCCGGTTGAAGCGGCTCGCGGGCTAAACTTTCCCGCGGCCGCAGCGCCGGCAACCCCCATCCCCATCGTGGCACTGGCTGCCAGCCCGGGCCCAAGCGGCGGGGCGCTCTTGCGCAGCACGGGCGTCTCGCCCGTGGTTTGGAACCAGAACACGGGCGAGACGCCCGTGCTACGATAATTGCACTTGACTATCACGCACCTCGCCGGCGCGACCGAAATTTCCGCTGGACAAACCGCAGCTCCCTGGTGGAGCATGGCCTGCCGCCCCAACGGCGCGACCGATCTCTTCCCATGCGAGGACCCTCATGCAAGCCTGGCTGCTGCCTGCCTTCACCGGAATCCAAAACTTACAACTCGCCGAACTCCCCGAGCCCGCCGCCGGGCCGGGCGAGGTACTCCTGCGGGTGCACTTCGCCGCCCTCAACCCCGCCGACCGCTATCTGGCCGAGGGCCAGTATCCCGCCCGGCCGCCCTTGCCCCATATCCTGGGGCGCGATGGAATCGGGATGGTGACGGAGGTTGGCCCGGGGGTACACGGAATACTTACGGGGGAGAAGTACGCCATCCTTCGCGGCGAGGTGGGAGTGAGCCGCCCGGGGACCTTCGCGCAGCGGGTGGCCGTGCCGGCGGAGTCGCTGATCTCCCCCCCGCCGCTCTGGACCGATGAAGAAGCGGCCGGCGCCACGTTAGTCTACCTCACTGCCTACCAGGCCCTCACCCAGTGGGGCGCACTTCCCCCCGGCGTGTTGCTGATCACCGGCGCCTCGGGAGGAGTGGGCACCGCCTCCCTGCAACTGGGCAAGGCCCTGGGCCACACCGTCGCCGCCCTCTCCCGCAGCGCCAATAAGCGCAGCCGACTCACCCAGCTCGGGGCGGACGTTGTCCTGGACCCGGCCGACCCCGACTGGCCTCGCCAGCTCAAGCAGTCGATCTCCCCGCGGCGGGTGGATCTGGCCATCGACAACATCGGCGGGGAGTTGTTTTCCCAGGTGCTCGACACCCTGGGCGAAGGTGGCAAGGTCAGCGTGGTCGGCCGGCTGGCCGGAGAAGTGCCGGCCTTCAACACCGCCGCCCTGCTCTTCCGCCGCCTGCGGGTCGGCGGGGTGGCGGTGGGAGCGTACACCAACGCCGAGAGCCGCTCCGCCTGGTCGGAGGTGCTGGCGCTGTTGGCAAAGACGGGAGCAAAGCCGCTGCTGGATGCGGTCTTTCCCTTCGCCGAGCTGCCGGCGGCGTTTGCCAAGCTGGCCAGCGGGCCGATGGGGAAGGTGCTTTTGCGGGTGGGGGGGTGAAGGAGGGGAGATTGCAAATTGCAAAATGAAAATTGCAAATTGCCAAATGCAGAGGGGCCGACCGGCGGTCGAGGATCATCGACCCAGTGTCCGCTTAGCGCCCGCCGATCAGGCGATCATACTCCGAATGATGGCCGATCCAGAACCAGACCACCTCTTCCCCTTCCTGCACCGCAAGTGCCCGATAGTGCAAGCCAACTCGAACCGACCAGAACCGTCCCGCGGTCTTGAATTGCAGGCTGGGATGGCGCTCATCGGTCTTCAGCAGCGCGTAGTTGGCATCCGCCAGCCGCCGCACCTCGGCGGGCAGGGCCCGGTAATGCTCCCAGAATCTTCCGCTGGCGAGATGCTTCACAGCTCCCCGCACCGCCCCCGCCGCAGGTCGGTCAGCGCCTCCTGGGCCAGCGAATCCAGCCGGCCGGCGGCGACATCCTCCTGCAGTTGTCGATCCCAGCGCGCCCCGTCAAACTCCGCGAACCACGCCCGCAGCCGGGCCAGCTCCTCCGCCGGCAACTGCTCGATCGCCGCTTCGATTTCCGTGGCCGTGCTCATGCTATGATCCTAGCGCGCCGAGGCGTTATGTCCAGCAGAAAACGGCGGCCGCGGACCGCAACCTGGCGGGGCGGACATCGCTGTCTATCGCGGCGGGGCGGGTCGCGGATTGGCGTTGCCACCCCCGCAGCGGTATCCTGCTCCGTGCGGGCGCGGCGGCGAAACTGGTGTTTTGCCGGCGCCGCCTCTGCTCTACCGGGGCTTCCCCATGGTGTTTGTCCCACAAACCCAGCCGACCACCACGAACCTTCTCGACCTCCTCATCGCTCTCATCCCCTGGCTGATCCTATTCCCCTTCCTCTGGTACGTCGTTTTCCGCTTCGCCCGCCGGCAGACGCGGATGAACGTCGAGCATATCGAGCGCATGCGCCAACACATGCTCGCCGTCGAAGCCAAACTGGATCGGCTCATCGCCCAGGGCGAGCGCCGCGGCGGCGGGCAATAGCTCCTCGGCGGGACTGGCAACCATGTCCAAACCTCTCTGGACCATCCACGCCGTTCTCCCCCTGGCCTTCCTGCTGGGCAAGGGGGCGCTGAACCTGCTGGAGAAGCGGCTGAATGATGCTGAGTCGGCGCGGGTGGGGGCGCTCAATTCTCACCAAGCGAACGACCGGAACGACGCCCAACTGTGGTTGGATGGCCTGATCGCCAACAAGAACTTCGCAGCCTTCACGCGACAGGAGTGGGAAGACCTGCTGGGCGGCAAATTGCGCGATCCCTCACCGGCAGACCCCGTGAACTATCAACAATCGGACTCGATGCGCGAGCTGATCCTCGATCATCCATCGAAGCCAGGTTGGACCTTGCACATCCTCTACTACAAAGGCCATGCGGATTCTTTCTACTGGCTCGGCCCGCCGGGGGCGACATCGCAGCCCATCCCCGGCGCCGACCTTTTCGCCGTCTGCGAAGACATCCGCGACTTGCTGGGCCCCGTCTCGGTGCTGATGTGGGTATTGGCGATGGGGCGTTGGCAGGCGACGCTTCAAGACGCTCAGCGGCGGCGGCGAATTCGCACGCTCCTGGCCGCGTGCGCCATCTCCGCCCTCGCCTGGCTGACCGATCCTTCCATACAATTCATCCGTCCCCCGCTTCCCTTCCCGTTTGTTCCGATCATCCTGCTGGTTCTCACCGTCCCCGCGGTGGTTCTGCTGAACCGCCGCCGCTCCGACGAGCCGCTCTGCCCGACCCGCTCCTGCGGTTACAACCTCACCGCCAACAGCAGCGGCACCTGCCCGGAGTGCGGCATGCCCATTCCCGCCACGCTGCGGCGGCGGATCGAGCGGGCGGGGAATCTCCCGGCCAAGGCGACCAGCGGCGCTGGCGGGGGGGCGGGGGGAGAGCAGAGAATGCAAATTGAAAAATGAAAAATGCAAATTGCAAAATGAGGAGGGAAGGAAGCCGCGACTCAGAAGCTGGAAGGCATCGCATATTGATCGCGTCCCATCCAGCGCAACTTGTCATCGGGAGGCACTCCGAAGGATCTGGCCGCGATGGTGAGGAGTGCGCGTTCAATTTGCATTTTGCATTTTGCAATTTTCAATTTGCAAGAATGGATTTCCGCGAGCCCGCTGGACGGAGCGGAGGCGGCGGAGGAGAGAATGCAAATTGAAAAATGAAAATTTCAAATTGCAAAATGAAGACCGCAGGCGGCGCGGGGAGGATGCGCCGGGGAACGCGATGGGCGACTGGCTCGGGGCGTGGCGTGGCTGCAGAATCGCAAGAGATATTTGCCACAGATATACACAGATGCACACAGATTCATCCCCGGTTTGGCCGCTTCATCTGTGCTGATCTGTGCCCCATCCGTGGCAAAAATTCTTCCCGGCAATCCGGGTGGGCGGCATCCCAGTGGCGGGCGATCCGTGGTAAGCTGGCCGCGGCCGCCCCCGATCCGGTTGGCCGGTCCCGACCATGCGGCGACGCTGCTTCATCCTCTTCTCGGCGATCTCGCTGCTGGCCTGCCTGGCGGCCGGCGGGCTGTGGCTGCGCAGCCGCTCTGTCCGGGATAATCTGATCTATGTGCAGGGCCCAAGGGCCGAACCGGGCCGGCGCTTGGTCATCTTGCGTTCGGAATCCGGAGCGCTCTTGCTCACCAGCGGGCGGCTGATCCTGAACGGGGATAATTATCCGCGGGGCTTGAAGCGTTCGCTCGGGCAAGCGTTTCGATGGTCGCCGGGGGTTTGGTATTGGCCGAAATTCAATAACGCCGACGGCTCCCCATCGCCCCCGCCGCCTTGGTGGGCGCGACTGCGCTTCGGCCTCTCGCGCCACTATTACCCGGATTGGGATAGCGGCCAGATCACCCTGGCCGTTCCCCACTGGTTCATCGTCCTGGCCGCGGCGGCGTCGCCGGCGCTGTGGCTGCGCGGGGCCCGGCGGCGGAGGACGCAGCGTCATCGCCAGCGCCTCGGCCTCTGCCGCATCTGCGGCTACGACCTGCGCGCCACCCCCACCCGCTGCCCGG
>DAIOHQ010000274.1:0-6105 GCA_036744635.1 Tepidisphaeraceae bacterium | reverse complement strand
CCCCCTTTGGTTTGAATGGCCGAGGATGGATGATGCTGGAGGTATGTTAGGGTTTTGTTTGAGGAAAGTCAAGGAAATTCTCGACAATTGGCCGAGAATTCAATGGAACGATCATTAGCCTTGCCGCCAGCGGGCCATCGCCTCGGAGGCATTGTTACCGGAGCAGGGGCAAACGGATAGGCGGCCATCTCTTTATCGCCGCTGAGGAGGTCTCGGAGTTTCGCGACTCGTGGCAACCGGCTTGGCGCGCCTCTGGCGGCGCGGCAGGCCGAGCAGGCGCTGGATTCCGCTGAATATCCAGGAATGATTCAATAGGCCCTCCACTCGCTTGGTGGCGGCATGGTCCGGATCGATCTGCTGCATCATTGCCAGGTACCGCCGTGCCGCAGCAGTGTCGCCGGTCATGGCAAAATAGCTCCCGGCCACGCATGAAAATCCCATGAACTCCGAGGTGTGAAAGCGGGTGCGATGGGGATACATCAATTTCAGGTCCCAGGTATCTTTGAAAATCTGCCGAACCTTTTCATGCTCACTCTTGGCAAGGCAAATCTGCGCCCAGTCGATCCGGGCGAAAAGGTAATCGGGGAAACGGAGATAGATCGCTTCCGCGGCCGCCTCGGCTTCTGCGGATCGGTCCAGCATTTGCAGAGCCGCAACGCGAAAATTGTACAGAATCTCGACCTTCGGGTAGCGCGCGATGAGTTCTTCGAGCCTGGGCAAAGCGACCCGTGGGGCGGATTCGATCTGCTCGCGCAGTTGGTCGATATCCGCACGAATCGCCGCCGGCCAATGGCGGCGTATTTCCTGCAGGGGCGCATTGACAATGTCATAGGAAAAAAGCTGGATTTCGCGAGCTTGATGTTCAACGTGCCGTGATTTTTTCACCGCCATGGGCTGGCCTCCTGTCGCCGTTGGTCAGTTCATCCCGCCAATACCGTATGCGCCTGGCCGGAGAGCGCCAAGAGCGAATTTCAGGTTTGAATTCCAAGCAGGGTAGGCGTACTCGCCCACTGTTCGTGGCTGAACATGGTTCGTCTGGTGCGGGCGGACAAAAGGCGGAATGCCAATCCGCAAGCGGCACACAGGTCGTCCCGTTCCCTAAGACGGGCCGTCACCGCCCCCCGCTACGAGTAGCAATCCACTCTGGGGAAACAGATGAGTGGCCAGTCCAAGAAATGACACCTGACCCTCTCGAGTGCCTCGCGCTCCGCGTTGCTGCGCGAATGTCTTGTGAGATGCACCAGACCCCTTGCGGTCCGGCTGAGGGAGCGGGAGTAAGAAATGACACCTGACCCTATATCCGCTCCTTGGATAGTGTAGGCGGCAGATAAGGGTCGAGGTTTGAGAATCTGCGGCGAAGCGACACTGGTTGGCGGGCGGCCGGCGGGCTGGCGGAAGACGTGAAATCGGAGGTGGACTAATGGTTCGCGTCACCTTTATTTTAGCCCAGATTTTCACGCGGAAATATGAAGATCGTACGGAGCGGTTTGGGAACGGCCGCGAAGTCCGCAATTTTTTCGAAGAGACGGTAACGCGACAGTCTTTGCGGTTGAGCGCAATCGGACGACGGGCCACAAAGGACGAGCTACGCACGCTGCTGACCGAAGATATTTGTGAGAGGTGAACAGGTGTCGTCTACGCGAGGTGCCATTGTCACGGGAGCAGATAAAGGGAGTCATTGTTCCTCTCCGCCGGCACGGGCTGTCGGGGATCGCATAAAGGAATCAATACGCGATCATCGGCGATTTTCTGGCATTCTCGGCATCGTGGCGGTAGGCTTGGCTGATACGGCCGAAATGACTCCTGACCCTGTGGTTCCTGCCAGAGGGCAGTTTCTAATTCGACCGGTGCCAACGGGTTTGGTTAAAAGAACTGGCTCTGGTATTATTGCCGATATGGGCACACCCTCCCTGACGAGGCCATAGCTTTATATGAGTGTTCCAGCTTACTTACGAGCAACATCGCGCGAAGACCTCAGCCAGTGGGTGGTGCATCTGGTACGCGTGCAGGATGGATACACCGCGTTAATGGGAATCCTCGACGGGGGCGGCGGAATCGCGCCGTCGATCGTGCATTCGATCACTCGCTACCATCTTCAAGGTGCCGCGTGCTTCTATGATTGTCCGCCATCGCTCTGGTCGCGGATCGTCGAGACAAATCCGAACGGTCGTTGTCCCTTTGGGTTGATCGTGCAGAAGCGCGCGCTTTGGTACCTTGGTGGTCGGCCGGCGATATACACGGACCTGGACAATCCAGATGTGTGGCCACCCGCTGAGCGCTTCCGAGTGATCCGCACCGATCTGACCCGCGATCCCATGCCGGTTGATTGGATGCACGAGCGCGAATGGCGGATGCCAAACGGTCTGGGGCTCCAGCGCAATCTTGGATATTGCTGGTGGTGGCCGCTCGTTCCAGACAGCTACCACGCCGCAATGGTCTTTGATCGATATGCGAATGTCGGGGCCATCTATCAGATGGATCGCTGCCAGATTGTCGAGCGGCAGAGGATGGTGGTCCACTGTGGCTGACCGGGAATATAAATGATGACTCAACAGCGATCGTCAATCTTCCTTCTGGTGTTCCTGTCCATCGTCTGCCTCGGTGGTTGCGACCGAGGAAGCCCGCAAAGTAATGAACAGCGCGCGGAACAGGAACGTCCGCCGCAGGAAGGGCGTCAACGGGAAGAACAGCAGGCACGGGAAAAGGCTGATGCCGAAGTGAAGAAGCAGGAGGTCGAACGCGCTGCTGAGAAGCAGAAGATGGCGAAGTTTGTGGAAAGCGCTCAGCCCGCATTGAAGCAGTTCAGGGCGATGAAAATGCGAACCGACAATGGACTATCGCTTGTCGAATACAGACAGAAGCTGGGTGAAATCACAGATGCGATCGCCGGAATCGGGACACCCCCAGATAACCGTTGCAAGTCAGCTTTCGATGGACTGAAGAGGGCGATGGATTCGTACAACAAGGAGCTGGAACGGTGGCCGCGTGAAATGCAATACAAGCAGTCAATTGAACGATTTGGCACTCCGGCCGCGAACGAGCCGGGGATAATGCGTGACCTGAGCCAGCAGAGCTTAGACTCATACCATAAGGAACAATCCGAGCGATTACGCCTGTGGGCTGAAGCGCAGGCGAGCTTCGATCAGGCAGCAGCAATCATCGAGTCATTGCAGCAATAGCGATCAAGCAGCCGAGAGGGTCAGGAGTCATTCCCTGGACGCCGAAAAGGTGATGCGCGTCGATTGCGCCGAGCCGGCGTGGGTTCCTGCATCGACTTCCCTTATTGAAGTCCCTGCCGCTACCCGCCACTGCCAGCGCGCTTTTTCTCTGATGCCGGCGGAGGGACGACCTTGATTTTGAGCTGCGCTTGAATTTGCGCGACGATGCGGTTGGTCTCCTCCACGTGCTTCTGAAGGATTTTAACAACGGTGTCTGACAGTCTGACAGTCTGACACCTTTTTCGAGGCATTCGCTCGTCTCAGCCACGGATTTCGCGGGCGGCGTCGATGATGGCGTCGGCCATGTAGTTCAATTGCTCGGTATTGTAGTCGTACAGCGGCAGGTGCGTGAAGCGGTGGATGAAGGCTTCTTCGGCGACCGGGCAGCTTTGTTGCAGGGCGTCCACGTCGTAGCCTAACTGGCGCATGATCTGCAGCTTATACAAGGGTGCAAAGTGGGCGATCTGCACCAGGCCGCGGCGGGCGAGCTGCTTTTTCAGTTCCTGCACATCTGCGCCGAGCGCCTTGGGATCGACTTGAAGCAGATACAGGTGGTGCGAGCTTTTGATATCGGCATCATCCATGGGCGGTGTGATCAGACCTGGGACGCCGGCAAGGCGCCCACTGAGATACTCGGCGGCCTGACGACGCTTGGCCAGGATCTGGGGGAGGCGGCGGAGTTGGGCGGCCAGGGCGAGGGCTTGAATCTCGGTGGTCGAGTGATTGCCGGCGACGAACGGGCCTGCCTTGCCTTCGACGGTGGTCACATCATAGAGCCACGTGGGCACCTGGCGGCTGAAATCCAGCCCCAGGAAGCGGGCTTTGGAAAATTGTTCGCCGAAAGGCAGATTGGTACACAGGATGCCGCCTTCGCCCAGCGAGGTGACGTTCTTGACCTCGTGGAAGCTGAAGGCGCCAAAATGCCCGATGGCCCCGCACATCCTGCCCTTATAGGAGGCGCCCAAGGCGTGGGCGGCATCCTCCAGTACGGTAATGCCCCGTTCATCCGCCAGCTTCATGATCGGGTCCATGTCCACCGGATACCCGCCGAGGTGTACCGGGATGATCAGCTTGGTCCGCGGAGTGATTTTGCGGGCGACGTCGGCGGGATCCATGTTCATCGTCCGCGGATCGACGTCGGCCAGCACGACCTTGGCACCGACACTCAAGGCGTAGGTGATGGAGGCGATGAAGGTGATGGCGGGGGCGATCACTTCGTCGCCGGGTTGCAGGCCGACATATTTGCTGACGATCTCGATCCCCGCGGTGCAGTTGGTGAGGAATACCGAATGGCGCGTGCCCAATAGTTGCGACACCTGCTGCTCGAGTGCCGTCACCTGGCCGCCCAGCGTCAGCTTGCCGGACGGTTGCCCGACGCTGGCCAGGCTTTGCAGCTCATGGGTGAGCCGCTCGAAGAGCTGGTGGTATTCCGCTTCCTTTCCCGCCGCGGGCCGGATCAGGAACCGGACGATCTCGGCCACATCCTGCGCGTTGACGTTTTCGCCGACGGCTGCCCAGGGCACTTTGGCCTCGCCGCTGTCGTAACGGAAGTCGGAAACCTTGGTTGGTGGGGTCATCGGTGTTTCTCCAGTCGGCTATTGAAAATCTGGAAACATGAAACATAAGATCCCCCAGCTAACGCCTCTTGATGTTTCATGTTTCATGTTGCTCTGCTGAAATCCTCTGGGGCACACCGCAGAGCCCTCACCCCAACCCTCTCCCGGAGTACCGGGCGAGGGGGTAAGAGCGGAAGCGCGTTGAGGATTTCAGCTGAGCAAGTTTCATGTTTCAATCGAACAGTAGCGGGGCCGGCACAAACGGGACCTGCCGATAGATACCGTCGGCCTTTGCATCCAGTTCTTGGATGCGGCGCGAGAGGTTGCCTACGATGTCGGCGACCAGCTTGCGGCCGAGCTCGACATTTGCCTTGTGGGGTTCGCCCATTACGCCCACAACCACGTCCGGGCGCTGCCGCAGCCGCGGAACTACCAGGGGGTCGTCCACGATCTTTTCGGCCATCTGGTAATTGTCCGGATGGGCGCGCATCTGCTCGAGCAGGGCCGGCTCATCCAGTTCCAGCCGATCCATCCGCACCAGCCGCGGCTCCAGTGCCATCACCATGGACGTTTCAAGCCACCCCGCGTGCCAATCGCGATGGGAAGGCGCCTGATCCCACCCCATGCCCTTGGAGGACATTTTCCAGACCGGCAAAACCGCCACCAGCACATCGCTGAAGGCCGGGTTGCTCCGCAGCAGGACACGCAGGGCGTCGTTCAATGCGCGGGTGTTTTCGCTGCCGCCGTGGCAGACAAAAAGATAGAAGTTGCGGAAGCCCTGGCTCACCAGCGAAATCAGCGTGTCGCCGATCACCTGCGACATCACGGCCGGGGAAATGTTGATCGTCCCCGGCGAGCTGCCGCCGGAAAATGATTGAATGACCGTCGGGGCCACCAGCACATCGGCGGCAAGACCGGCCTGATACGCCAGCCGGGTGGCGATCAGCGCATCGGTATTCAGCGGCAGGTGATATCCGTGCTGCTCGGTGATGCCGATCGGGATCACGATGGAGCGTTTGCGCTGCAGGTATTGGCCGACCGTTTGCACGGTCATTTCTTCCATCACCGGGAAATTATCAACGGTGCGATCAGGCATACGACGATTCCTTTCAGTCCACAGCAATGATGCGCCGTTGGTCGGCGGCGCGGTAAATCGAGAACGCGAAAGGGTCAGGAATTAATTCCGGTGCTTCAAGACATTGGGGTTTCCGTATGCTGACTGATCGTACACGCGTTGCGGCTGTGCGTCGACAGCCAGCTTGGCCAGGCCCGGGCGACGGGTGTAGCGCTCATTTTTGGCGATGCCACTCCCGGTCCCCTCGCCCACGTAC
>DAIOHQ010000273.1:0-6112 GCA_036744635.1 Tepidisphaeraceae bacterium | reverse complement strand
AGGCAAGCCTCAATTAATCCCCGCGGCGCGCCCACCGTTCGTGGGGAAGGTCACAATCCCATGCATACACGAATTTTACCGCTGTTGATCCTCACGTTCTTTACTACCGCAGCGCTCGCCGATTCCCCCCCACTGACAAAGCTGTCGGTGGACGAAATGCGCACCTCCATCGACAAAGACCCCGCCGCCGCCATCCCGAAAATCGGCACATGGGTGAATTCCCTGCGCGCCGCCAAGCTCTACGCCGAGGCCGCCGACATCGCCGAGCGGGGGATCAAGCTCAAGCCGGGCGGCAACGCCTTCGTCGTCCCCCTGCAAAGCGCCCAGATTCACTCCCTGCTGGACGCAGGCAAGCTGGACGACGCCCTGGCGGCCATCAGCAAATATGGTTTCGACGCCAGCGGCCGCGCCGGCGAATTCATCGCCATGCTCATGGCGGCCAAGCACCCCCGCGAGGCCGCCGACCTCGCCCAGAAGATCGTGCTGCTGACCCCGCAGGACCTTGCCACCGTCGAGGGGTATCAGAAGCTGCGCATCCGGGCGCTGCTGGAGGCCGGGCAGGCCAAGGAGGCATTGGCCAACGCCAAGGGGCTGTACAACGTCTCCAGTATGCTCGGCACCACGGATGCGATCCTGAGCCTCACCGAATGCCTCGCGGCCGCCTATCCGGAGGACAAGACCATGCTGGGGCGCTTCAAGGCCCAGCAGCAGGCGGGGGCAACTACGCAGCCTTCCAGTCAACCCACCGACGCCGGCGCTTCGGTGATGGCCTCCATCGAAGTCGATCCCAAGCCCTACGAGGAGGCGCTGCAGAAGCGCAGGGGGGAGGATTTCAACACCCTGCTCGCCCGTGGAAACCTGCTGCTGCTCGCCGACAAGGCCAGGGAAGCCCGGCCGCTGTTTGAGCGGGCCTACGCCCTCAGCGCTGACAATCAGCTTCCCCAGGCCAGCGAAGCCATCGCCCGGCTGATGAAGGCCGAGGATGGGACCATCGGAAGAGCCAACGCCTGGGTGTTGTCGATCCGGCCGAAGCGTTAGGTGGCAAGGCCAGTGGGAGATACGGAGAAGGACGAAGATGAACGTTGCATGTGCAGAATGATGGATTTTGGCGGCGCGGGTATTGAACGAACCTTGACATCCCGCTGACATCCCTTATGATTCCCCGTTCTTCCTCGCGGACGCACCGCGTCCGGCGGGATTTTTGTTTTCGCAGCTTCGTAAGGATGCACCCGATGAGCAGTTACATGCCCAAGCCCGGCGAAGTACCCGCCAACTGGCACGTTGTCGACGCCAGTGGCCAGGTTCTTGGCCGCCTCGCCGCCAGGATCGCAATCATTCTTCAGGGCAAGCACAAGCCCACCTTCACCCCGCACGTGGAAACCGGCGACTTCGTCGTCGTGCTCAACGCCGGCAAGGTGAAGGTCACCGGCCAGAAGGCGGCGGTGCTCGAATACGACACCTATTCCCGCTACCCCGGCGGCCGGCATTTGTATTCCTACGAAACCATGAACCGCCTGCACCCCGAGAAAGTGCTGGAATTGGCGGTGCGCCGAATGCTTCCCAAGAACAAGCTGGGCCGGAATATTCTCGGCAAGCTCAAGATTTATCGTGATGACAAGCATCCCCACAGCGCCCAGCAACCCAAGGAACTGAAATTCGCATAGTCTAGCCGGCCCGCTTGCGGGCCGCGTGCAATTCCCCAGATTACCAACCCCGAGCAATCCATGGCCGAAACCGAAACCAAGCCCGAATCGCAGGAAACCGTCACCCAGACGGCCCCCGCAGCTCCCGCCGTCAAGCAAACCTTCGTATGGGGCACTGGCCGGCGCAAGAGCGCTGTCGCCCGCGTCCGCATCGCCACCGGCTCCGGCAAGATCGAAGTCAATGGCCGCACCCTCAACGACTATTTCTCCAGCGAGCCTGATCGCAAGTCCATCTTTGGCCCGCTGGAAATCACCAATATGGGCGGCAAGCTCGATATCTTCGTCAATGCCACCGGCGGCGGCCAATCCGGCCAGACCGGCGCCATCATGATGGGTCTCGGCCGCGCCCTGATGAAGTATGACCCCTCTTTTGAAGGCGGCCTCCGCAACGCCGGCTACCTCACCCGCGACAGCCGCATGAAAGAGCGCAAAAAATACGGCCAGCGCGGCGCCCGCCGGCGCTTCCAATTCTCCAAGCGGTAATCGCCTAGATTACCATCGGCCAGACCAGAAATCACAAAAGAAAACTCCCCGGCGCTTCCACGCCTGGTCTTTTCTTTTGTACTATCAGTGTACGGCGACACCAGACGCCCACGGGTATTGGGGAACTATTTGTTGCGTTCCACCTCTAGACCGGAACATGCGATTCGCGCCCGGTCGCCCGCATCACAATGTCCGCAGTTCCAGACTTGATTAACCAGTGGGGTCCAACATGAAGAAACTATCGCTCCTTGCCCTCATCTTCTCCTTCACCGCCGGCATCGCCCTGGCGGAATCCAAGCGCCAGTCCACCGACAAGGTGGAATATCCCGAGGCGGTGGCGATGAAGCTCAATATCGAGCTGCCGATCATCGGCAAGAGCCTCGGCGGCACGCCGGAAGATCTGGCCGGCGGCAACGAAGTCCTCAACCGCTCCGAGAGCCACAACCGCATTTCCGACATGCTGCGCCAGGTCAATATTTACGACGTTGGCAGGTCGGTGCAGTTGCAGCACTCTTCGCTCTTCAGGAGCGATGAGACTTCGGACAAGAACACCAGGACCGACGATGAGGAAGCTACCCGCCGCCGCGCTTCCAACAGCAATGCGTACGGGGGCTCGATGGGCAAGTACGAATGGTGGACGTTTGAGACCATGAAGGCGGAAGCCATCGGCTTCGATCTCACCAATGGCCGGGTTTCGCGCATGGCCATGCACTTCAAGCAGATGAGCGGCCGCGACGTGCAAACCCTGCTCGCCAAGCTTCATCCCAAGTCCTCCGAGGCCATCTTCAGCGCCAATGAACGCTACTGGTCCGGCGGCAAGGCCACCATCGCCATCTCCAAGGGTCCGACGGTCTACTGCTATATCTGGCGCAACACCAAGAGCCAGTTGCCCAGCGAGAAGGCCGACACCTGCGTCATCTTTGAAGTCGATCCAACCGACTGGTACGTCGCCTACAACAAGACCTCTGCCGACATTGAAAAGGCCATGCGGGCCAGCAAGGTCGTCAAAGGCATGAACACCGATCAGGCCATGATCTCGATGCGCGACTTCAACTCGATCAAGGCCAAGGACAAGGCGGTCGTGCAGATCAGTTGGTACAGCTACAGCGACCACTGGAAGGAAAACCGCGTCATCGGCCTGGCCAAATTGAACGACGACGGCCGGGTCGAGTCTTTCGACCGCTACGACAAGGACAGCCCCGACTCCCCAAAAGTCTCCGGGCTCTCCAACTGGTAGGGGCGGGGGTCCGAGACACTTTAGCGGCGATTTCCTGATCTGGTGGGGCAGCCATTCTTGTCTGCCAATGGCTGGGTGAGTGGCTGGTATACTCACCTGCCCGAATCCAGCCATATCTTCGCGGACTATGTGGCCGGACTCGGATGGATGAGTACATCCACCACTCCTCCGGCCACGGCAGATACGAATGTCCGCCCCACCAAAAGGGCCGCCGATTCTGTCACGCGCCTACGATTGGACAATCCAGCCCCCCGCGCAGTTTGCGTGGAATTCCGCCGTCGGCGACCATGTGACCGATGCACTTCCCCCTGGGCAAGCCGATTCTCGTCATGCTGCTGCTCTCTGCGGGCAGCGCTGGCATTCTGTTGACGCGCCGGCCGCCGCCCAGATCGGATCTGACCGTCTGGGTCTTCGCCGACTCTCACGCCCGCATCTATCGTTCCGCAACTGCGTCAGATCCAAGCCTGATCGAGCAATATCAGCAACAGACCGGCCTGAATGCGCGGGTGGATTTGATCTCCCAGCGCGCCCTCGACATGCGCCTGCTCTCGCTGTTCATGAGCGGCGCACGCGGGGAACAGGTGCCCGATCTGGCCGAGGTGGAAATCGGATCGGTGGGAAAATTTTTCCGCCCGCCCGCGTCGGAAGTCGGCTTTCTGCCGCTGAACACCTTTCTGAAGAAATCCGGCAATTACGACCGCATCGTCAAGAGCCGCTTCGCTCCCTGGACCAAAAACGGCGTGATCTTCGGCGTGCCCGAAGACCTGCATCCCGTGACCATCACCTTTCGCAAAGACTTGTTCGAGCAGGCGGGCATCGACCTGCCGGCCTGCAAGACATGGGATGCATTTCACGAGGCGTGCCTGCGCTTTCAGAACTATTGGCGCACGCATGGCTTTCCGCGGCGCATGGCGATCGAACTGCCCCGCGCCTCCGCCAACCACCTCCACATGCTTCTGCTTCAGCGGCACGTGAACCTGCTCGACGATGCCAACCGCGTGTACATGACCGACCCCCGCGTCGTCGAAACCGTCGTGTTCTATGCCCAGATGGCGGCCGGACAAAAGCGGATCGGGGCCGATTCCAGCAGCGGCGCCGGCCTGTGGACGCGCGACCTGGCCCGCGGCGAGCTGTGCGCCTTTCTCACCCCCGATTGGCGCCTCGACGACATCCGCGAGTATGGCGGCGAATTGCAGGGCAAGCTCGCGATGATGCCCCTGCCGGTCTTCGCGCAAGGCGATGCCCGCACCAGCACCTGGGGCGGCACCATGATCGGCATCCCGCGCAACTGCCGCGATCCCGAGAAAAGCTGGAAGCTGCTGGAGTTTCTCCTTTTCAGCCCCGCCGGCTTCCAGGCCCGGCGGCGGACGACCAACATCATTCCCCCGGTGATGGACCAGTGGGCCGACAAGAGCTTCGATGCCCCCGAGGCGCTGTTCGGCGGGCAGAAGGTATCTCGGTTGTATATTGATCTCGCCGGCGAGATTCCGCCGCAATATGTCACTCCGTTTTCCCCCGTGGCCGCGGCGCACCTGTCGATCGTGATGTCCCGCGCGATTCATTATCTCGAAGAACAGGGTAGCCAGGGACTGCGCCAGGCCTGCGACGCGTGGCTGGCCGAGTCGCAGCACACGCTGGAGAAGCAGATCGCGTTTGGAGCATTCGAGTGACCGCGATGCGGGATTCGCTATGAACCACGATCGAAGCTGGCGCTGGCAGAGGAAATCAGCGCCCTATCTGTTCCTCTCGCCGTTCGCGCTGCTGTTCCTGGTATTCATGGCCTATCCGCTCGGCCGAAGCCTGGTTCTGAGCTTTTTCAAAACCGCCGGCCCGCGCGACATGCGCTACATCGGGCTGGGAAATTACCGATTCCTCCTGGGCGACCGGGTCTTCTGGGGCGCTGTGCTGAACACCGCGGTGTTCACCGCCGCGTTCATCACCGTGCAGGTGCCGGCTTCGCTGGGACTGGCGATGCTGCTCAACAGCCCGCGCCTGCGCGGGCGCAGCTTCTTTCGTTTCGCCTTCTTCTCAAGCTACCTCGTCGGCCCGGTTTTCGTCGCCATCCTCTTCGGCATGCTGCTCGATGAACGGCACGGCATGGTGAACCTGCTGCTGCGGCGGATCGGACTGATCTCCGAACCCGTCGGGTTTCTGACTAATCCCGAGCTGGCCATGCTCTCGACCCTCATGGCGGCGCTGTGGCTCTCGGTGGGCTTCGGAATGATCTATTTTCTGGCAGCCCTGCAGGGAGTCGATCGCCAGCTCTACGAGGCCGCGGAAGTGGATGGCGCCGGCCGCTGGAGCCGCTTTCGCCACGTGACGCTGCCGGGCATCCGGCCGGTGCTGGTGTTCATGGTCCTGGTCGGCACCATCGCCGGCTTCCAGCTCTTCGAGCTGCCCTACGTCCTGTTCCAGGGCGCCGGCCCGGGGGCGCGGGGGTTGACGATCGTGATGTACCTGTTCATCTGGGGCTTTGGCGCCGGCGACCTCGGCTACGCCGCCGCCATCGGCTGGATGCTGGTGGCGATCATCCTGGTCGTGGCCCTGGCGCAGGTGAAGGGAATGAGGATTGCAAAGGAAGGCTCGGCGAGAGGATAGGACGAATCGTTCCAAGCCGCGGGCCCGGGAGCAGACATTGACCTTCCCCACGAACGGTGGGCGCGCCGCGGGGATTAATTGAGGCTTGCCT
>DAIOHQ010000272.1:0-6130 GCA_036744635.1 Tepidisphaeraceae bacterium | reverse complement strand
CTATTACCGCTGAAGGAAGGTCCGCGTTGAGCGGACGTAGCGCTGTAGTGTTAGATGAGCGCGCGCCGAGGGAGAGGAGGAGAGTGCGACACAGCAGCTCAGAGAAACAAATCACTGCTCACGCCAAAATGATTTGCCAGTTTGCGAATGTGAGCTTTGCTCAGTTCACGCTGGCCGCTCAATATTTTGGCGCCCAGAGAACGCTCGCCCAGGAGCCGGCCCAAATCAGAAGCATTGAGCTCGTTCTCCTTGAGAAGATGGCGCAGCGCCTGCGTCGGCCCGACCGCTGATAGATCCAGCGCGTGATGCTGGGCCTCGTACGCGTCAATAAGAATTGTCAGCGTTTCGAGATAGTCGGCCTGGCCTGGCGAGAGCTCTGGGACTGACGTGAGTGCGTCGATAAGCTCCTGCGCGTTTTCGAAGTCCACCTGGTCATGGATCGCGCAGGGCGGGTGCAGCTTCACCAGCGATGCAAAATCGCGCGGCATTTTTCGGGTGATGGTTGACGTTACTCGCGGCATAGTTGCCTCTTCCAACTCTCCCTGCTGTACTCGGCATGCGTTAGAACCAGCTTCACGTACACTCGGCGGTACTCAAAGATCATGCGCGCAATCAGCCGATATTTACCGCCTCCGATGTTAAAGACGGTCACCGTCAACCCGGAAGACAGGGTGACCGCGTCGGCGTGTGCGTAGGTTTGACGAACCTCCTGAATGTTCGACCAGTCGGCCGCCAAGGCGGCCTTGTACCATGCAAGCAGGGGCTCGCGCGCCTGCGAATGTTTCTCGAAAAACTCGCGGAGTCGGCGCTTGCTGATCACCCGCATGAGTACATTATGTCATCATGGGCCTTGGAGTCAATGGCCCATCACGGCCGCATCAATTCAAAGGACCCTGCGCTCGGCAGGGTCCTTTGGACTGGGAAGGTTGCTTTCGATCAGTGTGCGGTTGCAAAGCCTACTTTGGTGAACTGGGACTGGAGGGCGGCCTGGTAGGCGGTGATCAGGTATTCGTATTTCACCGAGCGCGAGGGGCTGATCTGCACCTGGGTTTCGGTGTCCTCCTTTTCGGGATTTGTGGGATTGTACTGTCTGCGCAGCTTATCGAGGATCGCCTTGAGAGTTGCGCCGTCGCTGGCGCTGAACTGGCCGGCGGTGGCGACCCAGCGGTCGGGGGCGGGGCTGTCGACGCGGATTTCCAGGATGTTGGGCGGGATGACGGCGGCATCGTGTACGCCGCCGGCGCCGCCTGCGGTGACCGGCATGTTGCTTTCCAGATACTGTTCAGCGCCGCCGAAGCTGCCGGCCAGCATCAGAAAAATCAGGATGACCATCACGACGTCGACCAGCGGCGTCATGTTGGGCCCGGAGTCGTAGTGGACTGCCTTGGCGCCTTTGAGTTTCATGGTGAACCTTTCTCAAGCACGGTTGAAATCCCGCCGCCGTTTAGCGGGCGGGGACTTCGGCCGTGGCTTTCTTGGTTTCAAAATCGAGCTTCTGAATGCCGGCCTCAGCGCAGGTGATGAGGACCGGCTCCAGGAAGCGATAGGCCATGTCCTTATCGCCGTGGACGATGACCGCGAAGTTGCGGTTTTCCGGAACGCCGTGGGCGGGGTCGCCCTTGCGCAGCTTCTTGAGAACTTCCAGCAGCGGGCGCCTGCTGGTGCCGGGCTCGAGGAGCTTGATCTCCTGCAGGCCGCCGGTGCCGCCTTCAACCAGCGCGGTGACGAACGGCTGATCCGAACCCTGCTGGCCGCCGCGCACGTTGAGCGTGAGCGTGCTGGCCTTGTCCTTCAGTTCCTTGCCAAGGATGCTGGCGGGGGTGTCGATGGTGGGGTCGGCAAAGCCGGCCACGCCGATCTTGGCCACGAGCATGAAGAAGATGATCAGGCACATCACCACGTCGATGAGCGGCGTGACGTTGACCCCACCTTCCTTCATTTCGGGCATCTTGTGACTTTTCATGGCTGCCTCCTGACGGATGGATCGATGAACACTTGGTAGCATGGGCGTCTCGCCCGTGTTTCCGGCTCACATGCACGGGCGAGACGCCCGTGCTACGACGGCTCTTGCGAGCGTTCATCCAACCGACGGCGCCGGCGGCGGAACCGGGATCGCCGGCTTGCGGCTGACCGGCTGCGGGGCAGCGCCGGCGCGCACGGCGGTGGCGGCGGCGGGCTTGGCTTCCGCCGGCTTGATCATCAGCAGCAGTTCCTCGGCCACCAGGGCGCCGCGGACGGTGAGCTTGTCCACCAGGGTGCGGAGCACGCCGAAGCAGCCCAGGCACGGCACGGCCAGGAACAGCCCCAGGAACGTGTGACACAGCGCCTTGGAGATACCGCCGGCCAGCTTGCCAGGGTCGGCCGAGCCGCCGGCGTCATTCATCGCCTGGAACGCTTCGATCATGCCCAACACCGTGCCAAGCAGCCCGAGCAGCGGCCCGAGGTTGCCGATGATGTTGAGATACTCGATCTTGCGGAACTGCTCGGCGGTCTGCTCGCCAATGGAAGTTTCCATCGCTTCCTTCATGCCGCTGAAGCTGGGGGCGCGCTTGAGGGCGGGATTGAGCGCCTTGCTGACGAAGCTGGGATCAGACTCGGTGTATTCGATCAGCTCCTTGAACTGGCGCTGGCCGATCAACTCTCGGATATGGTCCGTGCTGGATTCGGGCATGAAGACCGAGGCGCGGTTCTTGATGAACCCCTGGATGATCAGCGTGAGCCCGACCACCGACAGAATTGCGATCGTGATCGACACCGGGTCGATATTCGACACGATCAGGCCGAACAGATTGGTCTTGTGCTCGATTGCACCCGTGGCGCCGGGGGCCGCGGTGGGGGTGGGGGCCGGCTGGCCGAAGCTGGCTGTGGAAATGAGGATTCCCGCGCCCAGCAGCACGCAGAACAACAAGACACGAAACTTGGAGGAAGAATACCAACGCATGAAACGGTCCTTTTCTCCCGGAGGGAGAAGTTGACACCCGCGACATAAGTCACCGACCGGAGCCGATCTCTCTGTACGTTGGCTCAGTTGCGGGGTGGATCAAGGGCCAGTCCATAACGGTCCGTGGCCGGCCGGGATTCGCGCCGCTGTCACCTTCCGCGATCCCGTCATGCTTTTCCCTTATCCGGTATATTTTGATGTATGAGGGCGTGGGGGACGCCGGACTTTGCTGAACTCTCTTTGCTGAACTCTCCTGTTGGGTGCGCACCATTTTGCACGGCGCACCGGTGGTTGGATGAACGCTTCGATCATTTCCCGTCGATGTCATCAGCGGCGACATACTTGAACGTGCCGCCGTTTTCACTCGCCAACTCCTTGAGGAATTTCAGATAGCTTTCGTCGTTGCCGACGAAGGCGATGGTATTGATCTTGACGGAGTGGTCCTTGTTGCGCTCGCGGATGTACTTGCGAACTTCATCGTTGCTGGGGAAGTCACCATCGGTCAACAGGTAGATGAGCTGCGGCTTCTGGTCGAAGGCCAGCTTCAGCCCCGGCAGGGGGTTGGTCGAGCCGTGGGCGGAGACCTTGTCGAGGAAGTCATAGGCCCGGCGCTTGTTGTCCGGCACGGCCGGCAGGAGCTTGGCATCGACCGAGGCACAGTTGGCATCCTGGAAGAAGACGATGCTGAAGGACTGGATGGGCTTGAGCACGTCGACGGCCTTGTGCAGCTCGGCACGGAGGTTGTCGAACTGGCTCATCATCGATCCCGAGGCGTCGCAGACATAGGCGACGAGGCGGGCATTACCGGAGATGCCCATGAAAGGGCTCTTGGGACCGATGCCGCCGCCGCCGCCGGGCACGCCGAAAGGCGCCAGCGGGCCGGAGCCATCGCCGCTGCCCGAGCCGACGCCGGTGCCGCTGCCGGAGCCGACGCCGTGGCCGGAGCCGAAGCTGTTGTTGGCGCCGACGCCGATCATGCCGCCGGCGTTGTTCTCGCCTGCTCCGCCGCCCATCAGGCTGGTGGAGAGGGTTTGCGAGGGCTTTTCCGCCCAGCCTTCGGAATTGGCCGGGACGTCGGGATATTTGTCCTGCTTGGCGTCTCGGGTGGGATCGCCGCCGAGTCCGGGATGGGGAATGCCGCCGATTTCGGCGCCTTCGATGATGGTGGCGTCGGGAACGATGATCTGTTCCTGCACAACCTGCACTATGGTGCTGCCGACTTTGACAGCCAGTATGCCGAGCAGAATCAGGCCGGCGTGCAGGGCGATCGAGGTGATGAAGGGCAGGACGTTCTGCACGAAGGGGTGCTGCCAGAATCCGATGGGGACCGGCATGCCCATTCCCGGCTCATCCACCGTCGCGCCGGTGTGGGGCTGCTGATATTGCAGCGGAGACGGTGGGGCGGCTTGGTTGGGTTGATTGGCCATGAATTTCTCCGTGTTCACTCGTTTTGGAGCGGCATTCGACTCAACGCACCGTATTGAGAACTGTCATCCTGAACCGTACTCGGTGAAGGATCTGGTCTCGAACGTTCGGTGCCAGATTCTTCACCGAGTACGGTTCAGAATGACAGTCTTCGTCAGAGTGCATGGTATGCTGAGACGAAAACCACGCTAAACAGATCACCTGCTCAGCTCTTCATTCGATACGTAACGGAAAACGCCATCGTTCTCTCGGGCGATATCCTGCAGCACTTTCTCATAGGCAGCGCCGTGGTCCATGAAGGCGATGGTGTTGATCTTCGCCTTGTGGGCGCCGACGTTGTGCTCGCGAATGAACTTCAGCACGGCGGCATTATCCGGGAAATCACCATCAGTTAGCAAGTAAATCAAATCCGGCTGCTGCTTAAAGGCCAGTTCCAGGCCGGGGATCGGGTCGGTCGAGCCTCTGGCCACGGCGTTGCTGATGAAATCCTCCACTCGCCGCTTCTGGTCCGGCAGTGCGAAAATCAGGGCCTTGGAATCCGCCGTCTGCGGCTTGCCCTCGCTGAAAAAGATCACGTTGAACGATTGAATCGGCCGCAGACCGTCAATCGACCTCACCAATTCCGCCCTCAAATCGTCAAACTTCGACTGCATCGAGCCGGAGGCATCGCAGACGTAGGCGATACGCTTGGCCACGCGGTTTGGCGGGAAGATTGATCTTTCCACGCCGGAACTGCCGCCATTTCGCGGATTCGGGCCGAACGGGGCAATCTGCCCGCCGGAACCACTGCCGTCGCCGCTTCCGGGCCCAGATCCGTTGCCCTTTCCGCCCTGGAACGGGTTATTGCCAACGCCAATCAAATATGCGCCGGCCTGTTCGCGGCTTCCGCCGCCTTCTATCAGCGAATCACCAACTCCGCGGGTCTTCGCCCAACCACCTATCGCTTCTTCACCGGCACTTTTGTCCACGTTCTGCAGCGTCCAGATCCTCGGGCCGTTGCCGTTTCCGCGGAATTCCGCCTTCAACCCTTCCGGCAATGACGTCGAATCCACCATTGATCCTTCGGGGATCGTCGTCTCGTTCTCTAATGGAACCTGCCGATGGGGCAGGCCTTGGTATACCGCATAGCTCACGACGCCGATCACCACGACCGCCGCGTGAAACGTCAGCGAGCTGAGGAAGGGCAGGACGTTCTGGACGAACGGGCGCTGCCAGAAGCTCAACTCGACGACCGGCTCCGCCGCTTGTCCGCTGCTGATCGCTGGGATTGTCATGGCCTGCTCCGGTGTTCCCGGCGGCCTAGCGTTCGCTGCCATCAGGGATCACACCGGCGGATCGTCGCATCCCGACGTTCGTGTGGTGTTGAACCCGAGGCAGGCAACTTTCGCAGTCCTCGCAGGCATTTCTGAATTCAGCGTCGGATAACCACCGGAAGGATCAAATCCCCGAGGTTTCCCCGCCACCGGAGTAGTGATGGCGTTCAGCACGGGATTTATACCGGTTCGGCCGGCCTGACGCAAATAAAATCCGAATTTCCTGACGAACACCGCAACGCAGGGCTTCATTCCGGGTAAGTAGTCTTCGCGGGCAAATTCCGTCCCGCCGCGGCGGCGAACACCTTGTCCGCCACAGGCATCACGCCGAAGATGGGGTTTTCTTAGGCGGCGAATGCATAAGGGTGTTGAAGGAAGGCAATGGTCAGTTTGAAGTTTCTGGGTGCCACAGGTCGCGGTACTCCGAGACCTGTGCAGTATAGCGACGCAG
>DAIOHQ010000271.1:0-6189 GCA_036744635.1 Tepidisphaeraceae bacterium | reverse complement strand
AGTAAGACACAGGTCTGCGAGTACGCCGACCTGTGGCACCCAAACTGACCCACTATCAGCCCGGGACACCCGCCGTTCCCGGGCTTCTTCGTTTTTACACTATGAGTTTCGCGAACCTGACGCCGCCCATGACGTGGCATGGGGCTACCAGCCCATGCGCAAGAAGCGCAGCGCTCTTCTTTAACCCCGTCATTTTTCGCCCCGCCACATTCCCATGCCGGGTGCCACAGGTCGCGGTACTCCGAGACCTGTGCCGCCTAGCGACGCAGTAAGACACAGGTCTTCGAGTACGCCGACCTGTGGCACCCAAACTGACCCACTACCCATTTTTCGCCCCGCCACATTCCCATGCTACGATGAGCGGGAAATGAGTGCCCCGGCAATCAGGCATCCCCAAGGCGGCGACATCGTCATCTTCGCCAATCCCATCTCCGGCCGCGGCCGCGGCGCCCAAATGGCGCAACGGCTGACGGCCGGCTTCCAGCGTGCCGGCCGTCACACGGTCACATTCCTCCAGCACGCTGACACCATCCCCGATGCCCAATTCGTCTCCGTCGCCCGCGCTTCCGCCGCCATCGTCATCGGCGGGGATGGCACCCTGCGCACCGTCGCCGCCCGGCTGCTCACCGCCCTGGGCCACCGCATGCCTCCGCTGCTGATCGTCCCCCTCGGCACCGCCAATCTCATGGGCCGGCACCTCGGCATCCGCTGGGATGATGCCCACCTCGAAATGCAGGTGATGCAGGCCCTCGCCACCGGCCACATCGTTCATCTCGACGCCGCCCGCGCCAACCAGGGCCTCTGTCTCCTGGTCGCCGGCGTCGGAATCGACGGCGCCATCGTTCACGAGCTCGACCGCGTCCGCTCCGGGCCCATCCGCATGACCAGCTACGCCCTCCCCAGCCTCCTCGCCTTCGCCAAATACGATTATCCCCCGCTGACCGTCATCGCCGATGGCCGCGTCGTGATGAACCGCACCCCGGCCATGGCCTTCATCGGCAACATCCCCGAATACGGCACCGGCTTCGCCATCCTCCCCCACGCCCGCCCCGATGATGGCCTGCTCGACCTGTGCGTCATCCCCTGCCGCAATCGCCGCGAAACCGTCAGCCTCTTTCTCCACGCCGCGGCAGCGCAGCACCTCGACGCCGAGGATGCGGTCTACCTGAAGGCCAGGAGCATTCGCATTGAATCCGCCTGGCCGGCGCCGGTGCAGGTCGATGGCGAGGCCGCCGGCTTCACCCCCCTGCAAATCGATTTGCTCCCCGACCGCCTGCCGTTTATCGTGCCAACGGATTATTCGTTTCCCGTAGGACGGCGTAATCGCGTCCGCTAAAGCGGACCCTACATTCTTGATGCGCAACCGCTGACCTGTAGCACGGGCGTCTCGCCCGTCTGGATGGCGGTTGAACACGGGCGAGACGCCCGTGCTGCGCAAGCCCGAATCTTGAGTGAAATGATGCTGACATTTCCCCCCAACCGCCTCTTTCTCATCGCCGGCACCTGCGTGATCGAATCCGAATCCCTCTGCCTGCAGGTCGCCCGCTTCCTCAAGCCGCTCTGCGATGAACTGAACATCACCTACATCTTCAAAGCCTCCTTCGACAAGGCCAACCGCTCCGCCAATGCCAGCTTTCGCGGCCCCGGCCTCGCCGAAGGTCTGAAAATCCTCGCCCACATCCAATCCATCATCGGCGTCCCCGTGCTCACCGATGTACACGAACCCGAGCAAGTTGGGCGCGTCGCCCAAGTCGTCGATATCCTCCAGGTGCCGGCCTTCCTCGCCCGGCAGACCGATTTGCTGCAGGCCTGCGGGCGCAGCGGACGGGCGGTGAACATCAAAAAAGGTCAGTTCATGTCGCCGCAGGAGATGGCCAACGCTATCGAAAAAGTCCGCTCATCCCAGCCGCCTCCCACCGCGCAAAACCCCGCCGCTCCCATCCTCCTCACCGAGCGCGGCACCTTCTTCGGCTATAACCGCCTGGTGAACGATTTCACCGGCCTGGAAGTGATGAAGGCATTCAACGTCCCCGTCGTCTTCGACGTCACCCACTCCACCCAGCAGCCCGCCGGCCTCGGCAGCGCCTCCGGCGGCAACCCGCAATACTCCCCCCTCCTCGCCCGCGCCGCCATCGCCGCCGGCGTCGATGGACTCTTCCTCGAGTGCCACCCTAATCCCAGCCAGGCCAAGAGCGACGCCGCCACCATGCTGGATTTCGCCACTGCGGAAAAGCTGCTCCGCGAATCCAAAACCCTCTTCGATGTCTGTCGTCCAATGCGTTAGCGATAGAAACGTGAAACGTGAAACATGAAGAGCGGCTAACGAGCCTCTTCATGTTTCACGTTTCCGCATTCACTCCACAAACATCGCATCCCCATAACTGAAAAACCGATAGCGCTGCTCAATCGCCTCCTGATATATCCGCTTCTGCTCTTCCAGCCCGACCATCGCCGCCACCAGCGCGATCAGCGTGCTACGCGGCAGATGAAAATTCGTGATCAGCGCCCCCACATGCTTCCACGCATAGGGCGGATAAATAAAAATCCCCGTCCCCCCGGCCTTCGCCACAAACGCCGCCTCCGCCGGCTGACTTTCCAGCACCCGCGCCGCCGTCGTCCCCACCGCGATCATCCGCCGCCCCTCTCCCTTCGCTCGGTTGAGGGCATCGGCCGCCTGCTGCCCGATCGCATACGACTCCACGTGCATGGCATGTCCCTCCAGCGTCTCCGCCACCACCGGCCGAAACGTCCCCAGCCCCACGTGCAACGTCACAAACGTGCGCTCGACCCCCTTCGCCTCCAGCTCTCCCAGCATCTCCTCGCTGAAATGCAATCCCGCCGTCGGCGCCGCCACCGCCCCCTCTTCGCGCGCATACACCGTCTGGTACCGCTCCCGGTCCAGCCCATCCCGCTCATCCGATTCCTTCCCGCGCCTGATGTAAGGCGGCAGCGGCATCCGCCCGATTCGCCCCAGAAATACCAGCGCCGGCTCCTCGGCCGACACACCCAGCCGATGCCGCCCGCCCTCGCCCGAACCAATCACCCGCGCCTGCACCCTCGCATCCGCCTCGAAGCGCAATACCGCGTTGGCGCACGGATTGCCGAGATTCTTCAGCAGCACATCCCACACCCCCGGCCGAATTTCCCCCAGAAAAAGCCCCTCCACCCGTCCCCCGCTGCTTTTCCGCAACACAAACCGCGCCGGCACCACCCGCGCATCATTGAACACCAGCAGATCCCCCGCCCGCAACAACCCCGGCAGGTCCGAGAATGTCCGATGCACAATCGACCGATCCGTCCGCCGATAATGCAGCAGCCGCGAATCCGCCCGCCGCTCCGCCGGCGCCTGCGCAACCAACTCCCCCGGCAACTCAAAATCCAACTCATCCGTTCGCATAAAACCATCTTAGGAACTGTTTCAAAAAATCCTCTTCGGTGGGGCAGACATTCCTGACTGCCACGGATCGGTCTCCCTTGGTGGGGCAGACATTCTTGTCTGCCGTTTGACAGGCATTCCTGCCTGTCGCCTGCCGCACCGAATGAACCGACAGGTGTAGGCTGCGCTCCGCGCACCAGTGGGATGCGGCAGATTATGAAGGCGTCCGATAAAGTTGTGTGATGTGCCATGTAAACGAAGCCGTCGCATCCGCGTTGCCCCGGCGCATCATCCGGCATAATCGGAACCATTTGACGGCCGTCCCATTAAATCGCACATAATAGATTTTCCCGCTGTTTCCGGCACTTTCTGCCCCTCCCCTCCGGCGCCGGCGCCCGCCCAGCATCCTGATTTGCTTCTGATCGCGCGTGAGCCTCGAAGCCCGCGTCAACCTCATCACCGCCACGCTGGACCTGCAGCTTGTGCGCCTGCTGCGCGGGGCCATCCGCACCGCCGACATTGCTTCCGGCGTTC
Source organism: Tepidisphaeraceae bacterium (assembly GCA_036744635.1). Classification (GTDB taxonomy): domain Bacteria; phylum Planctomycetota; class Phycisphaerae; order Tepidisphaerales; family Tepidisphaeraceae; genus DAIOHQ01. The sequence continues at coordinate 2,279 of DAIOHQ010000271.1, read as the reverse complement.
GCCGCGACATCGCCCCCCAGCCCACAATCGAGCCACGTCAACACTTCCATCCCGAGCCGATCATCGAGCCGCGCCGCCACATCCATCCCCAACCAAAGCTCGACCCCCGCTCCATCCTTCGCGCCCTGCCCGCGTGTCCCCCGCCATCTTGCCAACCGTGCCCGATTCCATCGGAGCCCGCGCCCGATCCCGTCACCCGCTGCAAACATCCAAACGCTATTCTGCCGCCCTGGAAACAGCCCATCTGGAATACGCCAATTCCCCCGCGCCCGATCGTAAAGTTGCTCATCCATCGCACCGATATCATCAACAAAGGATCGCTGATCGATCTGTTCCTCTGATCGAAGCAAATCCTGGCCTAACGTCCATCACATCCGGACGTCTAAGAGGTGAGAGGAGTTGAGTGATGTTGCAGTCTCACCAGGTTGAAGAATTGATCTGCCTCGTGGCCGCCCTCGACCGGGCCATGCTCATCGAGCAGTTCCGCACCTACCGCGCCAGCTTCCCCGTCGATTTCACCCCCGAATTCCTGGAAACCCTCAGCGACGACCGCCTCCGCCACATTTTCGTGGCCATGTGCCTGCAATGCCAGCGCCTCCCGGAGTCGCCAGCGCACGCAGCGTAGGGAAATAGAAGCTAAGAAGTCAGAAGCTAGAAGTCAGAAGGAATCGCTGACAACTTCTTGCTTCTGACTTCCAGCTTCTAACTTCTGACTTCCCTCCCCTACCCCCTCGGATGAAACCGCTTATGCACGCTCTTCAGCCGATCCTGATCCACGTGCGTATAAATCTGCGTCGTGCTGATGTCGCTGTGCCCCAATAGTTCCTGCACGATCCGCAGATCCGCCCCGCCTCCCAGCAGATGGCTGGCGAAGCAATGCCGCAACGTGTGCGGCGACACGCTCTTCAACAGCCCGCTCGAGCGCCCATATTTCTCCACCAGCATCCACAGCCCGATCCGCTCCATCGGCCGACCGGTGCGCGACAGAAACAGGCGCTCGCTCGGCCCCCTCTCCAGCACCGGCCGGCATTCGCCGATATACCGCTCGATCGCCTCCCGCGCCGCCTTCCCCAGCGGCACGATCCGCTCCTTCATCCCCTTCCCCAGCACGCGCACGCAGTTCACCTGCAGGTTCACATCCCGCACCTTCAGGTCGCACAATTCCGACGCCCGCAATCCGCTGGCGTACAGCAATTCCAAAATCGCCACATCGCGCGAAAATAAGATGGACTTGGGATTCGGCGCCGCGATAAGCTGATTCACCTGCCCCCGGCTCAGAATCTTCGGCAGGCTGCTTTCCGGCTTGGGCCGCTCAAGCTGCTGCAATATCCCGCTGCTGTCCCGACCCTGCGCCGTTACAAACCGCAAGAACACGCGAATCGCCGCCAGCCGCCGCGCCACCGTCCGCGTCGACTTTTCCACCCGCGACTGGTTCTGCAGATACGCGCGATAGTCATCCGCCCCCGCCGTCGTCAGCGTAAGCTGCCGGGGCGCGAAAAAATCTTCGATATCTTCCAGGTCCCGGCGATAGGCATGAATGGAATTGTCCGCCAGCCCGCGTTCAGACGCCAAGTGCAGCAGAAACGCCCGCACGATCGGATCCCCGCTGCGGGTGTCGATCGGTGACATCGAAGCGCCTTCGCGCAATCGTGAGCGGGATGATTTGGTCGCCGCCATCATTGCCCTTCCTCCCAACCAGCACCCCAACCCCGCCGGCCGGCCGCAAAGAAGCCTCCGCCACCCGCTTCACCCGCCGCTCCAAAAGCAATTCCAGATAGACCGGGCACGCCTTGTAGCGGTCAAAGCAGTAGCGAAAGGCATGATCCAGGCTCTCCAGCCCGAAGTGCTCGCCGCAGCGCCCATCCGCGCGATTCAAAAACGGACAATGCTCGACATGCTCGGCCATGGTCACCTGCTGAGGGTCCGAAATCATTATCGGCATCCCCCAATCGTGACCGTGAATCCTCGGTGCAACAAGAGACGCAAGAAATCGGTGGAGAGTCCACCCCGGACCCCCCCCGAAACCGAGGCTTGATGCGTTTCAATCATGCGACAACAGCGATTTGTGCCATCGGAAATTGCGTAGTATCATCCAGTATCAAGGTGATTCCGGCCGATTGCTATTGCGTAGGCGCCGCTTGATCCATAAGATTTGCCCCGATGGAAACCAGCCAAACGGGGCGAAAAATCACCTCCAATACGATTGAAATGGAGAGAACCCGAATCGGGTGCGCCCAATAATCCGGGCAGCACTCAAGTGACGGCAGCCAAGGCCTGTG
>DAIOHQ010000270.1:0-6208 GCA_036744635.1 Tepidisphaeraceae bacterium | reverse complement strand
AAGACACAGGTCTGCGAGTACGCCGACCTGTGGCACCCAAACTGACCCACTACCCTTTTCTGCGGCAATAGTGCGTCTGTAACGATCAGGCAAGCTGCGTCGATTCCGCTGCGGTGCTTCGCATTCTTGAGCACTTTGTCCAATCTCTTTGTGCTCTTCGATGACGCTGCATGTGTTGCCGGAACAGGCCGCATATCCGTCACCGCTGCTTCCAAATCAGCGCCTGATGGCCGCTGCTGTGCATTTCCCTGATTGCCCCAAGGCAAACCCTTGGAAATAATCATCGTGTTCCTCGCCGTATGCCATTTCTGAATCTGCTCTTCACGCGCAAAGTGAGCCTGTGGCGAAGCCGATACAAATTGTGGTAGGGCCGCCCATCGGCCAGATGCCGTAGATCATGGGCGCTTCATCCCGACCGAACTTGTGATGGGCCGTGACTGTATTACTGCGGCCTATCTGCTTCTCTTCACGAAGAACGCCTATGTCCAGCGTCGCTGTCCAATCGGGCCTGCAACTGTACCTCAAGCAGATCAACGGATCTCCGCTGCTCAACGGCGATCAGGAGAAGGAGCTCGCCCGCCGGATCATCAACGACAACGATCCCGCCGCCCGCGAGCACATGGTGCGCAGCAATCTCCGCCTGGTCGTCAACATCGCGAAAAACTACGTCGGCCGCGGCCTGACGCTCCCCGACCTGATCGAAGAGGGCAACATCGGCCTGCTCAAGGCGGTCGAGGGATTCGATCCCGAAAACGGCTGCCGCTTCTCCACCTACGCTTCCTGGTGGATCAAGCAGGCGATCAAGCGGGCGCTGATCAACAGCGTTCAGCCCATCCACATCCCCGCCTACATGGTCGAGATGATGAGCAAGTTCCGCCAGGCGATGCGCGAGCTCGAGGATGTGCTCGGCCGGCTGCCCAGCATCGAAGAGCTTTCCGAGCACATGAAGATGTCGCCCAAGAAGCTGCGCATCATCCGCAAGGCGGTGAAGGCGTACAACTCGCCCACCCAATCCGGCTCGGCCGACGGCGAGCTGACGATCAACGAGCTGGTGGCCGACACGCACAATCCTTCGCCCGATATGATCGTGTGCGATAATGACGAGCTGAAACAGCTCGAAGGGTTGCTCGATGAGATCGACGAGCGCGCGGCCAAGATTCTCAAGCTCCGCTACGGCCTGGAAGGCGACGATCCGATGACGCTCAAGGAGATCGGCGCCCGCATCGGCCTGACCCGCGAGCGCGTCCGCCAGATCGAACATGAATCCCTCGCCAAGCTGCGCGATGCGATGCTGGTCGAAGCCTGATCCACAATCTGAGGGACAGAGGAGCGCAAGGCCGGTTCGGAGGGACCGGCTTTGTGTGTTTCACGGGCGCGTTTGGTGGGGCAGACATTCCTGTCTGCCATGGCCCGATGAGCGGCAGGTGTACTCAATCCTGGTGGGGCAGACATTCTTGTCTGTCATGGCCCGATGAGCGGCAGGTGTGCTCAATCCTGGTGGGGCAGACATTCCTGTCTGTCATGGCCCGATGAGCGGCAGGTGTACTCACCTGTCCGAATCCAGCCATATCTTCTCAAGCCCGCTGAAACGTCACACACCCGTGTTTCCCAGCGCGCCATCTGGCGGCATCACGCCCCGTGCGTATCATGTTCGGCCTATGGCCAAGCCGCAACCAAAACCGGTATATGCCCTGATCGGCGAAGATTCTTTCCTGCAGTTGCAGAAGCTGGCCGAGATTCAGGCCCTGGCCGGCGACGCCCAGCGCGTGGATGTCGACGGCGAACGCGCCGAGCTGGCCGAAGTGCTCGATGAGCTGCGCAGCTACGCGATGTTCGGCGGCGGAAAGATCGTCGTCGTCACCAGCGCTGACCTCTTCATCACCCGCTTCCGCGAGCAGCTCGAAAATTATCTCGCCCAGCCTTCCAACAGCGCCCCCCTCGTGCTCCGCCTGCCATCCCTGCCGGCCAACCAGCGCGTCTACAAGCTGATCGCCAAGACCGGCGAGATCGCCAAGTGCGAGCCGCCCAAAGATTTGGCGACGTGGGTGATGGGCCGCGCCAAATCAGCCCACGGCGTAACCATCGTGCCGCCGGCGGCGCACATGCTCGTCGACATGATCGGCGCCGACCTCGGCCGGCTGGACAACGAGCTGGCCAAGCTGGCGCTGCAGGCGTCAAACGGCAAAATCGACGAACAGGCCATCGCCACCAACGTCGCCTTCCAGCGCGAGCAGGAAATGTGGCACATGACCAATGAGCTTGCCGCCGGCCGCCCGGCCGAGGCCCTGCGGCGCTGGCGGCAACTTGTGCAGATGGACCCCTCCAGCGAATTCCGCGCGGTCACCTGGCTGGCGATGTGGCTGGAAAACGTCCGCAAGGCGCTCGCCTTGAAACAGCAGGGGATGAACCAGTTCAGCATCTGCCAGACCCTGCGCCTCTGGCCGCGCGAGATCCAACAACCCTTCATGGAGACCGCCCAGGCGCTCGGCACGCAAGGCGTCGCCCGCGCCCTCGACCTGCTCGCCGAGGTTGACCTGCAAAGCAAAAGCGGCGTCGGCGAAGCCGCCACCAACGTCGAGCGGTTTCTGATGTCGATGGCCGTCTAACTACGCCGGCTGCAAGTGGGACGATCTGAAAAGTGGCATGGGCTACCCAGCCCATGCGCAAGAAGCGCAGCGCTCTTTCTTCGTAGCACGGGTTTCCAACCCGTGCCAGGCGGCTCAGCATTCTCACACGGCAATCGAATCGCCAAGCTGGCTGGAGGGTGGCTTGACTACTGTGCCGCCGCCACATCCCACGGCTTCAAATGCAGCGTCAGGAAATCGCACACCATTGCCTGCCCCCGCCGGTTGAACACCCGGGCAGAGTTCATCTGCGTATCCATCAAGAGCACCGGCCGGATTATCATCATCGGGTGGTATCGGCTGATGTTCAGTTCATCCAAATCCACGCCGCACGATATCTCAAAGCTGCATTTGCACAGCGGGTCCAGCCAGCGCAGCCAAGGCTGCGTAGCCCCCAGGTGATGATCGAGCGCCTCCGCCGACTGCGTGATCGGATCCTGCAACACCACCGCCGCGACGTTCGGATCGCGCTGCGCCGCGATCAGCGCCGCGTTGGCCCCCGTGCCGATCCCGATCACCCCGACGCGCCCCGGATCGATGTACGTCCGGCGGCGGAGCAACTCAACGGCGGCTTCCACATCGCTGGCCTCTTTCAAGCCAAAGGTCTGACACGCGATGTCGCTGGCGCCGCTGCCGCGCAGATTGATTGCCAGCACCACAAACCCCGCATCGTGCAGCGGCCGAATCAGCGGCAGCATCTGCTGGCGCGACCGACCGAAGTCGTGTACCAACACCACCGCCGGCTCTTTTCGCGCCAGCGCCGCCTCCTTCTGCTCGACCACTTTCCTGGCGTCGAGCACCGGCACGATCCATCCCTCCAGCCGCGTCCCATCGCCGCTCAAAAACGTCACCGGATCGTAATACACGCCCACCGAAGTGGGATCGGCATCGGCCGGCAGCGCCGGCGGGTGCGAGCCGATATAACACATCGCGCTCACCAGCAGCGCCAATATCAGCGGCACAAACGCCAGCCGCCGCAGAATCCGCCGCGCCAGCCACGCTGCCAGCGACCCATCCTGCCGCGGACAGGGCCGGTGCGATGGCAATACATCCACCATCAACAGCCGCCCGATCGCCGCCGCCAGCGCACGCATTCCCGAAAAGCGCGGCCGCACCACCTCCGCCTCACTCTCCTCCAGCATTTCAGGATTCATCACCGGCCGCTGCATAGTTCCATTCCGCTGCACACACTTGGACCTACAATATCTTTCCCCGCGTTGCCTCTCGGCTTGACCGCAGTTCAGATAAAACGTATCCTGTGCCCCAGTAGTCATCGGGCTGAAACGGGCAAACCAGCGCGGAAAACCAGTGTGTGGCCGGCGATTCGGAGAATCCCGGCGATCTGCTGCCGTGTGAAATTGCCCGTCCCATAATCACGGCTTTACCAATGAGGTCACGGATGGCCAAAGGGAAACACGCCGCCGCGCTGTTTGAAGTAATCCATCGAGACAAGCGCTTCGACCGCACCAAAGGCCTGCTGCCGCCGGTACTCCGCCGCCCCGACCGCGGCTTGGGCCGCTGGTTCCCCTGGAACGCACTGCGCAAGCCCGAGCCACTCATGCGCGAAATCCCCGCGCCCGCATCCGCGCCGGCCTCGGCCCACGTCGCGCCGCCGGCATCCATCGACCCGCCCCGCCCGGCGTCCTCGCCACACGGAACAGAAACGGGCACGCACCTGGTTTCCGCCTGGCCGGCGTCCTCGCCCCACGAACGCCTCACCGTCGACCCCGAACGCCACGAAATCGCCTTCCGCCTCAGCTACACCCACGCCATCGTCGCTGCCTTCGCCGTGCTGGTGATCGTCGCCATCGCCTACGTCACCGGCCGCCAGCTCAACCGCGGTCCGCAGCGCCTGCTGGCCGAACACACCACCGAAGAACTCCGCGCCGGCAAAAAGCACCCGGAAGTGCTCGACCTCTCCAAGCCGTCGCTGGCCTCCAACCTCACCCATCCCGACGCCTCCGCCGACCATCGCGGCGAGGCCACCCACACCTGGAACGACGTCCAGCCGCCCACCACCTTCATCACCACCGACGTCCGCCGCATCATCGGCCAGAACTACGTGATCGTGCAGAGCTACCCGGAAGAAAAAAGCGCCACCGAGGCCCGCGATGCGCTCAACAAATACGGCGTGCTCTGCACCGTCGAAAAATCCCCCTTCCGCGGCGACTGGTTCGCCGTCATCGGCGTCCAGGGCTTCGGCCGCATCCGCGATGTCCCCGAATACGACGCCTATCTCAAGGCCATCCAATCCGCCGGAGCCAAATATCTCGCCGCCAACCCCGGCGCCCGCTCCTTCAAAAAATTCGAGCCCGCTCCCTATAAATGGAACCAGACGCGGTAAAGAGAGCCGATGAGCGGCAGGTGTACTCAATTCTGGTGGGGCAGACATTCCTGTCTGCCAGCCTGGATGAGTGGCAGGTGTACTCAATCCTGGTGGGGCAGATCATTCCTGTCCGCCATGGCTGGATGAGTGGCAGGTGTACTCACCTGCCCGAATCCAGCCATATTTCCTCGTGCCCCCTCAAGTCTCACGCACCCCCTGATGCCGCCCCGCGGCCGACCATGGTATGATTCCCCCGCACAAGCCCCGTCGAAGGAGACACCCATGCCGCGAATCATTCTGCTGATGTTGCTGCTGGCGCCGGCCTGGGTTGCCGGCGCCGAAACCCGTAAATCCGCCGACGGCGCCGACTATCTCCCGGCCGGCAAGCGCAAGCTCGACATCAAGCTCCCCTGGGTCAACCAGGCCCTCGGTTCCCTCCCTGAGGAATTTTCCACCGGCAAAATCTACTCCCTCGACGCCGAAGTCGACGCCGTCCGAAAATGGCGCTCCCAGCTCAAGGAACACAAAGTCGACATCTCCGATTTCGATTTCATCACCCGTGGAGTTGGCGGCGCCGATCTCGCGGTGTTCTCTCTTGCCCACGGCCGCATCTGCAAGATCGGCTATCTCTTCCCCTACCTCACCGCCGACAAGGCCAGCGCCCTGATCGGCCCCATCCAAAAGCTCGATCCAAAGAGTAAATCCGGCGACGACTGGATCACCGCCACCGTCAAGGATGTCGGCTTCGTGATCCTGCAGCGGGGAACCCATTCCCGGAAGGTCCAGCCCGAGTATCACCCCCGCCTCGGCGAAAAGCCCCACCCACCGCCGCCCCAGGAGTTCCACTATTACAGCTTCATTGTCATCGGCGCGGACAACATCGACTGGTACGCCCTGCACAACCACGTCGAGCCCAAAACCCTGGACTCGATCCGCAAACGCGCCCTCCTGGAAGGCATGACCCGCGCCGAGGCCATTCTCACCTTCCGCGATTACCAGTGTGTCTCCCGCAACGATGGCCAGCTATTGGAATGGTACGGCGAAGGCATCGACATCCCAAAATGGATGGATTGCCACCTGGTCTACGATGAAAAAGCGACGCCGCCCCAGCCTCCCCGAATCGGCAATGCCCGCCTGCGCTGCCGCGCCACCCTGGAAAACGGCCAGGTAACAAGAGTAACCCGCTCGGATTAAGCAACCAGCGGGTGTAACGCTCATTTTTGGCGATCACACTTCAGTCCCCTCTCCCACGTACGCG
>DAIOHQ010000269.1:0-6247 GCA_036744635.1 Tepidisphaeraceae bacterium | reverse complement strand
ATTCTTGTCTGTCATGGCTGGATGAGCGGCAGGTGTACTCACTTGCCCGAATCCGGCCATATCTCCGCCGCTCTTTTCGTTTGCGCCACTCCCGCTACAATCGCGCGCATGGCGGAGCAACTGAACGAATTGCAGACCATCGAGCAAACCCGCGCCCGACTGCGGGCGCTGCTGAAGGATCTCGCCGCACACCAGCAGGACTTGGCGCGAGCGTGGCCGGGGATGGATGCGCAACGACTGCAGGAAGGCCGCGATGCTCTGCTCGGCCTTGCCGCGGCGCTCCATCAGGCCGAGCAGGCGCTGGAGGAACACAAACCATGACCCAGACCAACACAACCTCCGTCCCGGGCGCGGCCGCCGACATCGTTGCCCGCTACGACCGCGACTATCGCATAAAGCGCTTCGTCATCGTGCTGGTGATGGTCGGCATGGCCGCTTGGTTCGGCTACGACGGCTGGAAAGGCTGGCCAACCCGCAACTCAAAAATCGACGAGGTCAAACGCGAGCGCGCCATCGTCGACAAACAGGTGCAGGCCCTGCGCGACGCCAGGAAGACGCCATCCGAGGACCTGCTCAAGCAGGCCTCCGAACTGCAGAAGCGCGAAGATGAACTCGGCACCCCCAAGACCGGCACCGACATCTGGTTTCAGAAATTCCTCGCCAGCATCCTTCCCGTCGCGGGCATCGCCTACCTGATCGTGACCCTCTACAAGTCGCGCGGCGAATATCGCCTGTCCGGCCAAACCCTCAGCGTTCCCGGCCACCCGCCCGTCGAGCTCGAGCAGATCCGCCAGATCGACAAGTCGCGCTGGGACCGCAAAGGCATCGCGGTGCTCGAATACGAGCTGCCCAATTCCACCGGCCGCCGCAAGATTACGCTCGACGATTTCGTCTATCAGCGCAAAGCCATCGACGCCATTTTCGAGCGCATCCAGGACCAGGTGGTCGGCCCCGCGCCAGAGCCGGAAGCAGTAAAAACTCCGCCGCGCCCGAAGTTGTAGCTGGGATGCGCTACTGTCATCCTGAGGTACCCCGAAGGATCTGGCCTCGACCGCCGTTCCATCCAGATTCTTCGGAGTACCTCAGAATGACAACGCGGCTGGTTGGATCGCAGCCAAGGAAAAAGATCATTCACGGGGATTGGGAAGATCGGTGCTGCTCAAATTTTTCTTCCGCCTCGGGACGGCGAATGTACAGGGGGGTAAGGGTGAAGGGGTCGGCAAATTTTTCTTCGGCCGCCAGGATCGTCCCCAGGGCGACGACCGCCTCCGCCCGCGCCTGCCACAGCCCGGGCGCGGTGACGATCACGTCGCCGCTTTGGGGAATGAACTTCTCGTGGAACTTGATCCCCTCCCCCAGCAGATGCACCGGCCGCGGGGAGCGACCGATCATTGCGGCCAGACTGTCCAGATGGGCCGGCTCGCGCTCGATCCAGTCGCCGTCGGCGCGCTCAAAACGGGCGGTGAAGATCTGCTCGCGCTTGGCGTCGAGCACGATGATCAGGTGCCGCGCCTCGGCCGGCGCGTTCAAAGCGAGCACACGCACCGTCGGCACCGCGACGATCTTGATTCCGGTGGCGAAAGCGAGCGTCTTGGCGACGGTGATGCCGATCCGCAGGCCGGTGAACGACCCCGGCCCGGCCGAGACGTACAGGTGTTCAAGATCCGCAACCGTGAGACCGTGGGCGCGCAGTTGGCGTTCGATAAGCGGGATGATCTCCGCCGCGTGCCGCAGGCCGTGCGGAAAGGTCTCCGCCGCGATGACCCGCCCGCCGTCGGCCAATGCGATCGACCCGATCTGGCCGGAGGTCTCAATGGCAAGTGCGCGAGGCATGGACGGGATAGTAAACGACGGCGCGCGATTCTGCGCCATGTGTTGGAGTGGTTGTCATTCTGAGGTACGCCGAAGAATCTGCGCGGATTCTTGTAGGGTGGGCGTACTCGCCCACCGCTTCGGGCGCCTCACGGTGGGCGAGTACGCCCACTTTACAAGATCATTGGTGCGAGGTGACTTCGTTGGGTTGGCAGTCGGTTCTCAGGTCGGGCTACGTCGCCTCCGGCGCCTCGCCGAGGACCAGGCCGATGGCCAGCAGCATCAGGCCGGCGCCGATGATGTAGAGTTGCGAGCGCGGCTGGGAGCAGAGGGCGGCGAAATGACCTCCGTGCGGGCGATAGGCCCCCAGCGGCTCGGGCGGAGGAACGTTGGTGAGGATGAACGGCGACAGATCCTTGTCGGCCTGCTCATCGGTCAGCTCGAGAATGCTGGTGCCCTGGCGGATGAACTTCATCTGCCGCTGGGCGAGGCGCTCGGCGATGGTCGAGTCATCCTCGACCTTCTTCAGGAACTCGGCGTTGACGCTCACCTGCTTCTGCAAGTGTTCGAGATCCGCCCTGAGCTTTTCGCGCTCGTAGACGATCTGGCGGTTGGCCTCGGTCTGCGGAATGATCATGCAGGCCGCGATCAGCGCCAGGCCGGCGCACAGCAGCGGAATGGTCCACGCGCCGCTGCGGGCCGTGCGGGCGGGCAGAGGCTCGGGGTCGATCGGCTCGTCGAAGTCGTCGGCGACATGTTCCAAGGCGGCATATTCCAAGATGACCGCTGGGACGGCGCCGGCTTCGGCAGGATCGGAATCGAAATCCGCCTCCACCTCGCCCGCGTCGATCTTCGCGGCGGCGCTGCGTTCTTCGGATTCGTGATCGACGGCCATCTCATTCAACTCCGCGGCCGGCACCAGCGGCTTGGATTGCGATGGCTCGCTGAGCAGCGGCAGGTCTTCGCCGATTTTGGCACTGGCGCGAATTTCGGATTCATCGGCAGGTTCGACCGCGATGGCCGCCATCAGCTCGGCCGGCGGCAGCAAATGGGTGGGGTCGAAGGTGAGCAGCGAGGGAATATTTTCGGGAGCGGAAATATCGGACGGCTGCGACTGGGCCAGTTCCACTTCGGTGGCGTTTTCAGCGATTGGTTGCTCGACGGGCGCAGGTGCGACGATGGCTGCGGCATCGGCAACGATCGCATCTTCCGCGCACTGGGCGGACGGCGGCATCGGCGGCGGATCGATTATCGTCTCGGCCGGCAGAAACGGCTCCTCGTGGGCGGAATCGTCCATGAGGATCTCCTCCTGCAGGCGCGCGAAGGCGTCGAGGTCGGGCTGAACCCGGATCGGGTCATCGTCCACGATGGTGTCCCACGGGGTGGGAATGTCGGCGTCGTTTTGATTTTCGCCATCCATGGCTTCACCTGCACCTTCCGCCGGCCTCCTGCCGCTTGTTCTGTTTTCGGCGTAAACGCAGATGAAGGTTCAACTTTTATCGGACGTGGGAGAATAGTCGGCAGTTGGCGGTGGGCAGTCGGCGCCCATCGATCGCGCGACCGCGCCTCTCCCGTAGGGGCGGGGTCTCCCCGCCCTCGTGGGATTGCGACAATCGCAGTGGGCGGGGAGACCCCGCCCCTACGACGATGGTTACTTATTCCACAGCTTGCCGCCGAATTCGGCGCGGTCGCCGAGCTGCTCTTCTATTCTCAGGAGCTGGTTGTACTTGGCGACGCGGTCGCTGCGGGCGGGGGCGCCGGTTTTGATCTGGCCGCAGTTGGTGGCCACGGCGATGTCGGCGATGGTGGAATCCTCGGTCTCGCCGGAGCGGTGGGAGAGGACGGCACTGTAGCCGTTGCGCATGGCCATGTTGACTGCGGCAAAGGTTTCACTGAGCGTGCCGATCTGGTTCACCTTCACCAGGATCGAGTTGGCGGTTTTGCTCTTGATGCCCTTTCCCAGGAACTTCACGTTGGTGACGAACAGGTCATCACCGACGAGCTGAATCTTGTCGCCGAGGCGCTCGGTGAGTAGCTTCCAGCCATCCCAGTCGTTCTCGGCCAGGCCATCTTCCAGCGAGCGGATGGGATATTTTTCGGCCCATTTGGTCCAGTAGTCGACCATCTCCTCGCTTTTCAGAATCTTGTCAGGCTTGCTCTTGAAGAACTTGTAGCCCTTTTTCTCGTTGTCCCACAGCTCGGATGCGGCGGGGTCGAGGGCGACGAAGACCTGCTTGCCGAACTTGTAGCCGGCCGCTTCGACGGCCTCGCCGATCACCTTCAGGGCGTCCTCATTGTCCTTAAGGTCGGGTGCGAAGCCGCCTTCATCGCCGACGGCGGTGCTCATCTTGTTTTTGTGCAGGACTTTCTTGAGGGCGTGATAGATCTCGACGCCGGCGCGGAGGGCATCGGAGAAGTTGTCGAAGCCCCAGGGCTGGATCATGAATTCCTGGAAGTCTACGTTGTTGTCGGCGTGCTTGCCGCCGTTGAGGATGTTCATCATCGGCACGGGAAGCGTCAGGGCGCTGGTGCCGCCGAGATAGCGGTAGAGCGGCAGGCCGGAGGCTTCGGCCGCGGCCTTGGCGACGGCCATCGAGACGCCGAGGATGGCATTGGCGCCGAGCTTGCCTTTGTTGGGAGTGCCATCGAGCTCGATCATGAGCTGGTCGATGGAGACCTGGTCGCGCGGGTCGAGGCCGATCAGCTCGGGGGCGATCTTGGTGTTGATGTTTTCGACGGCCTTGGAGACGCCTTTGCCGAGGTAGAGTTTTTTGTCGTTGTCGCGGAGCTCGACGGCCTCGTGCTCGCCGGTGCTGGCGCCGGAGGGAACGGCGGCCCGGCCGAGGGTGCCATCTTCGAGGACGACGTCCACTTCGACGGTGGGATTGCCGCGGGAATCGAGAATCTGGCGGCCTTGAATGAACTGAATGGTGAGGCTCATGGGGGGTCCTTGGTAGAAGTTAGGAGTAGAAGTCAGAAGTCAGAATCAGACGGAAGTCTATTCGCTTGGGGATGGGTGTAAAGGGAGGACGATTGCGCATTCCCCAGTGCAATTGGCGGCGGGTATACTTGGGTTCGCTCGCCGGAGGAGAAGCGAAAATGCGATTGCGCCTGCTTTGTCGGCTGGTCTGCCTTGGATTGATCCTGACGCTGGGGAGCGGGTGTTTTCCGCACAATCGGTATCGGTATAGCCTGCAGCCGCTATATGGGGTGGACGATCCGCAGTTTCGCCGCACGATGGGGACGCTGCTCGGCCCGCCGCTGGTTGAGGGAAATTCGGTGGCGGTGCTGCTCAACGGCGATCAGATCTTTCCGGCCATGTTGGAGGCCATTCACTCGGCGCAGAAGACGATCACGTTTGAAACCTTCGTCTACTGGTCCGGGGAGGTGGGAAGGGAGTTCGCCGACGCGCTGACCGAGCGGGCGTCAGCGGGGGTAAAGGTCCACGTCATCCTCGACGCGGTCGGCTCCGACAAGATCGATCACAGCTACATCAAGCGGATGCGCGATGCGGGAGTGGAGATCGAGAAGTATCATCCCCTGCGCTGGTATGACCTGTCCAGCGCCAAGAGGCTGAACAACCGCACCCACCGCAAGCTGCTGGTGGTGGATGGGAAGGTGGGGTTCACCGGCGGGGTCGGCATCGCCGATGAGTGGCTGGGACACGCGCAGGATTCGCAGCACTGGCGCGACACCCATTTCAAGGTGGAAGGCCCGGCGGTGGGCCAGCTTCAGGCGGCGTTCATGGACAACTGGATCGAGACGCACGGGTGGGTGCTGCACGGGGATGACTATTTTCCGCCGCTGGAGAAGCATGGGGAGCTGGTGGCGCAGGTGTTTCAAAGCTCATCCCAGGGAGGCAGCGAGTCGATGGAGCTGATGTACCTGCTGGCCATTTCGGCGGCGAAGCATCATCTGCGCATCTGCGCGTCTTATTTCGTTCCCGATGCGCTGACGATCCGGGCGCTGAAGGAAGCGGGACAGCGCGGGGTGGCGGTGGAGATCATCGTGCCGGGAAAGAAGATCGACGAGAAGCTGGTGCGGCAGGCCTCGCGGGCGCGCTGGGGGGATTTGCTGGAGGCGGGGGTGAAAATCTACGAATACCAGCCGGCCATGTACCACTGCAAGGTGATGATCGTGGATGACCTGTGGGTGTCGATCGGCTCATCCAACTTCGACGCCCGATCGTTCAAGCTGAACGATGAGGCGAACCTGAACGTGCTGGATGCGAAGTTCGCGGCGCGGCAGACGGAGGTTTTTGAAGAGGATCTCCAGCATTCCAAACAGATCAGCTACCAGGCGTGGAAGCACAGGCCATTCGGCCAGCAGTGGCTGGATGGGATGTCGGCGCTGCTGAGCCCGGAGTTGTAGATGTGGCGGGGGTAGTGGGTCAGTTTGGGTGCCACAGGTCGGCGTACTCGCAGACCTGTGTCTT
>DAIOHQ010000268.1:0-6304 GCA_036744635.1 Tepidisphaeraceae bacterium | reverse complement strand
GGTAAGACACAGGTCTGCGAGTACGCCGACCTGTGGCACCCAAACTGACCCACTAACGGAAATTGCCCTCGGCGGGAGTCGAACCCGCACGACCTTGCGGTCAACGGATTTTAAGTCCGTAGCGTCTGCCGTTCCGCCACGAGGGCCGCGATATAAATCTTCCCTGATTAACGCAGCGGGGTCAAAGGAATGAATGCCGGCGGGAATTCCCTACGGCTGGCTGGCCTGGGTGGCGGGCTGGGTGGTAGCCAATTCCGGGGCCCGCTCGGGGAGGTTAAAGCTGACCACATTGCGCTCCGGGAGGAGGAAAGGCACGATGATGTGTACGCCATTGGGGCTTTTGAGTTGCATCTTGTAAGAGCCGGCCTCCAGGTAAAAGATGGCGCTGAAGCTGTTTTTTTCTTCCAGTGTGGTGATGAACGGCGCGGCCAGCCCACTGCCGTCCACGGTGACGATTACGCCGGCGAATTGCGGGCCGCCGTTGAGAATCACCTCAGAGGTGGGCTCGCGGGTGAGAATCCAGCGATAGCCCAGCAGCGCCAACGTGCAACCAAAAATGAAGATGGTGATGAGAATCGCCAGCCACGGCAGCCAGCGGCGCGGCGGGTGCGGCGATTGGCTCAGCGGCGCTGCGCTGGACTGGCTGGCTGAATCTTGCTCAATCGTCACGGCATTTCCTTGATCGGGGGGGTGCGGCCGACTGCCGTCCGCCAGCACGTTATCCGACAGTATACCCAGCAATCGCGAGGGTCGAACAATTCCATTGATCGGGTATTGGCGGCGATTGCCTGCAGTCGCGGCGGTAAGATGGGCAAGGTTGCACGCCTGACAAGCTCTCCAACCTCTGATCCGCAATGCGCTGGCCGGGAACACGGAAATTTTGCACGTGGTGAATCGAGCGGCTCGGTGGTTACCTTGCATGAACAGTAGCTTCTCAAAGGAGAGACGATGAATACCAGGCAAGCTTTGTGGTTGGCCGTGGCATCATTGGCGCTGGCCGCGGGGTGCCAGAAGGACCATGATGACACCGCCGCGGTGAACACGCAGCGGCTTGCGCCGGAGCGCACCGAGAGCGGCAGGGTGATCAACCCCGGGCAGTCGAATCCTTCGGCCAAGCCGTCGCCCGCGCCAAGCGGGTCGATGGAAACCGGCGGGGCCAGCGGCCAGACCGGCCGGGTTGGCGTGCGCCCCGGCGATGCCGGAATGCCGACGACCGTGCCGAGCACGATGCCGGCGCCGGCGCCGGCAACGCCGGTGCGCTAAGCTGGTCGCGCCAAGTTGCCGCGCGATCGATCAGGCCGTGCATGTACATAGGAGAAGAGGTCTCATGTTGCAGAGAATTGTCATAGTCGCGGCCTTGCTGATGTTGGCCATGGCATCGTGCAAGCGGCAGGAAGAGCCCACCAAGCCCGCCAAGTCACCCCCGGTGCCGGTGCCGCAGGCGGGATGATGGGAACATCCTGTAAGCCGCTGCAGCAGCGAAATCGTGATGCGGCAGCCCGCGACAGAGGAGACATCTTTTGAGGGGCGGCGGATCAATGCGCCACAGTGCCCAGGACTGGGAGATCACCTTTAAGTTACGCCGGCAGCCCCAACGTCACCAACCCCACCAATTGCGACATCACCGACATCGACAAACAGGAGTGGGCTGTGGGTGCGGTATGCCGATGCAGAAGATGGACACCACCAAGATGCTGGTGAAGAAGCCGGTGGCGTCGTACGTGGAGAAAGTGTACGAGAGCGGGATTTCACCGGCTTGGGGATCGGAGCTGAGGTGATGGAGTTGCGTCAAATTCTACAATGTCGCTACTCTTGCCGGCTCTGCCCCAGTCGCCACAGGCCAAGTTTCTGCGTCCAGGCGCGCGAGAATCTCCTGTCGAGGATCCAAATCCTGAGCCATTTGCCGCATCGCTTGGGCGGCCGCAGTTTGTCCTTGGTACTTGAACGCCACTGACAAGTATGCAGCAGCCGCAGCCTTCGCGTCTGGTTCGGTATGTTCCGCCAATGCTTGCTGCAAGAGGGGCAGGCCTTCATCAAATCGTCCCCGCTTTACCAATACACTCCCCCTTGTTCCCTTCGCCCACGGCTCCTTTGGTGCGAGCTGTACCGCCTCGCGCGACAGCCGATCCGCATCCTCCAGCGAGGCCTCCGTACCAAACTGCAGGTTGCACCAGGCGAGGTTGTTCAACAGAATCGCTCGATAACCGCTCAACTCCGGCCTCGGGAGGAGTCGAACGAGCATTTCAGCTGCTTTCTCGTACTGCAGACGCATTATCGCCACATGGCTGAGCCCCAACAACAGCTGCGGCTCCTCGGGTATCTGTTGCAGTGCATCGACCAGAGCCCGCTCAGCGTCATCGAGACGGCGGTCCTGCAGGAACTGGCGCACCGTGATCAGCGTCCCAATCACACTCCACGATTGCATTTCGGCTTTGGGATTTCGCAACAAGCGCAGCAAGACGAGACCATCATTCGGGATCATACCGAGAACAGTCGGCGTCATGTGCGGCCATATTTCGAGCAACAGGAGCAGGTTGCCCAGGAACAATGCCTCCCAAGGCACAAGCTTCGTGTACCAGCCACTGGTCAGCGGCCATGCCTTACCTATGGCAAACCAAGCGACGAGGAGAATCGCCAAGGTCGTTGCTGGGCCTGCGACGATGAAAAGCAGCAGGCGAGCGCGAAGATTTTGCATGCTGCAGGGCACTGCCTGTACGATGCCTTGAAAGGGAAGCAGCCGCAATTCCAGCGTCGCACCTCGAAACCTGAAAGCGGCGATTCGGCGGCCGCTGCCCAGGCTGACGAGAATCACGCGCAGTTTCACCAGCACCGCGGCTGCTACGTGCCCAAGCTCATGAGCGGCCACGCTGATGATCAGAAGGAGGCACAACAGCGCCGCGTTCACAAAGAACGGCTGCCGGAGCCACACGGCAGCGGCACCACTCACGAGCGTCAGCACCATCCACAGAATTGGGCCAGCGCGACTCTGGCGCCGTCGATCCCGCTCTGCGCAGGCAGGACAGACTGTGCTAGGACGCAGGCGGAACGACCGCCGCACGGTCAGGAAACGCGTGTCGCCATTCATCGTCTCGCCGCACCGTGCACATTTCACGTCGAGCATGATAGCGAGTGGCGCTCCATTGAGCATATGTTGCAGCACATTCTGGCTGTCAACAACGTAGATCTGATCTGCGCTGCGCGCTGGAAATGTGGCGTTGCCCCTACATCCTCTGCCGGCCGCTGATGGCGTCGGCGAGAATGTTGCGGTTGGCGAATTCGATGCTGCTGCCGGCCGGCAGGCCGCGGGCGAGGCGAGTGACCTGCACGTTGGGGAACTGGGCCATCAAACTCTGAAGGTGCAATGCAGTGCCATCGCCATCCATGGTGGGGTTGGTTCCCATGATCACTTCGCGGACGGTGCCCGAGGCCAGCCGTTTCATCAGCGGGCCGATGGTGAGGTCTCCCGGCTCGACGCCCTCCAGGGGGGCGATGCGTCCCAGCAGCACGTGATAGACGCCGTTGTACAGGCCGGCCGATTCCAGCGCCAGCAGGTCCTTGGGTTGTTCGACCACACAAACCAGACCCTGATCGCGCGAAGGATCCGCGCAGATCTGACACGGATCATCCTCGGTGAGGTTGTAACAGATCGAACAATTGCGGATGCGGGTCTTCACATCGCGAATGGCCTCGGCGAGCTTGAGGGCGTCTTCAGGCCTTTGCTTGAGGAGGTGAAAGGCGATGCGTTCGGCCGAGCGCACGCCAATCCCCGGCAGGCTGGCAAGCTGGTCCATCAGGTTTTGAATGCTCTGCGTGTAACTGCTCATGCCGGCAATCATAGGCTCTGCGGATGCGGCCCGCGAGCGGGCCAAATGACCGATCGCAATCCAAGCGACCGTTGTCATGCTGAGGTACTCCGAAGCATCTGGACTGATCCTGCAACACACCCAGATCCTTCGGAGTACCTCAGGATGACATCCGCCTGGTGCGGGAAGTGCGAAATCGCGCAGGGGCATTTAGCATCTCCGCCAGGCGCGGGCGGCGGTGTCGCTGATGTGTTCGGGCATTTCGAGGAGAGCGCCGATGGCACTGAGTCTGGCCTGCAGTTGGGCGACATCGATATTTCGTGCGCTGCAATCCGAATGGAGCGAAATCGACGCCGCAAGCCCCGCGGCCTGGCCCATGGCCATCGTCTGCGCCATCGAGCGGCAGGAGGCGTGGGCGTCGTGGGTGGCGCTGAGGCAACGTCCTGCAATCCACACTTCATCGCGCCCTTTGGGCACCAGCGTTCGGTAGGAAACATCATATGTGAGATTGCCGGGGATGTACGCCCACGCCGTTTCCTCCTCGCCGGCCCCGCCGGCGCGGTGATCTTCAATCGGCGCGCCGCACAGCAGCACACGGTCATCGAAGCGCGCAGCGCTCAGGCAGTCGTCCCGCGTCAGGCGATATTCGCCATAGACACGGCGGGTTTCGCGCACGCCGATCTGGGTGCCGAGGGCAATGATCCTGGCGTTTTCATAGCCGGCGACCTCGGCGCGCAGAAAATCTTCATACACGAACGCCTGCCGCCGGCCTTCGATTTCCGCGGCAGAGAGCTGCTGAAAATCGGTGCCGTCCACATCGGCGATGCGCACCGCGACCGTGGCGATGCAGTTTTCGATCACCATCGGATGCACGCTGCCGCTCTTGCGCGGCAGGCGATGCGATCCGGTTTCCACCGCCTGCTTCATCTTCTCATTCAACATGCGACTGCCGCCTTCGCGGCTGTAGCGGGCTTCATCGACATTGCACATGCGGAAGGTGGTGGTCAGCGTCTGGGCGGGATCCAATTCGCCGGCCTTCTCGTAGGGAATACCCGCCCAGTGGCACAGGTCGGCATCGCCGGAGGCGTCGATGAACCGGCTGGCGGGCTGACGAAGCAGGCCTCGTTTGGTGGCAAGAATGGCCGCGGTGATGCGGCCGCTGGAATCGGTCTCGGCGTCGATCACGAAGGCATGAAACAGCATCCGCACCCCGGCCGCCTGCAGCAGTTGGTCCCAAACGAATTTGAGCCGTTCGGGGTTGTAGGTCACCCCCGTGCCGGCGCCGTAGGTGTTCGGCCGCAGGAAAATGTCGCCGGTGACGTCGAGGGCATCGACCACGCGATCAGGCCAGCCCCCCACCACTTTTCGCGGAGCAGGGCCGGGCGTGAAGAATCCGTAGAAGGTGTCGAGCACGGCGGTGGACGTGCCGCCGGCAAATCCATAGCGCTCGACGAGCGCGACGCTATGGCCGGTACCGGAAGCGGCGGCCAGGGCGGCGCAACAACCGGCGCTGCCGGCCCCAACGACGAGAACGTCGGTGGCAGGCAGGGTGTCGATGTTGAGCGTGCGTTGAATCATCGGATGATGTCGCAGCGGTTACTTCTCCCCAAGATGCTGATACAACTTGGCCAGCCGGCGGGCGTGCTCGTCGTAGGCGGCTTCAAATAGCTCGACGGCGCGCTTTGCGCCCACGACGGCCGCGCCGCTGAGCACCTTGGGCGGCTGACCGGCCTGCGTGAGCCGAAGCGCGACCTCGGCCTTGATCGAATTGATCAGCAGGCACCCCCCCACCGTCGAGCCGGGGGAAACCGGCGTGTCCAGCCCTTCAATTTTCACCATCGCATCGCCGGGAGGCGCCCCCGTATCGAGCACGATATCGGCAAAATCCTGCAGTTTCCTGCCGCGCGCGTCTTTGCTGGCGCTGGCATCGGAATGGGCCTGGCTGATGATGGCGACGACGGAAATTCCCCGCTTGCGGAATCCCTCGGCCATCTCAATCGGCACCAGGTTGCAGCCGCTCGACGAAATCACCAGCGCGCTGTCCTGCGGTGACATATCAAAATTGCGCAGGATGCGCTCCGCCAGCCCGCTGACGTTCTCCAGAAACATCGCCTGCCGCTGGCCGTTGGCGCCCACGACAAGATTATGAAACGTCAGCGACAACTCGACGATCGGGTTGAATCCGGGAAACGAGCCGTAGCGCGGCCACATCTCCTCGACCATGATGCGGCTGTGGCCGGAGGCGAAGCAATGCACCATCCGCCCGGACAGGATGGTCTTGGCAAACAGATCGGCGGCACGGCCGATGGGCGCCTCCTGAGCCGCGACTTTTTCAATGAGGGATGAAGATTTCGCGAGGAACTGTTGGGTTGGAGTCATGAAAACCTTACCTGCTGGTAAACGACATTATTGCCAAATTACGGCAATGGGTCAGTATGAAATTTCTGGGTGCCACAGGTCGCGGTACTCCGAGACCTGTGCCGCGTAACGATGCAGTAAGA
>DAIOHQ010000267.1:0-6333 GCA_036744635.1 Tepidisphaeraceae bacterium | reverse complement strand
ATTTCAGGAGATAGCGCGAATTTGAAACACCCTGGCGCGCAATCGTGTTCAGCGGGCGCGATCGTTCCGTCCGCTGAAGCGGACCCTACATCAGGATGGAATTGAGACATTTCGCGTGGGATCGGCGGCGGTGAGGCGGGCGTCGTGCCGGGCAATCCATTTTACTTTCTTGTCGATGGCGCGGCGGAGGGACTCGGTTGACTTTAGGGCGCGCTGCTCGGCATAGCGGCTCAGCCAGCGCTGCCGCTGATCTTCAGTGATCGCCAGCGATTGCGTGCTGTAGATGAATTGGGCCAGGTCTTTGACGATCCAGCGGGAGCGCATCGGCCAGCCGGGCAGCCGCCGCACCCGCGCCGCGTCGATCAACGCCAACTCCACCGTTTCGCCCTGCTGCTTCACGAAGAAATGGCAGAGGTACAGGTCGCGGTGGTGCAGGCCGACGCGATGGAGCTTGGCCGCCAGGTCGGCGGTCGGCAGCAGGATTTTTTCAAATTCCATCCCCCCCGCCACCAGCTTGTCGGCCGGGGCGTAATCTGTCAGATCCTCGGTGATAACGAACGATCGGCCATCCAGCAGTTTGCCCCAGCCCACCAGCGGCACGGTGGGAATGCGCTCAACCTGCAGCGCCTGAATTCCCCGCGCCTCATCGTCGGCCGGCGTGGTGAAGCCGCGCTCCGGCTGGTAGCGCTTGATGTGCAGCTGAATCGCCCGGCCATCGGCGAGGGTGGCGTCCAGCGTGCAGTTTTCCCGTTCGGTGATCTTCCGCCAGACGCGAATGGCCGGATGCGTGAAGACGGCCTCGGCATCCAGGCCGATCTGCCGCAGGATCGCCTGATACTGCGGGGCGGCGCGAAATTTGTTGCGGGGAATTTCAAGCATGACATCACGCCTGCCTGGCCGACTGCAGAAACCGGCTGATGCCGGGCTTGAAAATCACCTTGCCATCCACCACCACCAGCTCCTCGTCCAGGAACAACTGCACCGCTTTGGAAAGCGTCTGCGCCTCCAGTTCCAGGCCCTTTTCCTTCACATCGTCCAACGCATCCACGCCGACGTTGATATGGAAGACATCCTGCAGAATGACCGGCCCTTCATCGAGCTGCTCGGTGACGAAATGGGCGGTGCAGCCATGCACGCGCACGCCCGATTCATAGGCCTGCTTATAGGGTTGCGCCCCTGGGAAATAGGGCAGCAGCGAGGGGTGAATGTTGATGATGCGGCTGGGATATGCCTGCACCAGCTTCGGCGGCAAGATTCGCATGTAGCGGGCCAGCACCACCAGATCGGCGCCGCACTCGCGCAGATTTTTCTCCAGCCACTGAAAGTGCTGGTCGGAAGTGTCGGCCGCCTGCCAGGCGAACGGCAGATTGGCCGCCCTGGCAATCGGTTCCAGGTCGGGATGATTCGCGAAGACGCCGGCCACCTGCCCATGCAACTTTCCCTGCTGCAGGTCCGCGACCAACCGCTGCAGACAATGCGGCTCTTTGCTCACCAGCAGGGCCAGCTTTTTCATCCGCCGCTCGCTGTGCAGGTGGACGCGCACCTCCATGTCGATCTTCTGCCCCAGCGCCAGCAGTCCAGTGATAATCTCCGACAGGTCGCAGGCCAGGTCCTTGAGGTCGACCAGCATGTCCATCACGAAAAAGCCGCGCACCACGCGCTGTTCGATGTCTTCAATGTTGATGCCGCGATCGGCCATGTAGGTGGCAAACTGCGCGACCACGCCCTTCTGGTCTTTTCCCAGCACGCTGACAACTGCCAACACAGGCTGACGCACGATCATCTCCGTTTCTAACATGACCGTGCCATGATGATGCTTCGTCTCATGACGCTGATTGTCATTCTTAGGTACGCCGAAGAATCTGGTTGACTGACAGTCGAGTCCAGATCCTTCGGAGTACCTCAGGATGACAAAACGGCGCATCGTTGCGCAAGGTCGTTCAATTCTTCACCGCGAATTTCGCCGGTCCGATAACGTCAACGGGCTGCAAAGGGGCATCCCATCCCCGCTATCGCCGTCACCATCCGCCCAGTTTACCGGGAAGACGCTGCAGAACAATGCGAAGGCGGCGCCGGCGGGTCATCCCGCTTCCTTCCCGCGTCGATTTCCTTTGAGGACCGCCCTGCGCGGCCTGCTAAACGATGGCGAGGATCAACATGCAAACAAACCTGGCAAATTGGAAATTGGGATGCGCCATCTTCGCGGTGGCCGGCGCGGTGATGTTCGCGCGCTTCAAAGCACGCAGCTTTGCGGGAGATGTCGATGCACAGGCGGTTCGTGCCCCGACCGCCATTGTCCCACCGGCCACTCAGCCGGCCGCGAATTTCGTCGAGCCATTCTCCAACGGCCTGCTGCTCACCATGTCGGGCCAGCAGATCATCGAAAAATTCGGCCCATCCGATCGATCGGATCTGGCGTCCATCGAATATCCAGGCTTCCGCGCCCTCATCGACCATACCGGCCAGCTCTGGCACCTCAGCATCAAAGGCTCAACGAAGCTGCATTGCGGAATCGGCCTGGGAAGCGCCAAGCAGCAGGCGATCGAAACGTTTGGCGCGCCGCGCCTGGTCATTCACGGCCAATACCGCCTGACGTTCGACTACGACGACACGGACCGCATCTCGTCGATCAAGATCGATCCGGCCGATTTGAACTTCGCGCCTTATGACCGGCTGGTGCTGGCGCCGACGGCGGCGAACAGCGAAATCGATCGCAACATGCTCTGCGGAAGCTGGCAGGGCGCGGCGTCGAAGGAGAAGGTGATCCGCGTCCGCATCGCTGCCGACGGAACGTATCTTTATGATGATGCCATGGCCGGCGGCTATCTTGTCGAAGGCGGTCAAATCACGTTCACCGGCCCGCTCGCACGCTGGAATGCCGGACATGCGTTGGTCACTGCGGCCGGGCTCGAATTCCGCGGCGGCGCCGGTGAGGAGGGTCTGGTGCTCAAACGCCTGGGCGAATGAATCTTGCCCATCTTAACGACCTCTGAATGCCTCCAGAATCATGCCTCATTCGCTCATTGCTGCACAAGCCATTGATGCAGAACAGTTTAGATGCATCTTTCTCACATCCACATCCCTGAATTGAGCCAGAAGATTTTCATCAGAAAATTCCCCGAAGTGCCAAATTCCTAAGTTGAGCTATTCCAAGCCACCTCGCTAAGTTAAACTAGATGATTGACGGTTGACGCTTAGACGGCTTTAGCGCGCCACCCACCTTGGCGCGCATCTGGCCGAGAAAGGAAGGAAGAGCACGCACGAATTTCCCAGATGTCTGTGGGTGAGGAGAACCCCATTTCTCCCGTTGTTTTCGTTCTATTTCCCATTCATCGCCGCGGTCAGCATGAAGCTGATCGTTAAACCCGCGCCGCAAGTGACAGACGCCTGCGACGCGGAGGCCAATGGAGGTTTGGTATATGAAGAAGCAATTGTTAGCGGGCTCCATCGGCGCCTTGGCCGCACTTGCGGCAATGGCGCTGACGGCAAGCCCTGCCCGGGCCGGCTCGGCCGTGCTGGGCACATCCGGGTGGACGGCCACTTGGCCGGACACCAAAAACGTTACGTTGGACGTGCTCGACGAAACCGCCGACACCCTGACGATTCGCAAGTCCTTTAACTTTACCGACCTGGACTCGGTCCCGATCGTCTTTCAGCAGACCAAGGCCGGCGCGCCGGCGCTAATCAAGATCGACGAAGAAGTGTTGAACAACAACAGCGGCGAGGCGTGGAGCAGCTTCACGTTTTCGCTGCTCGGCGGCCGTTCCGGCAACGCCAACGAAACCCAGTTCAACACTGACCTGACAAACAGCGATGGCGGATTCTCCACCACGCCGTTCGATACCCAGGCGTTCAGCGATGGCGGCGAAATCGGCGACAATTCGCCACGCCAGCTTGACGTCAGCGGCGGCACGCTCGCCAACGGCGGCACCTGGAATCCCGGCAATGCCAGCGGCGCCTTGTACATCGCCACCGGCCCGGTCGACGCGACCGACAAGGTCTTCACGTTCAAGGAACTGCCGCATCCCGGAGGCCACGGACCCCCGCCGCCCCCGCACGTGATCCCGCTTCCGGGCGCCGTCTGGATGGGCCTGAGCACGCTCGCGTGCCTGGGCGCTTTCAGCGGCGTCAAGAAGCTCCGCAAGGCGTGATTGACGCATCGCCAGTGATCTTCAAGGATCGAGCAAATCGCTCGATCCTTTTTCGTTTGAAGTACGCGCAAAGAACTGTAGTTCGTTGAAATTCTGGTACATTGTGGTGCAGGCTTTCCAGCCTGCACGCTGGAGCAGGCTGGAAAGCCTGCACCACGATGACGCCAGCAACCTCGCGAGGTCTCCTTCATGCGACAATTCCAGCCACTACTTCTTGCGACGATTCTTGCCTTGTCGCTTATCTTCTCACCCCTGACCGCCCGCGCCGCCGACGCGACTACGGCGCCGGCTTCTCCCCCCGGCTTTGATCCCGCCCGCCACATGCGCGTCTCGGAAGTCAAGATCGGCATGAAAGGGTACGGCCTGTCGGTATTCAAAGGCACCAAGATCGAGCGCTTCGAGGTGGAAGTGCTGTCGGTGCTCAAAAATTTCAACCCCAAGTGCGATGTCATCCTCATCAAGTGCAGCGGGGCAAATCTCGAGCACACCGGCAGCATCGCCGGCATGAGCGGCTCGCCGGTTTATCTGAAGGATGAGCAGGGAAAGGAGCGCATGATCGGCGCGTTCGCCTACGGCTGGCCGCTGATGAAAGATCCCGTCGCCGGCGTGCAGCCGATCGAATACATGCTCGCCATCCCCGAAAAAAAGCCCGCCACCCAGCCCAGCGCTGCTGCTCCCGCGCGCGGGTCCGACGTCGCGATGCTGGATCGCCCACGGTGGTCGCTGGACGACATCAAGCCTTTCCTGCCGACTCACAGCGCGCAGACCGTGTTGGCCGGAACCTCGTTCAAGCAACGGGTTACGTTTTCCGGCGCTGACGACATGCCGCGCCTCGCTCCACTCGCCACCCCGTTGATGTCCAGCGGCATCTCGGCTGAAACCCTCGATCAGTTTGCCCCGCTCTTCAAGAGTCTCAACCTGATTGCCGTCCAAGGCGGCGGCATTGCCGGCGGAGGCGCGGCCGAAGACGTCGATCCAAAAATGGAACCCGGCGCCGTGCTCGCCGTGCCCCTGCTCACCGGAGACATGGAACTCACCGCCATCGGCACCTGCACCGAGGTTCTCGGCAACCGCGTGCTGGGTTTTGGCCACGCCTTCAACAACGAAGGCCTGATCGCCCTGCCGATGGGCAGCGGCTATGTAAACGCCATCATTGCCAACCTCAACACCAGCTTCAAGCTTGGCGCGCTTTCCAAGACCAGCGGCACCCTGCGCATCGACGACATCACCGGCGTTGGCGGTTCACTGGGGGAACTGCCGCCCATGGTCCCGATCGATTTTGAGGTCAAGAGCATCGACACCGGCAAGACAAAGAATTACCACTTCGACGCCGCCTCGCATCCGCGTTTCACTCCCTTGCTCGCCGCGCTGGCGATGGAGGCATCCTTCGGCGGTTCGCAGGATACCCCGCGGCAACTTCCCGCCTATCACACGCTGGACTACGCCATCACCGTGGAGTTCGCCAACGGCCAGAAAATTGAAATCGCCAACCGGAGCGTAAATTCCGGGCCAATGGGACTATTCTCCGAATTCGGCACGCCGATGATCGCGGCCGCGGAAAATCCATTCGAGAAGGTGCTGGTCAAGAAGATCAGCGGCACCATTACCGTCACTCCCGAAGCGCGCGAGGCGCATATTTTGTCGGTAAATCTGCCGCGCCTGAAATATCATCCCGGCGAAACCATCAAGGCCTTCGTGACCTATCGCCCCTTCCGCCAGGGCGAGGCGCTGCTGCCGGTGGAAATGGAAATCCCCCGCGACCTGCCCGAAGGAACCTACCAGCTCACCGTGTCGGATTCGCAGACCTACCTGCAGGATGAGCAGCAGTCCAAGCCGTTCCGCTTCACCGCCGAAAGCACGCAGGACCTGTTCACGGGGTTGAAGGAACTGGCCGCCATCAGGCACAACGCGGTATATCTGCGCCTGCTCCGCCAGGCCGACGGCGTGGCGATTGGCCGCAGGGCGATGCCGCACCTTCCGTCTTCCCGCCGCGAGGTGCTGATTTCCGCGGGGCGCAGCAACACCACTCCGTTCATCACCTCAACCGTGAAGATTGTTCCCACCGAAGACGTGATGGCCGGCTCAGCGCAATTCGCCATCACCGTGGACAAAGACGCCAAGGTGGAAGTCGGCGGCCCCCGCCCCCCCACCCCCCCGAAGCACGACCACGAAACCCCCGCCG
>DAIOHQ010000266.1:0-6366 GCA_036744635.1 Tepidisphaeraceae bacterium | reverse complement strand
GGGCGTTGCGCTGGCGGCGCGGGAAATGCGCAATTCGATAGTTATGAGCGGTGGGACCGGGACAAAGCCGTCCCCCCTCCGACGGGCCGTCACAGCGCCGCTCCGAGCGACAATCCACTCTGATGGTCGAAAGCCTGCACGCCGCCGGAGGGGGGAAGGGAGGGTCGTGCCGACGGCAACCGAGGGCGGGTGCGGGACTCCTGCGGAGGGCAATTCGGCGGAACAAAGGGGGGGGCTTGGGCCCTGATGGGTTCCGCCTCTCCCTCCTGCATTCGCGCGTCAGTGCCTGGAATGACTCTTGACCCTGTTGCAGTCCTGCTGTTGCAGTCCTTCTTGACCGCGCGTCAGTGCCTGGAATGACTCTTGACCCTGTTGCAGTCCCCCTGTTGCAGTCCTCTTGACCCTGTTGCTGTCCCTGGTGGGCGTGGGGAAGAGACGGAAGGCGGACAAGCTGGGGAATGACTCCTGAGGCTCTGGGCTGCTCTCTGCCATAGCGGCCATTGGGGAATATTTTGCGTTCACCTCTGGCTCGGGCGAATGCGGAGGAACACGCCAAAGGTGAGCGGGTTATCACCATAGGAAGCGTTTAGCGAGCTCGGGAAGCTGTAGACGCCTGCATAGGCTCCCAGCCCGCAGTCGATGCCGGCTTTACTGTAGAAATTGTGCACGGCCCCAAAGACAAGCTTATTAATGGTGTAGTTTCCTTTCGGCACATTGAGGAGCTCATCCTTATCGACGCGTTCAAAGCGGGCAAAAAACGCTTCCTTGCCGTGGTAGTAAGTCGCCTCGGCAAGCCAGGCATTCGAATTGGCGGACCCTTGAACGATGTTCTGGCCGAAATAGACGGTCGCGGAAAAATTGTCGCCGTTCGCGAACTCGTGGCTATAGGCCGCGCTAAGAGTGAGGCGGTGTTCATTGACGTCGGATTTCAAATATCCGTAGGAAGTGCTGAACGACCAGTCGCGAGATGGGTTGTAGCTGAGGCGGCCGGATGCCGAGTTAAGCGCCAGGGGGCCAACGCCGTAGAGGTTCGCGCCGGGTTCGCCGCTATTAAAGACCGAACCTTCGAGCTTCCACTTATTCTGATAGACAAGCCCCAGCGTCGCCACGCCAAAGCTGATATGGCTGCCATCGAACCAATCGTGGCTGATAGGCGCTTCAGGGATCTCAAGGCCGCTCGTGCGGTGCAAGTACATGACATTTCCCAGCGCCGGTTCGCCGACCGGGCCGCCGTAAATGAAGCCAGTCCAGTCTTTGGAAAGCGCGTGGCTGTAGCTGACCGCGAGCTCCGCGAAAATATTGTGCGGGTCCTTGCGGTCGCCGATGTCAACGCCGTCGACCGTGAATCCGTTTTGAAAGAGATTCGGAACGCCCTCTCTGCCGTTGATGAGGGGATCGAGGGAAGTCATAAAATGTAGCCCTAGGGTGCCACCGCCCAACTCCTTGCGACCCATGAGCATGATCATCGACTGGCTGAAGAAATCTTCATCGCCGCGCTTGCCGCCGGCATCGACGTAACCCGCCTGGATGGTTCCCATCGCGCTGAGGTCAAAGCCGCCAAGCGACGGGAGCATTTTCATGAACATGGGCGAAGAGTCCGGCTGCCAGGAGGTGCCGGAACCCTCCCGGTTGGCTGACCAGTCGCCGAGGTTTGCTTTCATCTGCATCCCGGGCATTTCCTGACTTCCATTCAGGATGCTTTTACCGTCTCCTTCCCCCCCGCTGCCGGGAGTAATCTTGAAGGAAAGCATGGTGCTTTTACCGGCGGCGGTCTTAACGTTCAAATCCAGTTTGTACTCTTCGGCGTGAGGGAAAATGATCCGGACATTATAATGGCCTGGTTTGTCCCCCGGGGTCACTTTGGGGGGTTCGAGGGCCATGCCGGACATTGCCGGCATCGAAAGGGATGCGGTGACGTTGAGTCCTTGGCTGGGCGCCATCGAAGTGGCATCCATCACGAAGATGTCAAGGGTGGCCGCCTTGCCTGGGGAGATGGTCTTAGGGTCGGTTTTAAGAACCGCCATATACGGATCGACGGTCACGCTTTGTTGGGCAAGGCTCGGAAGCGAAAGGCCGAGGGTGGCCGCAAGCACAGAGGCAATTACAAGTTTGAGTCTCATGGATCTTCTCCGAATCAGGTCATGAAGAGTGGCAGGGGTCGGTCGAAAGGAGGTCGGTCGAAAGGGTCAGAGGTCGGTCGAAAGGGTCAGGAGTCAGTAAGCTGAATTTCCTGCTCCCAACCCATCCCTGCACATCTTCTGCACATGCTCCTCGTCGAGAATCTCTTGCACCGCCCTCAGCTTGATGATCCTGCCCGTCCTTTTGTGAAACGCCGCGCATTCCTGCCCGGCGTCGGAAGTGTAGCCGAAGGAGACGAAGAAGCCGCTGACTGCCGCCTTCGCACAGGGGGGGTCGCGTTCCATGACGGCCTCGAAGGCGTCGATGTCCGGCCGGCCCACCTTGTGCATCTGCTTCACCTGAATCGGGAATCGCGTTCGAACGTATCGCGCTGGCGGATCGCGCTTCGCTCACTTTCCGGAATCATCAAGCGCGACTTTCTTAAAGCCGCTCTGTACAAGTCCGTCCGCGGCCTTATACCCATCGTACGTAATCTCAAAGACCTCCCCCTTGTAGCCGATGGCCTTCATCAACCCAAGCCCCACCAAATCTTCAAGGGCTTTCGTCCATTTAGCCTCTGAGCGCCGATCATTAAGCTTGTTGACCCTCGTATTGTTAGCTTGGATGTGAGTGCCGCCAAATGTTCGTACGACCATGACGCGACCCCCGCGCGGATCCTCGGCAGCGATTAGAAGCAACGTCGCCGCTTCATCCGACACTTGGACACGCGCGCCTTTGCGCTGCGCTGAATCGGAATCGGAGTCTAGCAACTGAGATGCGATCTTTGTTGCGATTGCTGCGTCGCTAGGCTCCGGGCTCGGATCACCGGCATAGTCTGGCATTGACCGTGTCAAATGCTGATACAGTAGCTTTGAAAATGCGTCGGTTGACTTGTAGCGTTGTACGATCCCATTCGGTTCGAGCTCTTTTACAAACTCCTTAAGAGTCTCGTATTGCTTTAGGTCAACCGAGTCGAGAACGACTGGCGTCTCCGAAAGGTACACCATTACGTGCTTTCCCTTTTGCATCATCGCGCGAATTTCTTCCACTGTGCCGCTAATGTCCTTGCCGGTTGGCGAACCGAGTCGGCTCCAAAAGATTGCAACGAGAACGTCCGCTCTGTCAACAAGTTGACGATTGATCAGGGCCTGTGCTCGGTCACCCATCTGCGGATATGAGTCGAGTTCCCACAACAAGGGCATCAGTACAAGTTTAAAACGCTCCGCGTGCAGACTGTTCCATTCTGCAATCACATCCTGCGCAAGACTGCGCTCATGAGTCACATCGCTGGGCGAGCCGATCATTACGTTTATGACTTTCGCGCTATAGGACATGTGACCTCAGGTAATGCGAGGCGTGCCAGTCGCAGTGGTAATAAAAGCTGCCGGTCTTTTTGAGGACGCAGGCAAGCTGGACGCAGCGGGGGCGCATGTAGTCGATGTAGGCGGCGGTCGATGCGTGGCGGTCCTCGAAGGCCCGCTTCTCCTTGGTCTCGCCCCAGAAGACTTCATAGTTGCGGTTGGAGTTGAAGGGCGGGACAGCGGGGGCGATGTAGATCAGATCGACGCAGGCATCGGGCAGCTTGGCGAGTTGTTCGAGGTTGTCGCCGCAGTAGATGATCCGGGTATCGAGCAGGGAAGAAGGCTTGCCGGGCGCGGGCGGGGCGGGGGCGGAAGTCGTGGTCTCTTTTGCCGTCCGCTCCCTTTTCGCCATACCCGCAGGATAGCCGATGACGCGTTCGCGGGCAAACGGCTCCGCCCCGCTTTCGCGCAGCAACGCGCAGCGAAGAATGGCCGCCGGTATCCCGGCGGAATTGCTCACCGCAGGTGCTTCGCCTGCGGCGGCGCCGTCAGCGGATCCTCCGGCCAGGCGTGCTTCGGATACCGCGCCCGCAGATCCTTGCGCACCTGAAAATACGTCGTCTTCCAGAAGCTCCGCAGATCCTGCGTTACCTGCACCGGCCGGTAGTTCGGGGCCAGCAGGTGCAGCAATACCGCCACCCGCCCATTGGCCACGCGCGGCGTCTCGGTCAGGCCGAAGATCTCCTGCAGCCGCACCGCCAGCACCGGGGGAAGGGGGGGCTGGGGGGGGAGGCCGGCGGCATAGGTCAGCCGAATCCGATTCCCCGTCGGTACCGTGATCGTCTCCGGGGCCAGCTCATCCAGCAGCCGATCCAGCGGATACGCCAGCGCCCCGCGCAACACCGCCGCCAGCCCCCCCTGCCCCCCCTGCCCCGCACGTCTCACTTCCTCCAGCGACCGCTTCCCCGCCGCCGCGGCCGCGATCAATTCCCCCAGCCGCGCATCATCGAACACCGGCCAGTCCCGCCGAGGGGCAGGGGGGGCCTGCACCTGCGCGCGCACAAACGCCACCCGCGCCAGCAGCGCTGCCGCCGCCTCATCACCTTGAAATATTTCCCGCGCCCGCCCCCGCTCGACTAGCGCCCGCCCCAGCACCTCTCCCGCCGTCCGCGCATCCACCGGCGCATCCCGGTCCTCGCGCAGCAGCAAATCCCGATAAAACACCCGCCCCAGCCCCACCACTCGCTCGCGGTTCTCATCAAACACCACCGAGCGCTCGCTGCGGATCAGGTGCGGGAACAGCTCCTCCAGCCACTTCTCCTCGATCGCGCTGGCCACCCGCACCACCGCCTGCCGGCTGGCCGAGCGGGCATCCTCCCGCGCATCGATCGCCACAAAAAACTCCGGGTCATGCACCACCGACTCCGGATGCATGCGCAGCCCCACTCCCCCCACCCCCCCTGCCATCGTCGCCGTCGCCGGGTCCGACTCCCGCCGCCGCGCCACCCGATCCGGATACGCCAGCAGCGCCAGCTTCAACAGCATCTCTTCATCCCTCCCATCCTTCCCCCGCGCCCGCGACGGGTTGCCCGCCCGCGGTCCGCCTCCTGCGTTCTTCCTATCGCCCCTTCCTCCGCGCCCCCTCCGCTCCTGTAGGGTGGGCGCACCCGCCCACCGTTCCCCGCCCGCGCCCGCGCCTTCGACCTCGCCTCTCCTCCCCGCATTCCTCACCACCATCAACAATTGCTCCGCCGCCCGGTCCACCTGCCGCGCTGCCACCGGATCCACACCCCGCTCCCGCAGATACCCCGCAAACCCCCCCGCCCGCGCCTCCCGCAACAGATCCAGCCGAAGCAACAAATCCGACCTCCCCCGCATCGTCGCCCGTCCCCCAACCCCCCCTGTCGCCGGCGCCCGCCCCCGCGCGAAATCTCCTCCTCCCGACCCCATCACGAAATCCTTCTCCGCCAACAGCGCCGCCAGATCCGCCCCCTCCTCCATCATCCCCGCCTCCTCCGCCGCGATCAGCAGCCGAGCCAGCCGCGGATGCGCCGGCAACCCCTGCATCCGCCGCCCCAACTCCGTAATCTCCAACGCCGCTCCCCCTTCCGCCTGGGAACGAACCGGCGAAACGGCGAATGGACGAGACGGCGAAGAACCCGTCGCCGTTTCGCCGGTTCGCCGGTTCGCTGGTTCGCGTGCCCCCTCCCCCAGCGCCCCCAAATCCACCAGCAACTCCCCCCCCGCCTCCACCATTTCCCGCGGCGGCCGCTGATAGAATCCAAACGTCTCCGGCCGCTCCCCAAACGCATGCAGCAGCAGCAGCGTCGCCGCCAGATCCACCCGCTCGATTTCCGGCCGTTCAAACTCCGCCAGCCCCGCCTGTTCCTTCGCCGACCACAACCGGATCGCCCTCCCCGGCGCCGTCCTCCCCGCCCGCCCCGCCCGCTGCGTGGCGGATGCCTTGCTGATCCGCTGCAAATCCAGCCGATCCAGCCCGCGGCCCGGATCGTAATGCGGCACCCGCGCCCACCCGCTGTCGATCACCACCGTCACCCCCTCGATGGTCAAGGATGTCTCGGCGATGTTCGTCGCCAGAATCACCTTCCGCCTCCCCCCTTTCCCCGGCCGCAGCGCCAACAACTGCTCCTCCCCCGCCAACGACCCGTGCAGCGGCAACACCAATAGATCATGCTCCCGCGCCAACCCCTCCAACCGCCCCTGCGTCCGCCGAATCTCCTCCACCCCCGGCAAAAACACCAAGACGTCACCGCCAAGGTGGGGCGGACATTCCTGACTGCCATCCGCCAACCGCTCCCTCTGGTGGGGCAGACATTCCTGTCCGCCGTCCAACAGGCATTCCTGCCTGTTGCCGGGCGCGTGATGTGCCGATGGCATTGACGCCAGCACCTCCGACGTGCTGTCGGTGCTGCCATCATCGACCATG
>DAIOHQ010000265.1:0-6386 GCA_036744635.1 Tepidisphaeraceae bacterium | reverse complement strand
TTGCGGGCAGACCGGTTTTCGAAACCGGCGCATTCAACCACTCTGCCACCTCTCCGGGTGAGCGGCGAAATTCTAGGAGAATCCGCCGTGGCCGTCAAAATGCGTCAAGCGACGATTTTGGATTCGGGTGCCCCTTGGGCGTTGCGGATTTTGGATCTGATAAAATCCAGAATCCGCAATCCAAAATGTTGCTCACTTGCCCGCCGGCTGGCTCGATGGGGAAGGAAGGGTTGCTGAAGGGGGGGCAGGGGGCGCCGGCCGGGTTGCCGGTCCCAGGTTCCCCGCCGTCAGCAGCATGTCCTCCATCAGCATCGTCGCGCTGCGCGGGTCATATCCCACCACCCCATCCACCTGCTGGCCTACCAATCCGGTGCTGAGATCCTCGGCGCTGAAGAACACCGCCCGCCGCCCCTTGATCTCGATCGCTCTCAGATGCGAACCCGCCGTCGATCCGGCCAGCGTCTTGCGGGCGAAGGTTCGATATCCCACCTCCGCCAGCTTGATCCCGTTGGCGGAATAGAGCCGGTCCCCCAGCGGTATATTGCGGTGAAGCTGCCCCCCCTGCCCGATGGCCTCCGGAAACATCGCCTGCAATTCGCGCTCGGCCGCCATCGCAAACTCCCCCGAACCCCCCGCCGCGTCGATAATCAGCGTCCCCCCCACCTCGACATAATGCGCCAACTCCTTGCGCTGCTCGGCCGTGAAGGTGAAAGCCTCAGTGCCGGTGAGATGAGCCACCCGATAGCGCCCGATCTTCCCTCCGCCCAGCTTCACCGCCTCCACCGTCATCTCCACCTTGTAATTGTTGTGCAGCAACGCCGCCAGCCGCCGCCAGCCGCCGGGTTCGGGGTCCCAGTTTCCATCGTATTCGATTCGCGCCACCGATAGCTTGCCCGTCGGCACAACCGCCGGTTCCGGCGTGACGATGTAGGTCTGCCCCTTATACAGCAGGTTCTGCTTGTCCACGGCATACAGAAAAATGTCGGCGGCGAGCTGAAACATCTCCGGCCGGCGCTCGACGACGTTAAGCTGCCAGTACTTCGCGACATCCTCCTTGGGGATCAGCAGCATCAGCTCGCGGCTGCCGTTGCTCATGCCCATCACGCCCGGCGGGTTCTTCCAGATTTTTGCCGGGTACTGCTCCTCGACATAGATCGGATGGTTCGCCGGCAGCTCGCGAAACGCGTACTTCGGAAACAGCTTTTTTCCCAGCTCCATGAACGACTTGGCAAATTCCTCCGAGCCGCCGTCGGCGTTCCCCAGGATCAATCCCCCCTGCTCCACGAAGTTCTTAAGCTTCGCCGCAATGTCCTCGCTCAAGCGCAGCTCCTGCATCCCGCTGATATACAGGATCGGGGCATCGTGCAGGTCCCGCGCCTCCACCTTCAAATTCACGATCTGCCAGTTCAAATCCTTCTCCAACTGCCTGCCCGCCCATTTCACCACGTTGGCGGCATCGCGCGGCCGCTGGTTCCACAGGCCAAAACTCTCCTTCCCGTCCGCGTTCACCACCTCGTATTGCAGCTTGTTGAACACCACCGGCGCCCTGCCCCGCACCAGGAAGACCATCGCGAAGGATGTCGCGGGAATCTCGCCCCACTGGTCGCCGAATGATCCGGTCTCCTTGTTCTGCCCCCGCACCAGCGTCTCCGCCCCCACCTGATACCAGTCGGTGGCCCCGAAATACTTGATGCCGCTGGCCACGCCGATGCGCTCGATGCCGTACCAGGTGTAATGCCCGCCCACCTGCTTGAAATTCTTGGCCATCCATTTCAACCCCGCCTCGATCTCCTTGGTGCGCATGTTTCCTCTGGGGTCCGCCCCCAGCGCCGGGTTGACGTAATCCTGGGTGATGAACAGGGTGGCGATCCCCGCCGCGGTCATCGAGGCCTTGGCGGGGCTCGGCATGTTGGGATCGATGTGATACGTCCAGCCGCCATCGAGAAGCTGCTGCTCCTTCCAGGCCTGATCCACATACTCCCAGTATTTCGCCCCCGGCTTGTATCCCGCCTGCACACACGCCCACATCCCCAGCACCGCGTACTGGCTGGTACTTAAATCATAGCTCTTGTCAGGGGCGGTCAGGTCATAGTGATTCAGCCCGCGCGGAGCGTTCAGCGCCGCCTTCTCGAACATCCGCCCATCCGACTCGATCAGCTTCTTCACGCTGTCATCCTGCGGGATCAGGGTCCAGACCTGCGCCCGCAGCCCCGCGGCATAGGCGCCGTGGATGTCGCTCTCCTTAAGGAACTTGATCGCCGCCACCAGCCGCGCATCCTGCGCGCTCTCCCCGGCCGCCAGCAGCGCATAGGTGGCGATGGCCGTCAGCCCGCCGTAATGGTGGTCGGTCACCTTCCATGTGGTGATGTCCTCCCAGTTGCCATCCTTCTGCCGGGAATACAGAAACTTCTTCCCCCCGGCGATCGCCGCCTCCACCTCCTCCGGCGTCGCCCCCCGCGCCGGTGCCGGCACAACCAGCACCGCCGCGCACGTCGCCAGCATCACCCCCCCTACCCGCAACACGATCCGCCTGATCCGCTCGCCCATCGCGCAGCTCCCGGCCGGTAAGATTTGCCCCCACACCCATCGTTTCTACCACGCCGACGTTCGCGTGTCATCTACGAAGCGATAAGCTTTGAATTGTGGTGCGGCCTTCCAGCCTGCACGTCCACGACATTCTCGGCGGCTCGTACATGCCCGCCTATCTGTCCCCCAAGCATGAGTGATGCTATAATTCTCCTTCACAATTCATGAAGGAGTCATCACGTGTTCATTCGTTTGGAAATCATGAAGTTGACCCAGGCCGCGGCCTTCCTCCTCAAGCGGCACAATGGATTCATCACTCGAATGAGGCTGCTCAAGCTGCTTTACATCGCTGATCGAGAACTTCTGGCGCAAAGCCATCGCCCGTTGACCGGCGATCATCCGGTTGCAATGGACTTCGGGCCGGTGCTTACCCATACCTACGATCTGCTGAAGGGACAGGCAACGGGAATCGATATCTGGAGTCGTTTCATTCAGCAGGTTGCCCCGTACACGCACAAGTTGGTCGCGGATCCAGGTGTCGGTAAATTGTCCAGGCTCGAGTTGGCCAAGCTTGACGAGATCGTGCAACGATACTGGTGGATGGATGACGATGAGTTGTCAAAACTCACCCATGACTTTCCCGAGTGGAAGCGAAACCAACCCCCCAAAGGGGGACAGACGTGGATTCCCAAAGAACACGTCCTGGAAGCGCTGGGGTTGAGCGAGGACGAAATCGAGCGGATCAATCAGGAGGCAAACGCTGATTCCGAACTCGATGCCCTGCTGGCCGGTGCAACCCAATGAACGCCGGCGATGTCTTCCGCTTTGTGGGAATCGCCGATATCCACGTATGGACGATCATCTCGGATCCTGCGCGAGATCGACAGAAACTCTTGATGGTTAATTTCACGACCTGGGAACCTCACGTCGATCAAGCCTGCATTATTGAGCCGGGCGAGCACCCGTTCATTACCGGCCGGACGCAGGTGAACTATTCCAAGTCCAAAGTGGTAACCGATGCGCAGCTTGAGTCATTGCGCGCAAAACGCCGACTCGAATTTCTCGAATCTCTCTCACCAGCGCTCCTTACTCGAATACGGTCAAGCGCGATGCAATCCACCACCCTGGCGCTCGAAAACGCCGATATCCTGCTCGATCAGGAATTGGTCGACTGAGCGATTGACCGGGATTGAGAAGGTAACGCAGATCGTCTCACTCAATGGAAATCTGTCCCTCGACGTGCGTCACCTACTCGACCCCCGACCCATTTCTTCGCCACTCGCCGCGTCGCCGCCTCAATATCACCCTCCCTCGCCCCCTTTCGCCGCCAAAAAATCCTATTTCTCCCTTGACTTTACCCAAACAACATGCTAACATACCCCGCGACGATCAACATCCTCGGCCATTCAAACCAAAGGGGGGTTCCGATGCCGCTGCAGCCATCATCCCGCGTTCACGGAATCGCCTCATCCCGCCCATTCCGCGCCTCCCATTCATCATTCAGCACTCATCATTCATCCTTCCAATGTCCCACTCCCCAGCAAATGCCCCAAATACCCAGAAATTCGCAACTTCAGCAGCATAAAGGACTAACGCCGATCCAATGTCCCAAAATGTCCCAGAATGTCCCACATTTCATTTTCGCTCTCTCGAGCGTTTCCATCCGCCAATCCGGCAAGCCGCCGGAAACTTTTTCGCCGCCAGCGCGTCCATCTGGCGGGCGCGGGCATTTCGCCCCGCCTTCTGGGAGATCGAACATGAGCAAACGATTGGTAGCATGGGCGGGATTGTGGATGGCGCCGGTTTTGGCGCTGGGTCTTTGCGCTGGACGGAGTGCCGGGGCCGCCCCCCCTGCCCCCTCTACCCAACCGGGAGACGGGGCCGCGGGCATCGCAGGACCGGGCAAGGCGGGGTTTTCCCTCACCATCTACAGCCTGGCCGATCCCGCCCAGTTCGACCCGCAGCAGCTCGCCGCCCAGCGCGCCGCCAACCCCTATTACGCTTGGCAGTACAAATTGCCCGGCTATGGGGTGGTGCGGGAGATTCGGGGAATCGACCTGGTGGCCGGGGACAACACCGTGCGCTTCAGCGATGTCGCCTCCGGCATCGACCCCACCACTGTCTCCTTCCAATCCCTCACCGCCCCGGCCTCCACCTTCGTGCAGGAACAGAACTACGAATATGACCTGGTCAACAGCGACAAGCTGCTGATGAAATATCTTGACAAGAAGATCACCCTGCAGCGCAAACGCTCGGCCGGGCTCGATCCGACCCTGCAACTGGTGGAGACGGCCAGCGGCACGCTGCTCTCCTTCGACGCCGCCAACATCGTCCTGCAGGCCGAGGACAAGGGTGTGCAGATCATCCCGCGCGGGGCGGAAATTTCCGCCATCAAGCTGACAGCGCTGGAGACCGGGTTGATCACCAAACCCACGCTGGTGTGGAAGATCACCACCGACAAGGCCGGCCCGCACCAGGCCCAGGTCACCTATCAAACCGACAACCTCACCTGGCGGGCGGACTACACGGTCATCATCAACAAGGATGACACCGCCGCCGACCTCAGCGCCTGGGTGAGCATTCTCAATGAATCCGGGGCGAGCTATCCGATGGCCAAGCTGAAACTGGTGGCTGGCGACGTGCAGCGGATCAAACCGCCACAGCAGCAGGCAAACATGGG
Source organism: Tepidisphaeraceae bacterium (assembly GCA_036744635.1). Lineage (GTDB taxonomy): Bacteria > Planctomycetota > Phycisphaerae > Tepidisphaerales > Tepidisphaeraceae > DAIOHQ01. The sequence continues at coordinate 1,180 of DAIOHQ010000265.1, read as the reverse complement.
ATACCGCCAGATGGAACCTAAGGGGGGCGCGGAGCGCGGCTTCGAGGAAAAATCCTTCTTCGAATATCACCTCTACACCCTCGGCCATCCGACCTCGCTGCCCAACAACTCCACCAAGCAGGTGGAGCTGTTTTCCCCCAAGCTGAACGTGCCGGTGGTCAAAACCTTCGTCTACTACGGCGCCTCCAACGATTGGCGCTACTACACCCCCTCCAGCCCCAACGCCGACCAGAACCTGGGGACGCAGTCCAACAAGAAGGTGGATGTGTACGTGTCGATCAGGAACAGCAAGGAGAACAACCTGGGCATTCCCATGCCGGCCGGGCGCATCCGGGCCTACAAGACCGATGAGGCGGACGGCAACAATGAGTTCATCGGCGAGGACATCATCCAGCACACCCCCAAAGATGAGGAGATCCTGGTCAAGCTGGGCAGCGCCTTCGACATCGTCGGCGAGCGCAAGCAGACGGAATTCAAGGCCGACTACAACGCCCACTGGATCACCGAGAGTTTCGAGATCAAGCTGCGCAACCACAAGAAAGAGCCGGTCAAGGTGATCGTCAAGGAGAACCTCTTCCGCTGGGTGAACTGGGAAGTAACCGCCTCCAGCGACAAATACGAGAAGCAGGATTTCCGCACCATCCACATCCCGGTGGAGATTCCGGTGGATGGGGAGAAGAAGGTCACCTATTCGGTGAAATACACGTGGTAAGGGGACGGGCGACACAACTTCTGGTCGGGCTGGCGCTGGCATCGGCGCTGTCGGCCGGCTGCCGGGCGAAGAAGCCGGCGGCGCCCGGCGGGGCGACCGCGGCGCAAGATGGGGCTGCCGCTGCGCAGCCGGCAGGCGAGGAGTCGCGCTTCGCCTTGACGATTTATTCCCACGCCGATCCCGCCGGGTTCGAGCCGCTGCAGAGCCAGGCGCAGCAGGATGTGCAGTATCGGCCGCACGCGCTGCCGGGATATGGGGTGGTGCGCGAGCGGCGCAACCTGCAGTTGCAGGCCGGTGAGAACACGATCCGCTTCACCGATGTCGCGGCGGGGATCGATCCGACCACGGTGTTGTTCAAGTCGCTGACCGCCCCCGATTCCACCTTCGTGCAGGAACAGAATTTTGAATATGACCTCACTACTGTCCGGCTAGTTCTCGGTGTTAGGTTCGGTTTCTCTCGATTTTATC
>DAIOHQ010000264.1:0-6420 GCA_036744635.1 Tepidisphaeraceae bacterium | reverse complement strand
TACCGGGCGAGGGGGCCAGAAAAAGACGGTTGCCAAAAACATGCGCTACACCCGCATCGGGCCGGGGCGTAGCGCGCGTTGTTTTTTGGCACTTTGGCCAATTACGCTGGCATCTTTCTCACTTCTTCATGTTCCGCGGGTCGTCCGCAGCATTGAAGTAATGAATGTCAAACGGCCCATGGCCGGAAATCTGCACCACCGAGCCGCCTCGGCTCATGGCATAATGGGCCATGTGCGCCGGCAGCACGATATAGCTGCCCGGCGGATAGGCCTGCATGGCCTTCTCGTCAAACTTCTCGCCCATTCCCAGCAGGAAGGTTCCGGAGATCACCGTGATGTGCTCGGACATCGAATGCCAGTGCGGCGGGATCCTGTACCCATTGGGGGCATCCATCCGTACCGCAAACATTCCTTTCATCGAGGGATCGCCCTCCAGCACCGCCATCTTTGCGCCGGCGGGAAATTCTGGGCCAACCGCCTGCCATTTCAGCGTGTCGGGCGTCAACGCCTTATGCTCCTCCATCTTCGAGGCCTGGCCCATCGGTCCGTTCTGACAGCCGACCACACATCCAAGCAGCACGCACAACCAACCGAGATGTCGCATATCCAGCTCCTTTCCTGAGCCATGAACAATCATCGAGCAGGCAATCCGCTTCCACACGGAAGCGCGATCCGATCCCGCCCGCCGACGTGATTACACCAGATACGCTCTTGGTGGGAAACCACCAATTTTTGAGGACGATGACAAATCAAGGTGCCAGCGACATTCACTTCCCCAGCACGAATGGGGCCGAGCGCGTGGGGTCGGAGAACATCAGGCCGCTGGGCCACGGGACTTTGTAATCCTGCTCGCGGCCCCAGGCGCAGATGCCGCCGAAATTAACCCCGATGCGAAGAATCTCTCCCGGATTTCCAGTCATATTCAGAATGTCCTTGCCGCCACGGCCGGCGATGCCGCCGACCAGCTTGACCTCGGCCATGGGAATTTTCCCCATGACGGCGTAGCCATGCTTGCCCCCAAAGCTCACGCCGGTCACGGCCGCGAGCTGCCGGCCAAGCGGGTGGGCCGACAGGTCGTCGATCTTGGCCGCCCAGACATTATCCGGCGGCAGCCCGTATCCGGCCGCCCATTCCTTGCCCTCGCGATTGTGATAACGGAATTTGAACAATCTCTGTGTGCCATCCTTGGTAAAGCCCAGGCCAAACTGCTCCTCCTCAATCCATAGTTCAACGCTGTCGAACATCCACATCGATCCGGGTTGTTCGGCATCGAAGTGCATGGTGTCCTTGGCGCAGACAAAGTAAACATACAGATTGCTGCCGTCGTGGGCGATGGCGCCGATGCTCGTGCCATCGCGAAAGGTTTGCCAGGCGTCCTCGGGAAAATTTCGGTGGTAGCCGACCGCCGGCAGTGACACGATCTGTGGCACCACGCCGGCTTTTTCCCACGCCGACCAGTCTCCATCCATTTTCATTTCCGCAACCCTGGGAATGACCTGCACTTTTCCCAGGCTGCCGCCAGCGCCTTTGCCGCGAACTTTCTGCGCATCAGGTGGTTCCGCGGCGGCGGTGGGTTGCGCCGGCCGCCAGTCAATATCTGTGGTGGCGCGGGTGATCGTTTCCGCGCCCTCAATCCGGCAGCGGGCAAATCGGCCAATGGCGTCATCCTCGACATACGCGCCAACCTTGCCATCGGGGCGCATGTATCCGTGTACGCCATAGCGCAGATCCACAAAGCCGATCCCATAATTGCACGGCCAGGACCAGTTGCCGGTGGTGAGGCGCAGGCCGTCCCCGTCAAACAGATCGAGCTGCCCGCCGAAGCTCTTGCCCGCGAGATACCAGGCTTTTTTTCCATCATTGACGACGCAGCCGGCCTGGTAGTTGCCGCCGCTGGAGAGGGCGAACCAGAGCGGTTTTCCGTCCGGCGTGCTGCGCCCCACGCCGGTGCCGTCAGCGCCCCAGGCGGGCACCATTTTGTTATAGAGGTCGGTGACGGCGAGGTAATAGATGTCGCCGGTAACGCGATCGGCGGAGGGCGCATTGATGCACTTCATGCCGCGCGGCAGCGGGTCCTTTTCGGGACCCACCTTGGCGGTGGCGGCGAAGTCGTAGATCGGATTGCCGCCCCCGTCGAGGCCCTTGAACGGGATGACGTTGAAACTGAGGGAGTAATTGCCGCCGGCCACGATGCTGCCGTCTTTCGTGATGCTGATCGTCGCGTAGGCCCAGGCGCCGAGGATGCCGCCTTTGTCCAGGACCTCGAGAGACAGGCGGGGCTTGAGCGGATCGGATACCTCGAACATGCGAAGCTGGCCGTTCGCGAAAAAGGCGATGAAGGGCTTGCCGCCGAGCACGACACCAAGCGACGGCGATCCGTAGCTGTAAGTTGCCTCCTTGCCCTCCTTGTCCGGCGGCAGCTTCATTCCCTGCGGCGATTCCACCAGCCAGCGCCAGGCCCCGGTCTTGGGATCGACGCGGAAGATTCCCGGAGAGCAATAGACAAATTCACTCTGGGTTGGGTGTACGACGGCCGTGTCCATGAAGTTGGAGATGATGTCCGCGACAATCTTTCCGGTTTCCGGAATGATGATGCGGACGCGATTGTGTTCGGTGAGGATGAGATTTCCGTTCGGGAGGAATGTGCAGCCGCGCGGGTCGAGAAGGGCCTCGAGGCTGACCGGCGTCCAGGCGCCGACCGTGCGCGGCGTGCCAAACGTGCGAATCGCCTTGCCCGCTCCGTCCAGTATCGCGACTTTGCCCGCCTTGCGGTCGACAACGGCAAAGCGATCGGCCGCCACGGCCAGGGATTGGGGGGCATCGAGGCCGGTGCCCAGGCGCTGTTCAATCTTTCCATCGGCATTCAGCGAGCACAGATCCTTGCCGGAAATCACCCACAGCTTGTCGTGATTGTCGGCGGCGATGTCGCCAATGGCGGGCATCGGCCAATCGGCGTTCTTCTTCCCGGTAGTCAGGTCGATCACGCGCACGACGTTCAGCCCCCTGACCGAAATGAAAGCCAGCTTGCCGACGATCGCGATGCCCGCGGTCTCGGCGCTTTTTTCCTCGGCTGTGAACAGCGGATAATCCTCTGACCCACTTGCCATCTTTGCACGATCGCCCGGCAGGACAAGCCGCTGCAGTTTCCCGGCGGCGCCCTTCCCGGCGACGACAAAGATATCCTCACCCGCCGGCGCCAGCGCCACGATATCCTTTTCGGCGAGGTTGGATGCGAAGATGGGCTGGCCGGAGGAAGAATAGCGCCGCAGGGCAAATCCCGCTTCATCGTACAAAGTCGAGACGATGAACCCGCCGTCGCTCAGCGCTACCACGTGATCGGCATTGTCACAGTTGTAGGCGCCCATGGGATTGCCGTTGTCGCCCATGGCGCCGTCATCGGCGATGCGCACGTCGTGGCTGATGGTCTTGACTCGATACTTGCCGGCCGCGGCGGGATGGCCAAGATCGTCCAGGCCATCCCAGTACAATTCGCGCACGCCGGCCGCATCGGCAAGCAGAGTGCGAATGAGCGTGCCGTCTTCGCCATACACGCCGGCGCTTTGGCGCGGACCGGCGCCCGTGATTTTCACCTGCAGCGCGTTCCAACCCGCGGCCGGCTGCGGATCGGGATAGTCATACGCCCCCGCGCCAGCCGCGCCGCCGCCACTGCGAAAAGGCTTGCCATCGCGATCCAGAACGCCCGTCTCCAATTCCGCATTTCCCGCTTTCCCCGTGTCTCCGATCGCGCCCCCAGGCAGCCCGCCCGGCCAGGTCACGGTAGGGGAGATGTGCAGATCATATTTACCCGCATCGGCGAAGGCGGGAACGACGTACACGCTGTGCCGGTCCTGCCCCGATGCGACCGGCCATTCATAAACATTGGCGACGGCGGGAATCGCTCCCCAAGGACCGTTGGTGCCCGCGATGACGTTATGGTCGCTCAACCACGCCGGCGCTGATACCAGATCAGCGATCATGTTCGAGTTGTTGCCGGCCAGGATGCTGTTGCGAACTTCACCCTTCCCGCAGGACAGCGCCAGCAGCCCCACCGACGTCGACCCCGCGAGCGTGACATACGCGACCCGCGTGTTCACGGAGCTTTGCACGAACACTCCAATCGTGCAGTGGGCAAAGACACTGCTCTGTACGCGCAGATCTTCGTCGCCGATGCCGGCAAGCCCGCGCGACAGGCCATCGAACGTGCACCTTTCGACCGTGGCATCCAGACAGCGCTCCAGCTTCAACCCCTGCCCGGTCCCGCGAAAGGTCAGGCCGGAGATGTTGACATGACGGAAACGCCGCACGTGCATCGCCGGCGCAGTGGGGCTGTTGGCCTGGATGATGATCGGCCCGGCCGGGTCGCCCGTCGCCTTGCCGGTTTCGTCGCCGGTGATCTTCATGACGCTGCCATCGGCACTGAAGCGGTCGGCCAGCAGCACGGTTTCCTGGTAACTGCCCGGACCGATGACCAGGTCATCGCCGTGGTCCAGCGCCTGCGCAGCCCGAACGATGGTCTTGAAGGCAACCTCGGGCTTGTCACCGTCGGCGCTGTCGTTCCCATTTTGCCGGACGTAATAGGTAGCCGCCGATGAGCTGCCCGCCAGCACGAGAATCACGAGGGTTGCCACGGCCCAGGAATATCTGCAATGGAGCATGGTTTGTCCTTTTCTTACGTCAATACGTGAGGTGCGGGTATAGGTCAAGATTTGGTAGCGCTGCAGTTTGCATGATTGTGGCACGGGCGCCTCGCCCGTGTTGAGGGCGCTCACACGGGCGAGGCGCCCGTGCCACAAATGACCTGCCACACTTTCAAACGCAAGCTTTGCATCCGCGGCAATTGAGCCTATAAAGAATTGCGTTCCGAAATCGATCCAGAGAACCAGCCATGACCTCCATCCCTCCCCAGCCAATCCCGTATTACGCCGCCACGCTGGATCGTCCATTCCGGGGCCGAAAGGCCATGTCGGTTGTCTTCGGAGTCTTCACCATCATCTTCGGCTCCCTAAGCGGATGCCTGGGGATATTCATGCCATTCTCGGTTATGGCCACCCCCAGGCCTCCATCCAGCGCTCCCGTCCATTACCTCGCCACCATGCTCGTCGGGGCGCTGTTCTATCTCGGCGCCGCTGCCGGATTGATCTGGCTCGGCATCGCCGCGATCCAGCCGCGCCGCTGGGTGCGCCCGATCATCCTGACCCTGGGAATGCTCAGCATATTCGGCGGACTCGTCGGCTGCTTTCTCTTGTGCCTGGCCGGCCCGCAACTCCGCGACGCGATGAGCGCCAGCGCCTCCACCACCTCAACTGGGACCAGAAGCAGCTCCAGTACCATCATGCTCTCCCCAATCCCCGCACCTGCGCCGAGCACACCTGTGCCGGACACTCTTGCACCCGGCACACCCGGGCCGGGCACACTCCCGGCAGGCGGGCCCATGCGTTGGCAACCCGCGCCAAGTTCACCTCCTCTCAGCACTCCCGGTACGCTCAGAACCACGCCGTCTAAACCCCGCCTAGGTCCCTCCGGCCTACCCGCCCGCGCTCCCGGCCTGGCCGCGCCGCGGGTCATCATGCCTCCGCCCGCCTTCTTTACCGGCATCCTTGTAGGAATGGTCGTATTCTTCGTGCTCTTCTTCGTGATGCTTCCCGCGGCGTACGTCCTATTTTACAGAAGTGCGCAGGTGAAACTGATGCTCGAATATTATGACCCGATCTCGCGCTGGACGGATTCCATCCCCACCCCCGTCACCGGCCTGGTGATCACGCTGCTCTTAACGGCGGCCATGAGCCTCTTCGCCCTGGCCACGGCAACCACCAATCTCCTCGGCGCCACGTTCAACGGGCCACCCGCCATCGCCATCATTCTGGTCCATTCCCTCCTCCTCCTGGCCCTGGCCTACTTCGTTTTCCGTCGCCGCGTCGCGGCCTGGTGGGGAACGCTCGCCTACGTCGCCTTCGTCACCGCCAACGCTGTGCTCCTCTACGCCAGGCCCATGGAAACCCCGAACCCCATCCCCCAGCATCTGCTGATGATCATCCCCGCCATCACCAGCTTAGCCGCGCTGGGCTACCTCCTGGCCATCCGCAAATATTTCGGCGCCGCCGCCCAGTCCCCGCCCCCAGGCGACGGCGCATTCCCGCCTGGAAAAAGCCCTTGATTCACTCGGGGACATGTATTTTTTTCTATGATATCCCCCCGGGCGTGGCCGGTACTCCGGCCGAGTCGAATGGAGCCATGGGGATTTGAACCCCAAATTCAACCATGCCATGGTCGCGTGATCCCATTTCACTATGGCCCCGGCCGCCTGCGGCGAGGAACGCCGAAGGCTTACGCTATGCTATCGCGCGCGACTTGAATGTCAAGTTCAACCTAAGGGCCTGCCCAAAAATAACCTGTTCAACTTTTCTTGATAGTTTGGGTTTC
>DAIOHQ010000263.1:0-6495 GCA_036744635.1 Tepidisphaeraceae bacterium | reverse complement strand
ACGCTGCTGGATGTGCTGAGCGGGCTGGATCACCTGCAGATCTGCACGGGATACAAATACCAGGGGAACCGGCTGGACTATTTCCGGGCGGATATGGATGTGCTCGAGGAAGTCGAGCCGATCTACGAGACCCTTCCGGGATGGCGCGGGAATATTTCCGGGGCGCGGCGGTTCGAGGAGCTGCCGCCGGAGGCGCAGACCTACGTCAAGCGCCTGGAGATGTTGGTGGGGGCGCCGATCCGCATGGTGAGCGTGGGGCCGGAGCGGGGGGCGACGCTGGTGAGATAAGGGAGGAAGGCTCCATCGCCAGCAGGCGATGAGGGCACGAAGGCACGCAGGCACGAAGTGTCAGATCAGCCCCTCCTCCCTTCGTGCCTTCGTGCCTCTTGCCTTCGTGCCTCTCGCGTTCATGCCTTCGTTCACGTTTCGTGCTGACCGATAGCGCACGTCCGCGATGCTGATTGATTCCGGGAATAAGTTGGAACCTTGGGGATAATTGCGCATCATGGAGATGGGTAAATGTTCCACCATCACTGGGGAAAGGGAGTTCATCGCATGGCATCGAAAATTGTTCGACTGACGCTGGCATCGCTGTGCGCGCTGCCGGTTCTTGCCACGAAGATTCAGCCGGCGCTGGCCGGGGAGGCGGCCACCACCGCTCCTTCCGCCAATGCCAAGGAGATCGACCAGCTTATCGCCCAGCTTGCCAGCCCCGATGAGGCCACCCGCGACCAGGCGCGGGAGAAACTGATCGGCATGGGCGATTCAGCGCGGTCAGCGCTCGAGGCGCAGGTGCGGGCCCGCTCGGCCGCGGAGGCGGCGCTGCAGCAGATCGACACCAACAAAGTCGCCGGGGGCACGCCGATCACGCTGAAGGTGACGGATGCGAGGCCGGAGGCGATTCTGGCGGAGATCTCGAAGCAGGCGGGCTTCGAGGTGGTTCCCTACAACGAGACCGCCTGGCAGGGCGCCGACCTCGGGACCTTCAGCTTCTCGTTCGACAAAAAGCCGTTCTGGGAGGTTTTACGGGAAGTGTGCCAGAAGGCGAACCTGTCGATCTACAACAACGGCAATCCCGACAGGCGCATCATGCTGATGCCGGGAAACATGGGGGGCAACAGCGGCTTCATGAAGTTTCCCGCCTCGACCAAGGGGGCGTTCATGACCGTGGTGACCACGCTGCAGAAAAACAGCAGCGTGGATCTTTCCAACCCGCAGGTGATCAACCGCGCGCTGAGCATGAATATCACCGTGCTGGCCGAGCCCAAGGTCAGGATCATTCAGTACAGCTATCAGCCGGATGTCGAGGAGGCGGTGGATGAGAAGGGAACGTCATTGCTGGCCGGCGGCGGAGGCGCAGGGGCGGGGATGCGCCGCAGCCGCTTTGAAGGAGGCATGCAGAACGTGCGCGGGTCGCAGGTGAATATGGGCGTGCCGCTGGCGTGCCCCGCCGAGGCCGGGCAGAAGATCGCCAGGCTCAAGGGGAAGGTGCGCTTCATCGTGCAGACGCGGGCCGAGACGATCGAGGTGGCCGACCCGCTGGCGGCCAAGAGCGTCAGCAAGACGGTGGGCGGCCGCCGCTTCACCTTGAAGGAAGTGAAGAAGATCAACGAGCGCGCCTACCAGGCGACGGTGGTCTTTTATCGCGAGGGGATGGACCAGCAGGCATTCAGCGAGATGATCAACAACCCGACGGTGAAGCTGCTGGATGCCGATGGCAAGGAAATCACCTTCAACGGCACCAACGGCAGCACTGGCAGTTCCAACGACCAGTACGAGGTGAAGCTGCAGTATTACCGCCGCGGCAAAGAGAACGGCGACAACGTCGATCAGGGCGAGCCGGCCAAGCTGGTGTGGGAGGTGACCACCGGCAGCCAGGAAGTGCTGATCCCGTTCGAGTTCACCGACCTGCCGCTGCCGTGAGCAGGGATGCATCGGGGGGGTGCAGCGAACTGGTGGAATCAAGAAAGCGGAGTTTGTGATGGCGAACCAGGAAGGCCAGAAGACCGCGAAAATGCCGGCATGGGTCGCGGCGGTTGTGCTGGTCGCATGCATGGCGGCCGGGCCGGCGCCCGCGCCCGCACCCGTACCCGCGCCCGCCGCGAAATCCGAGGCGGCGGCGGATGCGTTCACGCCGACGTTGATCTCCCTGCAGGTGACGGATGGCTCAGCCGACGACGTGCTTGAGGTGCTCCGCAAGCAGTCCGGCCGGGAAATCTGGTTCTCCGGCGGCGCTTCGCCGCGCGGGAAAGTGACGGTGGATTTCGACAAGAAGCCCTTCTGGCCGGCGCTGTTTGAGGTGTGCCGGCAGCTCAAGGTGTCGCCGTCGATGAACAATCGGAGCATCAGCCTCAATTTCGGGGGGACGGCCGCGGAGTATCCGCGTTCATCGAGCGGAGGATGTCTGTTTCAGTTGAGCCGCATCGAACACTCCGCTTTCGCCGATCTCACCGGGGGCGGCGTGGAGAGGCACACCATGGCGGCGCAGCTTCAGCTCTATTTCGACCCGAAGCTGCCCGTGAACAATTGCAACTATCTGGTGACGGTCGAGGAAGCCCTGGATGAACATGGCCGGTCGATGGCGCCGGCGCAAAAGCCTTCCGATGGCAACACCAATTCCAGTTCGCTGGTGGCGACGCTCACCGCCACGCTGAACTATCCGCCGGGCGCGGGATCCACGCGGATCGCAAAGCTTAAAGGCTATGCCACGCTGTTCACGAAGGGCAAGACCGAGACCTGGGAGATCGACAACGTGATGGATGGCAAGCCCGAGCCCAAGCGGATCGACGGCATCGACTTTGCGTTTCAGAGCGTTTCCGCCAGCGGGCCGGCGGGATCGTTTGCAGTGGCCATCACCGTCTACGCCGATCGTCAGGACCGGCTGATGTCGCAGCGTCTGAACAACTTCATGGAAACCACCCGCCTGGTGGACGACGCCGGGAACGACATGGGCCGCCAAGGCGGGGGAATCGTTGGCGGCGGAACCGCCGAGGCCGTGCCGTACAAGATCACTTTCCAATCCCCCGGCGGCCACAAGCCGGCGAAGCTGATCGTTTCCATTCCAACCGATATACGCGAGGTTCACGTGCCGTTTGAGTTCGCCGATCTGCCGCTGCCTTGACGCAGAGACTGGGCGCGCAACTATTGTCGGGCGGCTTGGCCGATCGCGCTGGCGCGTGTTCGAGCGGCGGCGGCGATTTTCGGGCCATTCCACGCCTCCGCTCCCGGATTACGGTCGGCAGGCCTTGATCTGCCGGGCGTTGGGCTTGCCGTGCAAGCGGCGCTTGCCGCGCGGTTCCCATTTGAAATGCTTGACCGCGTTGGTGAGTGCATAGGGCCTCCGGACCGGCTCATCGCTGCAACCGCCATACCATCGGCGATCAAACCGCCTTGTCGCTGACGTCACGCCTTAACGGGCGTGAGCGCTTCGAGGATCGCTTTGATCGACAACGTCGCTCCGCAGACGCAGGTGTCGGCGGCGCCGTAGTACAGCCACAGCGTATCTCCATCGACGACGTGGCCGTTGGTGAAGACCACATTGCCGAAGAAGCCTTCCTTCTCGTAGGGCGCCGTCGGGGCCATGATGGGTTGATCGCTGCGGGCGAGAATTTTGTTTGGGTTCTTCAAGTCCACCAGCAGCGCACCCTGGCAATAGCGGCTGGTGTCATCGGCCCCGTGATAGAGGATCAGCCAGCCGCCGTCCGTCTTGATCGGCTCAGCGTTGCAGCCGACGCGCTGGCTGTCCCAGAAGCCGGGGCGAGAGCGGATCAGGCACTGGTGGCGGCCCCAATGGACAAGGTCGGGTGATCGGCCGGTCCAGATGAAATGTCCGCCGTAGCCGCTGCCGCTGGGGCGGTGCAGGCTCCACCACGAGCCGTCGATCTGCTCGGTGAAAAGCGTGACATCCTTGTTGTGCGGAGATGCGATCATGCCGTAGCGCACGAAGGTTTTGAATTCCTTGGTAGAGGCCAGGCCGGAGCCGATGCCATCCGGCCCGCACTCGCTGAACGTCAGGTAATACTGGCCATTGAAAAAATGCACGCGGCAGTCTTCGATGCCGTACCCCTCGTTGCGGCCCTGGGCTTGAAGCGTCGGCTTATCGTCGGGTATGAAGTGCCGGCCATCATCACTGCGGGCGATGCGCAGATGTGACAGCGTGGTGAGGTAATCGAGGCCCTTGTACTTGAAGACGCGCGGGTCGGTGTAATCGAGGTTGGGATCATCGAGGCGGAAGCGGGCGACTTCGATCTGGTTGTCTTTGCCCAGGATCGGCGTGGAAATCCATCCTTTTTCCTGCGCCGGCCGCTCGGCGACGCGCAGCATGAGGCAGGTCTGATTGTTGAAGCGAAAGGCGCCGGGATTCAGCACCACCGCCACCTCAAAGTCCGGCCGGCTGGGCTTCACGTCTTTGGCGGAGATCAGCGGATTGTTTTCGAAACGCTGGGCGAGGTCGGTGTTCATAAGCGAAAAAGTATCGCGCCTGCGCGCTGGAGGCAAACCGGCGGTGGAAAGTTAGGACTGTAGGGTGGGCGAGTACGCCCACCCTACAAGAACGCCGCGTGTGCCGGGCACGGAAACGGGGCACGATGGCGCTCGGCATTACAGTCGGCGCAGATGAAAGCCGCCATCCACGTTGATCACTTCGCCGGTGGAGAAGGGAAAGGCATTGTTGGCGATGGCGACGACGGCGCGGGCGATGTCATCCGGCTGGCCCCAGCGTTTGATGGGCGTCAGGTCCTGCTCGAAGATCAGCTTGTCATACTTTGCCTTGACCGGGCCGGTCATGTCGGTTTCGATGATGCCGGGGCGAATCTCATACACATTGATGCCGAATTCGGCGAGCCTGGCCGCGAAAAGCTGGGTCATCATGGCCAACCCGGCCTTGGCAACACAGTAGTCGCCGCGATTGCCGCTGGCGGCGTAGGCACTGACGGAGGTGATGGTGATGATGCGCGGGCGGTATTCGGTGGGGGCCTGGCTGATTTGCTCCATCATCCGGTTGGCCACCAGTTGTGTGAGGAAATAGGGACCCTTGAGGTTGATCTGAATCATGCGGTCGAAGGATTCTTCGGTGGCTTCCAGGAGATCCGCGCGCACGGTCGGGGCGACGCCGGCGTTGTTTACCAGCAGGTCGATGCGGCCGAAGGCGCTGATCGTCTCGTCCACCAACCGCCGGCGATCGGCATCCACAGAGATATCCGCCTGCACGAGATAGGCTGCCCCCCCTCCGCCGCCGGAGGGGGGGGCGGCTTCGATCTCGCGCTGCACCTGCGCCGCTGCGTCGGCGTTGCGCGCGTAGTTGATGATGCAGCGAAAGCCGTTGCGCCCCAGCGCCAGCGCGATCCCGCGCCCGATGCCGCGGGATGCTCCGGTTACCAGCGCGACCTTTTGTTGTGCGTCGTTCGCCATGGGATGAATTGTACGAGGAAGCAGCGTTAGCAACTACGCCCGCAGATGGGCCATGAGCAGGCGGGCGCCGTCGTAAAGGATGTACCAGCCGAGGGCGAAGGTGACGAAGTAGACGACCTTGGTAAATATCTTGTCGCTCAGGCGCTTGTTGACCCAGAAGCCGAAGAGGGCGCCGGCGATCAGCAGCGGCAGGAATTTCAGCGTGAATCCGAGTTCAGCGTGCTCGAACATGTGGCTGGCATAATAGGCCGGCAGCTTGGCGCTGTTGAGCAGAAAAAAGTAGATGGCGCAGGTACCAACGAAGATCCGGCGGTCAAGGCGCAGGGGCAGCAGGTACATGGCGATGATCGGGCCGGCGGCGTGGGCCAGGGTGGAGGAGACGGCGGCGAACGCGCCGGTGATGTGGCTCCGCCAGGGCTCGGGCAGGAGGTGCTGCTGCATGCCGCGCATCATGCGCCACCAGTGCAGCGACACCAGCAGCACCGACTCAATGCCGATCTCGATGCGAATGAGCGCGCCGACGAGGTCGGCGCGAGCATGAAAGGAATAGAGCAGCAGGCCGCCCAGGATGACGCCAATGATGGTGCCGGGAAGCAATTGCTTGATTACGACAATTACGTTTTGCCGATTGGCGTCGTCGATGGAGGAGGGATATTCCAGCACAGGTCCGGCCGGATTGCCGGCAGCATCATCAACGCCGGCGGCCACGGGAACGGCTATCGCATCGACCACTTTCCGCGGCAGAAACAGCTTGCGGTACTGATATACCGCCAGCAGATCGCCGATTATCAGCAGGGGCAACAGCAGGCCCAGCGCCGCCTCCGAGCCGCGGCCGGGAACATGGGCCATCGCGATCGCCATCATCGGGACGATCATCAGCCCCACGCCCGAGCCGAATCCGCTCTTGGTCACGCCGATCAGAAAGACCGCCAGGAAGATGACCGCCCACCAGAAAACCATCCGCGGGAAGATAGTGCATTGGTCGCCCGCGGCAAGTCAGTGCTGCCGCGGAGAGGGTGTAGCGCTCGACTGTGGCGATTGTGGCAGGACCCCCACCCCAACCCTCCCCCGGAGTACCGGGAGAGG
>DAIOHQ010000262.1:0-6532 GCA_036744635.1 Tepidisphaeraceae bacterium | reverse complement strand
GAGCGGATGTACACATCCACCGCTCATCCAGCCATATTTCCCAGCCGCCTCAAGCGTCACGCACCCCAAGGCCGGGAGCCGCCGCTGCGCGATTTTGCGCCATCGTCGCCTCCGGTTATCATGGCCGGCACATGGCCGACAACACGCTTTACTACGGGGACAATCTCGAAATCCTGCAAATCCTGACCATCGAGGACCTCTTGTCCGGCCAAAAAATCGACACGCCCCCCGCCCAGGAAATCCGCTCTATCAAAAAAGCCCGCGGAGCAAGAAGGCGGAGGATGCCAAGTTGTTTTAGGCCCAGGACGCTCCGCCCTACGCGGCAGTGGCAGAGGAAACGCCAACCAACTCGATCTCGCGCCCCACTACTCTCTCGCACCTTTGCTTCGAAGATACTCCACCATGAATCCGCGATATGATGATCTATCACTCGGCTGCGTCGTCGACGCCGCGCGAAGAAGAGCACCCAATGCGGTCATACCATCCCTATCTCTGGCATTAATGTCTGCACCTGCAGCGAGTAGCACGTCCACGAGCTCCGTTCCCTTAACCCGACGCGGGTCTCCCTTCTCCGCACCGTGCAATGCAGCGTTGCGGAGTGGCTTGGCGTCCTTCGGGTCAATCTTGGCTCCGCACGTCAGCAGTGCAGTTGAATAATCCAGCGACTTAAGCCACGCCTCCTCAAACGCGCCGTCCATCTTCGCCCCTCGGGGCAGCAACAGCATAGCCGCTTCCCCAGTGCTGACCAGCTTCAACGGCGACAGCCCTCCGCGGAATCGGGCATTCACGTCAGCGCCATGTTCCAACAGAAGCTTCATCGCAGCTATATTGTCCCATTGACAAGCTGAGTACCACGGGGATGCTCGTTCTCCATTCGACTCCTCAATATTAAGGTCTGCACCCTGTTCAAGAAGCTCCTTCGCCGCCGCAAGGTCTCTCTTGGCAATCGCATTGTGCAAACGAGTTCGCCCGTTCGCCTCCCTTTGGTTAATCTGTGCTTTCGACAAGCTCGCCGAAGGCGTTCCTGGGGACCGAGACGGGGCGCTGCTGTCCGTGGCTGCCACCGGCGCGCTTGGCTTCCCAAAGTCAATACGGGTGAGGTCACCGCGCCACCCCTTCTCGCTCTTTTCGAACGTGAGGGTACCGGAGATTTGCTGCCGCTGCCCCCGCTTCATTACGGTCCCTGGAGTCTGAGTATCACTGTCCCATTGGCTCCAAGAGAAGTTGTCACTCGAAGCCTCGGGAGGAAGCTTCACCGTTCTAAAGCTCGTGTGTGCATTGTCTAGAACACTTCTTGTCCGCCATTTGCAGTCCTCTGTAAATTCCAATTCTGCCTGAAATTCCATCTTGTACATCGCCACACCGTTCACCACCGACGATTGCCCGTCAGTTTTCGAAAACTTGGCGACCTTAATTCTTCCCTCGGACTCGCTGGGGATGCCGTCACTGAGTACCTTTTCTCCCTCCGCCACAGTAGGCTTCGAGTCCTGCGAACTACTCCCGCAACCGCAGACCATTGGAAACAGCATCAGCAGGCAAGCGATGGCGGTAGCGTTTTTCATAGTCGTCTCCCTGTTAAAGATGTCTAGGCCCACAGTCAGCCAGGTCGTACTTGCCCGCGACGACGTTAGAAGCTCGCGGCCGCGCCCCTTCGACTTTATGGGGTGCAAAGAGAATCTTGGGATTTTATCTCACAAGCTTACCCTTCGGAGGTCAATTATTGGGCAGACACGCCAACAGAGAGATCGTGAGGAAAATCAATATGCACGCAGTGCGAGATGGACTATATCTCGAAACTCGCGCGCCGCCTTTTTCGGCTACTTCAGGCCCGAGCGAAATCAGGGCCCGAAAGGGCCTGCTCCTCGCCTCTGCGCCATTCGACCTCGCCTCCGCGTTAGCATCCAAGGGCGCATTGCCGATCGCACTTCCGCTGCCGCGGAAGAGATCATTCCACCCGATTGGCCTTCGTCTTGCCGTCCTTATCCGCGCGAAACACCGAAAAGATCATTTCTTCATCTTGATGGTTCGAATCGAGGAACGTTCCGCTAGCGGTCACGCGTGCCTTCACCTTGTACGTTGTTCCCTTGTCTTCCGGAGAACGCCAGCTATCCGGATAGCTTCCGAGCTTTTGGAGGATCTGTACCTTGGTAACAGATGGATGAGCAGCCTTTATGGCGCTTTCAAGATCGCTGTTTGACATGCCACCTCCGCAGCCACAGAGCAAGAACGCGGTTAGGAGGCAACACGCCCAATGTGCACGCTTCATACAGTCTCCCAATGAAAAAGGACATTATGGTGCGGAAATACAACCATAGGATTTCTGACACCAAACGCAATACATGGTTTGAATCGCCCGCACGTGCTTCGAGTATCTACGAAGGCGCCCTATAACTTCCGGCACCGTGCCCCCCCAGAGTCGATCATTACTCGGAGCGGCGGCGTGAAGGCCTACAGGAGGATGCCGGCCTTGTCCGCCCGGCCTGCAAGACTCGCGGCCGTCCGCTCCCCTCCCACCGCCAACCCGCAACCATAAACCGGCCACTTGAGTTCCCCATTTTTTTCTTGACATTGACCTAACAAATTGCTAAAATATACCCGCTTCTACCGGCCTTCAAAAGGTCCGGCAAGCAACGGGGGAACCGCGTACGCTCCCGCCGCCCACCAACACAACCGCAGCCAAAGAGGGAGGCCCCAATGTGCAATACACCCATTGTACCCGATTTCACAAAGTCAGTCGTAAGTGACTATGCAAAAAAGACTAACGAAAATCCGCGCTGTGCAAAATGGTGCAGAAAGGTGCAGGTCTCATTTTTTTTGCTTCCCCCGTCCAAAATCCGCCGCCCTTCGCACCGCCGCCTTCTCCCGATTTTTCATTTTTCATTTTGCCTTCTCCCCCGCACCCAAAATGTCCCACCTCCCCCAAAAATGTCCCACCCCCGGCAATTTTCACAACCAACTATCCACAATCAACTTACAACACTAAAATGTCCCACAATGTCCCACAATGTCCCACATTTCATTTTGTATCCTTCTCAATCCAAAACGCCCAAGGGGCACCCGAATCCACAATCCGAAATCCCCACGACATTGCGTGTCACGGCCAACCCACTAAAATCCCCCCCTTTCGCGAGACACCTATGACCGAATCCTACATCCAGAATCTCTTCGCCGAACGCATCGGCGGCCGGGGCTACGGCCGGGGGACGGAGATCTACAAGTTCGAGAAGATCAAGCGGGCCAAGCGGGCCGCCCTGGCGGCCAACCCCGGGGGCGAACTGATCGACATGGGCGTCGGCGAGCCCGATGCGATGGCCTTCCCCGACTGCATCGATGCCCTGCACAAAGCCGCCGGCAAGCCCGAGAACCGCGGCTACGCCGACAACGGCGCTGCCCCCTACAAGCAGGCGGCCGCCCGCTGGATGGAGAAGGTCTGCGGCGTGGCCGGCCTCGACCCCGACAGCCAGATCGTCCATTCCATCGGCTCCAAGGGGGCCCTGACCATCCTCCCCGCCTGCTTCATCAACCCCGGCGACGTCGCCTTGATGACCACGCCGGGCTATCCGGTCTTCGGCACCCACTCCCGCTATTACGGCGGGGAGGTCCACAATCTCCCGCTGCTGGAAAAGAACGGCTTCCTGCCGGACCTGAACAGCATCCCCGCCGAAACGCTCAAGCGGGCCAAGACCCTGGTGATCAACTATCCCAACAACCCCACCGGGGCCTCCGCCACTCCGGAATTCTTTGCCGAGGTGGTGGCCTTCGCGCAAAAGCACAACCTGATCGTGATCCACGATGCCGCCTACGCGGCTCTGGTCTTCGCAGGCCGGCCGCTCAGTTTCCTGGCCACGCCGGGGGCGATGGACGTGGGCGTCGAGCTGCACTCGATGTCCAAGGGTTTCAACATGACCGGCTGGCGCTTGGGCTTCGTGGCCGGCAACCCGCTGATCGTCAAGGCCTACGCCGATGTCAAGGACAACTCCGACTCCGGCCAGTTCCTGGCCATCCAGGAAGCCTGCGCCTACGCCCTGGACCATCCGCAGATCACCCAGAAAATCGCCGCCAAATACAGCCGGCGGATGGATGGCCTGGTGGGCGTGCTGAACAAGCACGGATTTGGTGCCCGCAAGCCCAGGGGATCGTTCTTCCTCTACGTGCGCGTGCCGAAGAGTGCCGGCGGCAGCGATGGCAAGGCGGTGAATTTCGAGAAAGCGGAATCCTTCAGCCAGTGGCTGATCACCGAAAAGCTGATCAGCACCGTCCCCTGGGATGATGCCGGGGCCTACGTGCGCTTCAGCGTCACCTTCGGCGCCGCCGATGAGGCCGGGGAAAAGCGCGTGCTCCAGGAAATCGACCGCCGCCTGGCCGGCAGCCACCTCGCCTTCTGACCCGGCGAATTTCCCTATACCCTCCGCCGAATTCCCCATGGTGACAAAACGCTGTCAGCGTTGCACACTGGGGGCGTTGGTTGATCCCCGTAACCTGGAGAATGCAGGATTCACCGCAGAGGCGCAGAGAGCGCAGAGCAGAGTTTTTGCCACAGATGGGGCACAGATGAGCACAGATAAGAAAGCCAAGCCAAGGCGCCGAACGTTATCTCTTTTGCTTTTTCATCTGTGTCCATCTGTGTTTATCTGTGGCTAATTTTCTTCTTTGTTCTCTGCGTCTCCGCGGTGAATCCTCCGGCCAGGGCTGTCCTCTGCCAGAGCTTCGCCATGCTCCACCATCCCGTCCAGGCCTACGTCGGCCTGGGTTCCAACCTCGGAAACCGCAAGAGCGCCATCCAAACCGCGCTGGAGAAGATGGATGGCACGCCCGGCGTGCAGCTCGTGCGCAGCTCCTGCCTGCTGGAGAATCCCGCGGTGGGCGGGCCCGCCGATTCACCGGCCTTCCTCAACGCCGCCGCCGAGCTCTTCACCACCCTCTCCCCGCGCGCCCTGCTGAACCGCCTGCTGGAAATCGAGCGCGAGCTGGGTCGCAGCCGCACCGAGAAGTGGGGGCCGCGCATCCTGGACCTGGACCTGCTGCTCTACGGCGATGACATCGTCGATGAGCCCAGCTTGACCATCCCCCACCCCCTGCTGCACCAGCGCCGATTCGTGCTCGGCCCGCTGGCGGAGATCGCCCCCAGGCTGATGCATCCCCTGCTTCAGCGCACGATCAAGCAACTGCTGGCGAGCCTGCCGGCGGGGAAGCCGGATGATTCAGCGAAGAAATGAAGCCACGACAGGCGGCAGTGCTGAATGCTGAATGCTGAGTGATGAATTCAATTCAGTATTCATCATTCATCATTCAGCATTCAGCATTTTTCAGGGTTCATCCGTGGTTCGGATCCCGTGCTATGATCGGGCCGGCATGAAGATCGCGGAGATGTTTTACTCCATCCAGGGCGAAGGCAAGCTGGCGGGCGTGCCCTCGGTCTTCATCCGCGCCTCGGGGTGCAACCTGCGCTGCGTCTGGTGCGATACCCCCTATGCAAGCTGGAAGCCCGAAGGGGAGGAAGTTTCGGTCGAGCGGATCGTCGAGCGGGCTGCGGCCTATCCTTCCCGCCACGTCGTGCTTACCGGGGGCGAGCCGATGATCATGGCGGATGTGGAGGGGCTGTGCGCTGCCCTCAAGGCGCTGGGCCTGCACATCACGGTGGAAACCGCCGCCACGGTTTACCGGCCAGCGCAGGTTGATCTCGCCAGCCTCTCGCCCAAGCTGGCCAATTCCACCCCGTGGGGACGCGAGGGAGGAAAATTCGCCGCCGCCCACGAGGAGCGCCGCCTGAACCCGGCGGTGATTCAGCAGTTCATCGACACCGCCCCCGATTTCCAGTTGAAGTTCGTGCTGGCCGGCCGCGAAGACCTGATCGAGATCGACGCCCTGCTCGGGCAATTGAAAGAGGTCGACCCCGCCGACGTCCTGCTCATGCCCGAAGGGACGGATGCCGCGACATTGGATTCCCGCTCCGGCTGGATCGCCGAGATCTGCAAGCAAAAAGGCTTCCGCTTCTGCCCCCGCATGCACATCGGGCTGTACGGCAACGTCAGGGGGACGTGACACCTGCGGTGGGCAATTCCGCGGGTACGCGGCCATGCGGCTCCGCGTTGCTGCGCCAAGAAGAACAGGAAACTGCGGATGTCACCTTTTCCGCATCATCATCGTATAAAGGCTCGCGTCACCTTTATTTTTCCCCCGGTGAAGCGGATCTGATCGGGCTGGGCGAGGGCGCCGATCTGCTTGCGCACCACCTGAATCAGCTCCTTCTTCAGCGCCTCGCTGGGCTTGACGCCGGCTCGCAGGGTCACGAAGGCGGCGACCGCCTCCGCTCTGCTACGAAACAGGGGCTGGATTGGACGCTGAAGTCCGTATAGGGGGAAGCCCAGCGGCATGCAAAGGGGACATCCAGAATATTCTCGCCGCCATGAATGCGACGCCGGCACGGGATTTACCAGTCCGGACCGAAGCGGTATGATCTCTGAAGGAATATTCTGGATGTCCCCAATCCCGTTCGGCCCGGCACTTGCTACGGCGGTTCGAGCGACGGGAT
>DAIOHQ010000261.1:0-6538 GCA_036744635.1 Tepidisphaeraceae bacterium | reverse complement strand
GCCACAGGTCGGCGTACTGGCAGACCTGTGTCTTACTGCGTCGCTACGCGGCACAGGTCTCGGAGGACCGCGACCTGTGGCACCCAGAAATTTCAACCTGACCCATTGCCGGGATTCTTGATGGTATGGACACCCCTTTCTCCAAGGACGGTTTAGCCCGCTCGCTTGCGAGCGGTGCATGCTGGCATTCGTCGCGTGACCAAACGCGCCCCGCAAGCGGGGCGGCTAAATGTTCAGGCCTCTCGTTTGCGGCCGTTCTATAATGCCCCATGTCGCTCAAAGACGTTGATTTTGAGTCCATCTTCCGCCGCCTGGCTGACCGCCGCATCGACGAGGCGATGAAGGATGGGAAATTCGACAACCTTCCGGGCATGGGCCAGCCGCTCGAGCTCGAGCCGATGCCGGCCGACGAAAACGCCCGGCTGACTTGGTGGGCATTACGCATTCTGCGCCACAACGAGTACATTCCCGATGAGGTGCGCTGGCGCAAGCGCGTCGATGTGCTGCGCGAGGAGCTGGCGCGGGTGATGGAAGAACGCCGCATGATCAAGCTGGCGACCGAGCTCAACGTGCTGGTCTACAAGATCAACACTCTCGGCACCAACGCCCTGCAAATCGGCATGGTCGGCGTAAGCATTGACGAACAGCGCCAACGCCTGTGCGAGCGATGCGGCGATCCAACGTAGCACGGCTTTCCAAGCCGTGCCTTCTGAGGAATGTCGTAGCACGGGCGTCTCGCGCGTGTCCTCGCATCACAGACACGGGCGAGACGCCCGTGCTACGATGGAACGACCCAATGGCGACGCTCACGAATGCACAACAACTTCCTGCCACCGCGGGCGAAGCCATCGATCCCCACCAGCTTGCGGCGGAGATCAAGCAGCGGGCGCGTCACCTCGGCTTCGACCTCGTCGGCATCGCCCCGGCCGCGCCGTCTGCTTATCGCGATTACCTCCGCCACTGGCTCGACGACGGCCAGGCCGGCACGATGAATTGGCTGGCCAACCGCTTCGACGAGCGCACCGATCCCGCCACCTACGTCCCCGGCGCCGCCAGCGTGATCTGTGTCGCGATGAACTATCACGTCCCGCTCCGGCCGCCTGCCGAAGATCAGCGCCCCCTCCATGGAAAGATCGCCCGCTACGCCCTCGGCGATGACTACCACGAGCTTATCAAATCGCGGCTGCACCATCTGGCTGACTGGCTGCGTCAGCGCATTCCCGGCTGCATCGCCCGCGCCTGCGTCGACACCGCGCCGGTGATGGAAAAAGAACTCGCCGCCCGCGCCGGCGTCGGCTGGCTGGGAAAGAATTCCTGCATCATCTCCCCGGCCATCGGCTCGTGGATTTTGCTTGGCGAGATCATCACCAGCATCGCCCTGCCGCCGGATGAGCCGGCCATCGATCGCTGCGGAACCTGCACGCGCTGCATCGACGCCTGCCCCACCGCCGCCATCACCGCGCCGTACCAGCTCGACGCCCGCCGCTGCATCTCCTATCTCACCATCGAGTCGCGCGAGGAAATCCCCGCCCAACACCGCGCCGCCGTCGGCGAATGGCTCTACGGCTGCGACATCTGTCAGGATGTCTGTCCGTGGAATGGCAAGGACAGGCCGCCGGCTGCCGACGATCCGGCGCTGCAGCCGCGCTTTCCCACCGGTACGCTCGACCTCGTCGAAGTGTTGCGCTGGAACACCGAAGACTATCGCCGGAAGCTTGGCGGCAGCGCCATGAAACGCATCAAACTCCCCGTCCTGCAGCGCAACGCGGCCATCGTGCTGGAAAATCAAAGCCGCAATTCAGGGAAAGGAACCGAATAATGCCCCGACAATTCTTGACGATCCTGTTCGTCGCCCTCCTCACCGGCTGCCACGCCGCAACACCCTCGCGCAGCGGCGCCCTCGATCACGTCGTGATCATGTGGCTGAAGGAGCCGGGCAACAGCGCCGCCCGCACCAGGCTGGAAAGTGCCAGCGCCGGCTTCAATCGCATCGACGGCGTCGAGCAAGTCCGCTTTGGCCGGCCCGTTCTCCCCGGTCCCTCCACCCGGCCGATGGTCGACTCCTCCTTCGACCTCGGCGTGATCATCGTCTTCCGCGATGAAGCCGCCCTCCGCGCCTACGAACACAACCCTGCGCATCAGCAGGCGGCAAGCGATCTCCTGCAGCCGCTGGTGGCCAGGTATATCGTGTATGACATCGCCGAAGCGCACTGATCCCCCGTAGCACGGGCGCCCAATCCAAATTCCAAATTCCAAATTCCAAAATGCGCCGGTTTGCTTTCGCCCCACCGCCAACGCTAAGTTACCGACCAATGCCAATAGAAATCGAAGCCAAGCTCAAAGTCGACTCCCACGATCCCACCCGCCAGCGCCTGCGCACCATCGGGGCCGCGCCGCTCGGCACGTGGCTGGAAACCAACACCTTCTTTGACGGCGAAGACCGTTCGCTGCTGGCCGCCGACCGTGGCCTGCGCCTGCGCAGCGCCCGCGACGTCAATACCAAGACCACCACGTATACGCTCACCTACAAGGGCCCGCGCATGCACGGCCCGCTCAAGAGCCGCGAGGAGCAGGAGGTCATCGTCGGCGGCGCCCCCGAAACCATCGCCCTGCTGGGATGCCTGGGCTACGGGCCGGTGATCTCCTTTGAGAAACGCCGCGAAAGCTGGAAGCTGGAAAGCTGCCGGGTTGAGCTCGATGAACTCCCCTTTCTTGGCTATTTCGTCGAGATTGAAGGATCGAGCGAAAAGGCGGTGATGCGGGTGCGCGAGCAGCTCGGCCTCGACCAGCGCCCCATCGTCAAGGCCAGCTACATCGCCCTGCTCACCACCCATTTGCAGGAAGAAGGGGACTCTGGGCGCACCATCACATTTACAGCAAAGTGACTGGCGCCGCGCCCGCCTGAGGTGGCAGTATTTCATCCCACCGCTTTGGCCGTGACTTGGCGATATTCCTCCGCCACGTGCAGGCGGCGGAAGCGGAGTTGGCGGTTGATGGCGGGAATGAGGGGGGAGATGGCGGCGAATTCGGTGAGCGTGCCATCGGCGGCGCGGACCAGGATGCCTTGGCGCGGCTGGGCGCAGTCGGGGTAGGGGGGGTCGTAGGCCTCGTAGGGGGCCTCGGCGGGCTCGTCATAGAACAGGTCATAGCCGGCGTCGCCGCCGGCTTTCTCCACCGCCTGTTCTGCCGCGAGTAGTGTCCCGGCGATCTGCTCCTGCGAGCCTTCCACCGGCAGCCCGATGGTCTTGAACACCCGTCGGAAGAGCAGGCCGTGGCAGAGCCTCGCCAGCACCGCATCGGCCGAGTGCATCCAGAGCTTGAAGCAGTGCAGCACGGAGATGTCATCGAGGTCGGTGTACTGCTCGATGCTCAGGCGCTGGCCGAGCAGGGCCTTGTAGACCAGGTGGTCGCGCGGCGGCCATTCCAGCCGATCCTGGACCGCCAGGCGTTTGGCCCGCTGCAGGGCGAGCTTGACCATGCCCTCGGCGGCGCGGACGACCTTGTGAAAGTAGACGTTGCGGTACATGTGATAGCGCGACTGCAGGTAGGCCTCTACCGCGCTGATCCCCTTGGCCTGCACCACCAGACGGTCGCCGGTCTCGTCAACCATCAGGGCATGCAGCAGCCACTGCAGGTCAAACCCGCCGTACTGGCTGCCGGTCATCAGGTTGTCGCGCAGGAGATAGTCGAAGCGGTCGGCGTCGAGCTGGCTGCTGAGTATGTCGTTGAGAAACGTCCGCCCCCCCTGCCCCCCCTCGCAGCGCATCAGCGCGATCACCCTGGCCGGCAGCTCGCGATCGTGCTCCGACAGGATGCGGTGCAGGTCGCTGTCCGGGTCTTCGATCAGGCGCACGGTGATGATCTCATGGCTGACGCCGCTGACGTGCTCGAAGACGTGGCTGAAGGGCCCGTGGCCTACATCGTGCAGCAGCGCCGCCGCCAGGCAGACGGTTTCCTGTTCGGCGTCGATGCGGGAATTGAGTTTGAGCTGATCGAGCATCTTGCGCGCTGTCGCCATCACGCCAAGGCTGTGGCTGTAGCGCGAATGATCGGCCCCGGGATAAGTCAGGCTGGCCATGCCAAGCTGCCGAATCCTCCGCAGCCGTTGAATCTGCTCGCTGTTGGTCAGGCGGAAAAGCAGGGCATCGATGTCGCGATCCATCTGGAAGGCGATCACATCGTGAACCGGATCTCGTATGATTTTCTCGGCCATATTCCCGTTTCCCCCTACCGCCCCGCGCGCTTATTCGCCGTGCTCTTCATCGCGGCCGCTCGCGCCGCCGCGAACGTCCCGAACAGCCGCGCCGCCGCCCCATACAGTGCCGGTTGCTCCTTTCGCACCCGTGCCCCAGATAGTTCCCGGTCGGAGCGCCGCTGCGCTGTCAGGCTCTTCACCACCTCCTGCCGCGTCCAGCGCGTGCGCATCCGCAATGCCTCGGGATCGAGCCGGGCGGCGCGCAGGGCCGCATCATAGCTGCCGAAGTGCCGCACCGCGGCCGCGTGCAGGCCGGGATCATCGCGCTGAATCGCCCCGCTGTTGAGGGCATCATCCTGCTGCCAGCGCGACTTGAGCTCAAAGACGATCCCGTTCCTGTCCCACCTGCGATAGCGGCTGATCTCGTCGGCATCCAGCCCGGCCGCGTGCAGCGCCCGATCCCACTGCCCGAACAGCCGGCGCTGCAGGCTGGCAAACGCCGCCTTCCCCAGTTCATCCCGCCGCTTGGTGACTGCCGACCAGTGCAGGTCCTCCCCCTTGCGCTTGGCGTTCTTGATCAGCTTGATAATCAGCGGCTTGGTCCAGCGCGGCCGGCGGCTCACCTCGGCATAGTCGATCCCCGCCTTCTCCACCGCCTTGCGATACGATCCGAAGTGATAGGCCGCCGCCGACACCAGCGCCTGCAGCGTTTTCGCCAGGGCATTGTACGACAGGTCCCGGCCCCCGCGATTCAACTCCCGAAGCTTCTGCAGAATGCGAGGTTTGTCCCAGACCATGCCTTGTCCTTGTTGATCCATGCCGCGCGTGGCCGCGTGGCCGCCTTCCTGGCCCTGGAGCGACATGCTCCGGTAGAAATGATCGAATGTCCAAAGCTTGCTTACTTTACTGCGCTCCGTTGGCTTGCACAATCACATTCGTATGGATGGGATCCTCAACTATCGCAAGCCGGTCGGCCTCTCTTCCGCCCGCGCGGTGGCGCAGGTGAAGCGCCTGCTCCCGCGCGGCGTGAAGATCGGCCATGCCGGCACGCTCGATCCCTTCGCCGATGGAGTGCTGCTGCTGCTGGTCGGCAAGGCCACCCGTCAGTGCGAGCGCCTCATGGACAAACCCAAGCAGTATGAAGCGACAGTCAAGTTCGGCGCCACCACCGCCACCGACGACCGCGAGTCAGCCGAGATCGTGACAGCCAACGTCGCGCCGCCTTCCATCGAGGCCCTGCGCGAAGCTCTGCCCCATTTCATCGGCACCATCCAGCAGCGCCCGCCCGATTTCAGCGCCATGAAGATCGCCGGCCGCCGCGCCTACGACCTCGCCCGCAAAGGCCACGACGTCCAGCTCGCTCCCCGGCCGGTCCTGGTCTACTCCATCGAGTTGCTCGACTACACCTGGCCCTTCGCCCGCATCCGCATCGACTGCGGCCGGGGCACGTACATCCGCTCGATTGCCCGCGACCTCGGCCAACTCCTCGGCGTCGGCGGATACCTCACCCAGCTCACCCGCACCGCCAGCGGCGACTTCACATTGGAGCAATCCGTCACCCTGCAAATGCTGCAGGCCGACGGCGTCGAGCCCCACCTTCACCCGCTCCCGGCGATGCCATAAAAAAACCCCCGCAAGCCGCGAGGGTAAAGCACATGGATAAGCGTGGCCAATCAGGCGACGAAATAGCGCCGATTCGCCCTGCCCCCCTCATGGGAAATCTTCTCATCGCCTTTATGAGCGGCATTCCAGAGACCCACCATCTCGCTGACGCCATAGCCGTCGAGGCTCTCCTTGAGCCGCACCGGCTCAAAGCGCTGACCTCTGCTCTTGGACATCTTTGCGAACACCAGCTCCATCATGGAAAGCTTTTCCGCATTGCCCAGCCGGTGGCGGCGCTTGCGCCCGTCGCCCCGCGCTGACTTGCCGGTCAGCGCTGCCAGCTCTCTTTCAATTTCGTTCGCCTGCGCCCGGAGCTGGCGCATCTGGCCTTCCACTTGTTCGCGCTCTTTTTTGAGCGGCTCGACAATGGAAACCAGCGCCTTTTCCCGCGCTGCCCGACGCTGCGCCTCAAAGCCCAGCCGGGCCTCCCTATCCTCTTGTTCCAGCTTCGCCAACAAATCCTTCGGTGCTGCTTTCGCCATAGTGGCTCCAAAAAAATAGTAACCCCTGATTCAGAGAGTAATGCATAGCGTGAAGCCAAAAGAAAATCCAGCGGCTATTCCTTTAATCGCAAGCGGCGCTCCGATGCCATAGGGGTGTAACTCTTGTTTGTGGCGACGCCACCCTTTACCCCCTCTCCCGGTACTCCGGGGGAGGGATGGGGTGGGGGCCCTTCCACAA
>DAIOHQ010000260.1:0-6545 GCA_036744635.1 Tepidisphaeraceae bacterium | reverse complement strand
CGCGTGCAGGTCGGTGTGCTCGCCGATGATCTTGATCGAGTTCTTGTTGGCGCCGACGGTACCGTCAGCGCCGAGGCCGAAGAAGACGGCGCGGACGGTGCGGGCATCTTCCACCGAAAAGCTTGGATCGTAATCGAGGCTGGTGAACGTGACATCATCCTTGATGCCGACGGTAAAATGGTTCTTGGGTGAGGGTTTCTTGATCTCGTCAAACACCGCCTTCAGCATGGCTGGTGTTACTTCCTTGCTGGACAGGCCGTAGCGCCCGCCGATGATCCGCGGGAATTTCTTGAATGGCGTCTGCCCGTTGGCCATCGCCTCGCTCAGTGCGGTGATGACATCCTGGTAGAGGGGCTCGCCGGCGCACCCCGGCTCCTTGGTGCGATCCAGCACAGCGATGGATTTGACCGTCGCCGACAGGGCGGCAATGAAGTGCTCGACCGAGAATGGCCGGTAGAGCCGGACTTTCACCAGGCCAACCTTCTCGCCGCGGGCGATCAGCGCCTCCATGGTCTCCTCGGCCGCCTCGGCGGCGGAGCCCATCAGGATGATGACCCGCTCGGCATCGGGAGCGCCGACGTAGTCGAAGAGGTGATATTGCCGGCCACAGATTTCCGCCAGCTTATCAAACGCGTTCTGCACGATGGTGGGGCAGGCGATGTAAAACGGGTTGGCGGTCTCGCGAGCCTGGAAATAAACGTCGGGGTTTTGGGCGGTGCCGCGGATGACGGGGCGATCGGGCGTGAGGGCGCGGGAGCGATGGGCCCGCACCAGCTCATCGCTGACCATGGCGCGGATGTCCTCCGGCTCGAGGACTTCGATCTTCGCCACCTCGTGGGAGGTGCGGAAGCCGTCGAAGAAATGCACAAACGGGATACGCGACTCGAGTGTTGCCGCTTGTGCCACCAGCGACAAATCCTGCGCCTCCTGCACCGACCCGGCCGCCAGCATCGCGAAGCCGGTCATGCGGGCGCTCATCACATCCTGGTGGTCGCCGAAGATGCTCAGCCCCTGGGCGGCGAGGGCGCGGGCGGCGACGTTGATGACCACCGGCGTCAATTCACCGGCGATCTTGTACATATTGGGGAGCATCAGCAACAGCCCCTGCGATGCGGTGAACGTGCTCGCCAGCGCCCCGGCCTGCAGGGCCCCATGGAGTGCCCCGGCCGCCCCGCCTTCGCTCTGCATCTCCATCACGCTCGGCACGCTGCCCCAGATATTCGGCCGGTCCTTGGCCGCCCATTCATCGGCCAGTTCGCCCATGGTGGAGGAGGGCGTAATGGGATAGATAGCGATGACCTCGCTGAGCTGGTAAGACATGTCGGCGGCGGCCTGATTGCCGTCGATCATCACCTTCCTGCGCTCTCGGGGCGCCGAAGCGCTGCTTGCCACAGCGGCGGAAGACTGGGGGGTTTCCGGGTGTTTTTGGGTCGTGGAAAGGGCGATGCCCGCATCGAGTATTGTTGTCATGATTGCTCCATCTGCACCTAATTAGGACTCTATTGTCTTATTATAGTCGGTGCAATGCAAGATCGCGCTGCGAAAATTGTGGAATATTCCGATTATTCGGATGGGATATCGCACCATTGCAGTGCTGATTACCGGGCTGATTTGGCATAAAACAGCTTGTGATCAAATTATCGGGTTCAAGCACGCCGCTCGCAAGCGAGCGGGCTAAAAGGGGTATCGAGTCCGCTGAGATGAGGTAATGGCGGATTGTGCTATTGCTTAACCGGCTGGGTGGAGGGGGTGAGCAGTTCAATGCGGAGCTTGTTGACGGCGACGATGCGTTCGGCGAGTTCGGCCTTAGGGTTAAAGTCGAGTTGGTGGCCGGTCAGATCGCTGAGTTTGCGCAGAGCGATGGCGCGGACGGTCTCATCGTTGCAATAAAGGCAGTCGAGCAGGAAATTCGGGTCCTTGCGGAGTTGGGTGGCCAGCCGTGCGCTGACCGGGGTGAAGGAGGCGATGGCCGCGTCCAGGCGGGCATTTTGTTCGGCGGAGAGGTCGGTGCGCTTCATGTGCAGAATGACCAGCGCGGCGTCCTTGCCCATCTTCTTGAGTTCGAGCATGGCCGCCTCGCGCTTCTTGACATCGGGGTCATCCAGGGCGGGGAGTTGCTGCTGCACCTTCGCCAGCAGTTGCTCATCGGGCTTCCATTCATCGGCGAAGACCTGCCAGGCGACGAGCGGATCGGCGGAAAACACCGCTTCCTGATGAAGGTCGCGGAAGAGCGGCACGAGGAATTCCTCGACTTCCCTGGGGTGCTGGCGGCGCAGGGCGCTCATGTCCGGCTCGGTGAGGTTGATGTTGGCATCAATCTGGCCTTGCATGGTCTGGGAAGTCACCTGAAACTGCACCAGCGATGGTTGGGGATTGTTCGGGCCCTGTGTTGTTTGCGTAAGGCGAATTGTCTTATACCCGCGGATTGTTCGATACGTGCGATTAATGGAAACGAAACCCTGGTTGGAGCTAACCTGCGTGCCCACCATGGCGTTGGGATCGGAATAGTCCTGTATGTTCAGATCAAGGTAGAGGGGAATGGCCGGCTGATCTTTCTTGCCATCAGCGCGCACGGTGAGCATGGCATGGCCGCCGATTCCGTCCAGTTCCGCCCGCACCTGCTGCATGTTGACCCCATTATTCATTGGGGTGCGCAGCACCAGGCGGTTGTTTTCCAGGCGGAGCTCCAGGACGTCCTCGATGCGATGCTGCTCGATCAGCTTCAATCCCTTGAAATAGGGAGAATTCTCGAGGTTCTTGCGCTCGGACTCCAGAGACTTGCGAAACAGTTCTTCGGCATCCGGCGCAGCGGCGCGGGTCACCTGGGCCTGGAGGCCGAGGGCGACGACAAGCAAACCCAGGCGGGCAAGCTTGATGGCGGTCGTGGGGATGAAACGTCTTGGCATCAGCTCTTCGCTCATTGTATTCTAATCAGCCATCCCGGGGCGAAAGGTTACACTAACACAGACGACAGGGCCATGGCGGAGGTTCGGACATGGCTGAGGTTCGGCGGGGGAGGCATGGTCAGTCGTCAGGAGTGAAGAGCAAGGACTCCCCCTCCGACGGGCCGTGCCTCTGTGCCTTCGTGAGGCCGATGGCATTTGCCCGGCTGTTCCGTAAATTATCATCCCATGGCAATCAAGTTGGCTATCGTCGGCACCGGCTCATTTGCGCAGGCGTTTATTCCGCTGTATCAGCGGCATCCGCTGGTGGGGGAGCTGGCCTTGGCGGATCTGGATGCCGGAAAGTTGTCGGAGGCGGCGCGGAAATATGGCGTCGCGCGGACGTTTTCTTCGCTGGCGGCGGTGTGCGAGTCTGACTTCGATGCGGTGGTGCTGCTGACGCAGCACTGGCTGCACGGGCCGCAGGCGGTGGCGGCGCTGCGGGCGGGGAAGGCGGTCTATTCGGCGGTGCCGGCGGCGAAGTCGATCGCTGAGATGCGCGAATTGGTGAAGGCGGTGGAGCAAACAGGGGGGGTCTACATGATGGGGGAGACCAGCTATTACTATCCCGAGGCGATCTACTGCCGGGGGCGCTTTGCCAAGGGGGGTTTTGGCCACATCGTCTACGGCGAGGGGGAATATTATCACGACTGGGACCATGGCCTGTACGAGGTGATGCGCATGCGGGCGGGGGAGAATTGGCGCAAGACCGAGGGGGCGCAGCCGCCGATGTGGTATCCCACCCATTCGACGAGTTTTGTCATCTCGACGACCGGGGCACACGCCACCCACGTTTCCTGCCAGGGTTTCGTCGACACCAAGCCGGAAGATCGCGACCTGTACGATCCCGCCGGCAAGTACCACAACACGTTCAGCAATGAGATGGCGCTGTTTCGGATGTCCGATGGCAGCGCGATGCGGATCAACGAGTTTCGGCGGATCGGGCATTACGAAGTGGAACGCATGACGCTGTTTGGAACCGAGGGATCATTCGAGCACAACGAGGCGGGGTTTGTGTGGGTGACCAAGGATGGCAAACCCCCCCTGGAGCGGCTGGATGAGCTGTTGACCTGTGGCGGCCCGCTGGGATTCGCCCCGATTCATCCGGTGGACCGGCTGCCGGCGGCATTTCGGGATGGCCATGCGGGGTATTCGCACATGGGTTCGCACGCGTTTCTGGTGGATGATTTCGTCACCGCCTGCGCCAACCATTCGCGGCCGCCGATCGATGTCTGGCAGGCGGCACGCTACCTGGTGCCGGGGCTGATAGCGCACGAGTCGGCGCTGGCGGGGGGGAAGCTACTTGAAGTGCCGGATTGGGGCAGTAGCTGATCGCGCGCTGCTGGCTTCACGCCGCCAAGCACAGATAGCGCCGCAATTCCGCGGCATATCCCCGCGGCGCTGGGGCAGGATCGAACTCGTTTATTGAGAGCAGGTGCCCGCAGCCGCATTCAGAAAGGATGGCGCATAGTTCCGCATCAGAATTCAAGTCGCTGTGCGTGAACGCCGAAAGCTCATCCAAGCGCAGCCAATCGATATCCCGCCGCGTCAATCCCAGCCGGTTCTTCAGTTTCCGGGCCTCCGGAGTGCCTTCCATGGTCAGGAACTTGAACGTTCGCACCACCACCATGTCCGCCAGCAGCGTCACTACCAGATATCCCAGGTGCCGGCCCTTCAGCCGATATTCCACCAGGGCATCATCGCCTTTCCACTCGGTGATGCGCGGGTCACCCAGCGATTCAGACATCCAGCATTCTGCGTATGGCTCCAGCGAAGGAAGGTTTACGCGCCGCTGCAGTTGCTTGAGTGCGTGGCTCTGGACATAAACCGGCATCTCATCGCGCGTCGCCCGCGGGCCGACCTGATCGCGATTCCACGAGATCCATTTCACACCGACATTGCTCCAGGTGATCGCCGCTCGATAGGCCGGCCGCGGCGTGCCATCCAGCGACACTCGCATCATCTGCGGCTCGGTTGCCGTCACCGTCCCTCGTACCGTTCCCTTTCCTGTGGCGGGGAAGAGCTTGAGATCGAGCACCACCGCAAGCAGGCGGGTATCCAGCCGGCTGTGCGCCACCAGAGGCGTGTTCAAGGCTGACATCAGCCGGGCAGTCGCCTCATTCCAGTTCTCGATATAACAATCTTCGACGCGCTGACGCGCGGTCTCAAAGAACTCGCGGGTTATCGGCTGAAATGGCGTTAGGTCGGTATTGTCCAGAGCGCCCTTCAGCCCTGCGATGAGCGGGATGAACTCCCGCACCGGCATGGAGACCTCGCCCACGGTAATCTCGGGCGTTGCCAGGGCAGTTTCCAGCTTGCGGCGCAGCTCGCGGTCGGACTGGAGGTCTGGAAACGAGGGGTCATATTCCAAGATGGGATCGGGACACTTACAGCGCCAAAGCGCCTCTTGCGCCCGGCGCGAGAGCCGCCCGAACGCATCATGCAATCCTAGACCCCGCAGAAAGGGCTCGAACGATATTTTTCGCTTGTGGTAGGGATCCACGTGCCCGGATTGATCTCGACGTCGGCCTGTGCGCATGGATCACCCACGGAAATCGGAAATCAGCGCCTCCCCTCCTGCCAATTCCATATCGGCTAACTGCCCGCATTTCGAGCACCGCCAACTCCGCTTGTGCTTCGAGTCAATCGGATCGATCCGTTTCGTCCAATCTCCGGATGCTGATGAAGGTGGCGCGGCCGATGATCCCCAGTGTCCGCCCCAGGTGAGTTAAGTTAATTGGGCGATACAGGGCTCGAACCTGTGACCCCCAGCGTGTCATGCGATCAAAATCACTCAACCGAAAAGCTTAAAAACGCCTATATTTCAAGCATATTATCCACTTTCAGAGCGTTTGCAAGTGTTTTCATTCATACCCGTTTATTTGCATGGAATCGCGGAATCTCTGCGCCAAGACGGAAGATTCCGTTTTTATTTTGAGCGCCTCTGCGTATGGCAAATCCCGCTGGGGGTCACGGGTTTGCTTTGCATCGCCGTCTCACACCAGTAGCAACAGGAACGATTATGGCGTGTTGGCCAGCCTCAGGGTGTCATCGGTGGATGGTGGGGGAATGATACGTGTGCGTTGCGGGGAGGGGCGGTGGAGGGCGCCCTAGCTCGGTGGCGTGGTATTGGCCCAAATGAAGTTCGAGAGTCGCTTCGCTGCTCTTGCTGCCTCCTCGTGCGCGGCCTGAAGGATCATCAGCCGCTTATGCAGGTCGTCGCTGCTGGCCTCGAATGCCTCGCGCAGCTCGGCCGCTATGTGGTTTGCCGGCTCGATTATGTCGGCCAGGGCATGCAATCCCTCGGCCTCCGTCGCGGCGATGGCCGCCCATTCTGCAGTGCCACGTAACAATGCGATAATCGAATTCGCCTGGTCGGTGTTCACGGGTCGCTCGTTCATTCCCCATATGTTGCCACGGGTACACTCGGCAGCTTGGCCTTGATCGCCTGGAGCTCCGTTACGATGTCATCTTCGCGCTTGGTGGTGACCTTGGTGGGGCCGTCCAGGGCCGATGATCGAAGATCGGGAGATCGCTTCAACAACTCCTTTAACACTACAGCGCTACGTCCGCTCAACGCGGACCTTCCTTCAGCGGTAATAG
>DAIOHQ010000259.1:0-6577 GCA_036744635.1 Tepidisphaeraceae bacterium | reverse complement strand
GTACCGGGAGAGGGGGTAAAAGGTGGGGCCGCCACAAACAAGAGTTACACCCGTGGCAGGAATTCCGCCCCACCAAGTCTACCCGGAGCAGGGGCTCAGCGCTTGATGGTCTCCGAGGCGGCGGCGTTTTTTCGCTCTTCGGCGGTTGGCTCGTGGGGGGGTTCGTCGTGGTGATCGAGGAAGGCGTGCTTGTAGTAGACCAGCAGGCCGGCGAACGTCAGCAGCAGGGTAACGGCGATCAGGCCCATGCGGGTCTGCTGCCGCTGCGTGGCCCGCAGGCGCTGCACCAGCTCGAAGGTGGCGGTGGTTCGCTCGACGCTCCCCTGAATCTCGGCGGCGAAATTGTTGATGTCGCGCAGGTTGAAGCTATGGAAGATCTGCCGCTGCTGCGAGCGCACCTCGTTGGCATGGTGGTGGAGTTTTTCCAGCTCAAGGCTGCGGTAGCCCCACTCCTCGAGCTGCTTGTAAAGCTGGCCAGACGTCTTGATCTGCTCTTCGGTATCGATCAGCAGCGTCTTGATCCGCGCCACGGACTGCATGGTGCCGGAGCGGTGGCAGGGGCTGCAGCGTCCCCCCTCCGAGCGCTGCCGCGTGTCGATGATGTCGGCGGTGGGATGAGTTATTTTGTGCGAGCCCTGGCCGTGGCAGAAGAGGCAGCTCGGGTCGCCGAATTCGCCGTGCGGGCTGCCGAGGTGCTGCTCCTTGATCCTGGCATGGCAGCGCCCGCAGAAATAGGAAACGCTGCGGCCGCGCGGGGCGCTGGCGAACTCGTTGCCGCTTTTCATCAGCAGGAATTCCGGGTTGCGGTCCTGGTGCGCGGCCCGCTTCCAGGCCTGGTCGGAAGAAAACTGCGCGCGCGCCACCGAGGCGTCTCCGCCGTGGCAGCCTTCGCAGCCGACGTTGGCGGCGTGGTGTACGCTCTGCTTCCATTCCAGCTCGACGATCTCGCTGGAGCGGCCGGGGAGGTTGCGGTGGCAGTCCACGCAGGCATTGCCGGCGAATGGATCGGCCAGCGGAGCCGAGGCGGGCGCGGGCAGGGAGGCCGGCGCGTGCGCATCACCCGCCATCGCGATGCCGGCCATCGCGCTCAGCAACAGCAGAGGAACGATCCGTCGCAGGAAGGTGATGCTCATGGCCGTTCCTCCATCGCCACCGGAGCGGGGCTGTCGAGAATGCGGCGGATGGCGCGGCGTTCCTGCTGGATGAGCAGATAGAAAATCAGCAGCACCAGCGGAATCATCACAAACATGGTGGGCTTCTCGCGCACGTATTGCCCGATGGGAATGAGCTCTTCCTCGCCGCCGACGATGCGCTCCGGCCAGCCGCCCCAGATCGTGAGCATCAGGAACGAGGCGATGGCGCCGGTGACGACGATGCGATAGACCCATGACGGCCGGGAATTGGCCCGGCGGCGATACCAGAACGGCAGCGCGACAATTACAGTCACCGCGATGCCCTGGCTGAGCACGCCGCAGGTCTTACCGCTGATGCCCAGGAACTGGGTCGGCATCAGCCGGAGGTATTGGTAGGTGGCCAGGAAATACCATTCCGGCTTGATTCCGACGGGCGTGGCCCCGCGCGGGTTGGCAGGCTCTTCGTGGTGCGCCATCCCCTTCACCCCGGCCTCCTCCATCAGCACCGGAAGGATGGCGAAGAACATGATCACCGCCAGGGTACAGAGCACGACCACGATCATCTTAATGATCTCGTGCGGCCAGAAGGGCTCAAGCTGGTCGGATCGGTATTGTTCGCGATAGTCGGTTGCCATACCCGTGCCTTCCGAATGAGCGTTACAGGGGCCTGGAGATTCCCGTGCGCCGGATCATCGCGAAATGCGCCGCCATGAAGAGCGTCACCGTCGCGGGGATGATCCAGATGTGCAACGAAAAGAAAAATCCCAGGGTCTCGCCGCTGATGTTCTTGCCGCGGCGCACCCACTCGACCATGTGCTGGCCGACGATGGGCACAGCGCCGGGGATTTCGGTGCCCACCTTGGCTCCCCAGTAGCTGAGCTGCGTCCAGGGGAGCAGGTAGCCGGTAAAGGCCATGATGGTGGTCAGCAGCGCCAGCACCACGCCGCTGATCCAGTGCAGTTCGCGCGGGCTGCGGAAGATCTTGTAATACGCCACCCGCGCCATGTGCATGAAGACCATGACGATCATCAGGTTGGCCCCGACGGTGTGGATGCGCTGCACCAGCCATCCCATCGACACGTTGGACTTGACGAAGGTCACGCTGTCCCAGGCGGCGTTGGGATCGGGCTTGTAATACATCAACAGCAGCATTCCGGTGAACACCTGCACGATGAACATCAGCAGGGAAAGCCCGCCGAAGCAGGCCGCCCAGCCCAGGGTGCGCGGCACGCGCTTTTTCGTCACGTTCTTTTCGATGAGCGGGGTGACGTGATAGCGGTCGTCAAACCAGTCGTACACTTTCTGAATCCGTGCCATGTCGCCACCTTCAGCTAATGATGATCTTGCCGTCCTTGATCTCGAACGGGATGCTCGTCAGCGACGCGCTGACGGGTCCTTTGACGACCTTGCCCTGGCCGTTGAACATCGCGCCGTGGCAGGGGCAGCGGAACAGCGTGTCCCCGCTGTCCCACATCACGTTGCACCCCAGGTGGGGGCAGGAGGCGCTGAAGACGTGCGGGCCGTCGGCGCCGTTCAGCACGATCAACTGCTGCCCGCGGAACTCGACATACTGCGCCTGTCCGGGGCTGAGCCGGTCCATCGGCACCTCCAGCGGCTTGTTGCCGCCCGCCTGCTCGGCCCCCGCCATGAAGGAGACGATGGGGAAGCCCACCATTCCCGCGGAGGCCACGGCCAGTCCGCCGATGCAGACCTTGCAGAAAGTTCGCCTGCCGCTGTCGGGCTGTTGCTCGTCGCTCATGGGTTACTCCGCGTCAAGGGACCGGCTTTCCAGCAGCAGTTGCGCCGCCTTCTTGAAGCTGCTCGCCGCATCCTCGGTCTTTCCCTTCTGCTCCTGGATCAGTCCCAGCAGATAATGGGCGATGGGCTGCGAGGGATTGCGGGCCAGCAGTCCGCGCACGGTCTGCTCGGCCTCGTCCAGCTCTTTGCCGCCGCGCTGGGTCTGCACCGCCGCCAGTCCCAGCGATGCTTCCGGCAGGCCGGGCCGGGCGACCAGGACTGCGCGGAAATGGGTTTCGGCATCCGCCAGATGCTTGCCTCGCAGCAGCAACTGCCCCAGACCGAGGTGCGCCGCCTCGTGATGGGGATCGAGCTTGAGAGCCTCGGCGTATTTCTCCGCGGCCATCTCAGCCATCCCGCGCCGGGTCAGTTGCTTGGCCAGCAGTGCCAGGCGGTCAGCGCGCAGGTCTTCGGTGGTTCCGGCCGTGGGACCGGTCGTCGGAAGCAATGATTCATCCAGCCGCTGCGCGCTCAGCTTGCCCGCAGCATAAAGAAGTGAGTCGGTGATGATGTCCGAAGCCCGGGCGGTTGCCCCCGCGACCGCGTGCACCACTTTCCCCTCCTTGTCGATCACCACGATGCTCGGAATCACGGCGACTTCGTAGGCGTCGTACACTTTTTCCCCCGCATCGCGCAGGATGGTCTTCGGCAGCTTCGCCTTCCCATCCTCATCCTCATCGCCTTTTGCCTGCCGCGAGGTGATCAAGACGGTGGCGATCTGGGAGGCGTCAAAGCGGGTATCCTGCAGCACCGCGTCGATCTGGGTACACACCTGGCGCGTTCCCTGGTGATAGGCCTCGCCGAAGATCAGCACGATGATCTTGCCCTTAAGCGTCTCGCCGCTGACCTCGTTGCCGTCGTGATCTTTAAGCGTGAAAGCAGGGGCTTCAGCGCCGCGTTTAAGCTGGGTCACCGCCAGGGCGGAGCGCGGGATGGCGCTCATCAATAGCGCGCCAAGGAGGATCAGCATCGCGGTGGCGCCGCGCCTGGGACGATGCGATACTAGATTACTGAGCATCCGCGGCATGCGTAACCTCCTGCGTTGTGGGCCGCAGCCCGGGCTTGGCCGCTCCCCCGTGGTCATAGGTCTTGGGCTTGTGGCATCCCGGCGAGCAGCTTCCGCCGGTGGCGGTCTGTTCGTAGTTGATCTCGAGCTGCCATCCGCGTTCGCCGAAGGGGACCGACTCGCGGATATGGAACGGGCGTTTCGAGGCATGGACTTCGTGGCAGGCACGGCAGGTACGCCCCTTTTCCTGGTTGACGTGCAGCCGATGGAGGTTGCGGTCGCCCTGGCGGAAGCGGGTCACGCCGACGCCGGACTCCTTCAACACCAGGTCCGGCATGTGGCACTTGAAGCAGAGGGCGTACTGATCGATTTTGAAGACGGCATAAAATTCCGGCGGATAGTCGGCCGCGAGCAGCCGGAATCTCTCACCGGCGTGTGGCTGATGACAGGCCGAGCATTCTCCCTCGCGAATCGGGCCATGCTGCTGTGGATTTTCCTTCAGCAACGCCGCCATATTCACCAGCGGCTTGCCATCGGCGGTCTTGAGAGGCTTGTCATGGCATCCCAGGCACAACTGCGGCTGGGTCTGGCGCTGCAGCTTGGGCAGCTTGGAAAAATGGGGCAGATGGCAGCTCGTGCAGCCGTCCGTCTGCTCGACCGGCCCGTGTTTGACCGCGCTGGCGGCGACCACTTTCGCCATATCCTTGTGGCATTTCAGACATAGATCCGGAGCGGATGCGCGTAATTGATACCGTATATCCGATGCGTGCGGATCATGGCAGGCGACGCAGTTGCCGGCTTTCACCGGCGCATGCACGTGGCGATCATCATCGTTCTTGGGGACGAGCTCATCGTGGCACATCTTGCAGAGCTTCTGCGGCGATTCCACCAGCAGCTTGGGCTCCCACGATGAATGCGGCTCGTGGCAGACGATGCAGGCCCCGCTGGCAACCGGGCCATGCACGAATTTCTTGTCGGTGAAGCCGGTCTTGTGGCAGGTGAGACAGAGACCCCGCGCCGGGTCGGCCACCAGCATCAGCCGGTTTTCCGAACCGTGCGGATCATGGCACCCGGTGCAGTGACCTTCCTTCACCGGCGCGTGGGTCACGCCGCGATCCTTCAGCACGTGGCAATCACGACAAAGCTGCGTCTCCTTGGACGCCAGGACGAAGCGGTGCTCGCGCGGCTCATCGTACTGATGGCAGGCCAGGCATTTTTTCTGCGCCGTCGGGCCATGCATCACCTTGTGCTCGACGATGCCGCCGTGGCACTCTTCGGTGACGCAGCGCTCTGTTTTCGCGGTCGGTTTCGCTGCTTGAGTGGTCGGCCGGGTTGCCGGCTCTTCGGCGCGGGCGCTGCCCGCACAGGCGCCCAGACAGAGGACACCGGAGAAGATAATTTGCGAGATACAACGGCCACCGAAAGGACGCGGGAGAAGCTGCCGCACAAGTTGCTCCCAAAAAGGGTATGAACAAACCGGCTTCGCACCCACCGTGCCAAAAGTCAAATTAGTCCTATTTTGTAAATTGATGCGGTTTCAACGGCGGGTACTCCCAATCTTGAGAACGAATTAGGTCCTATTTTTCTCGAATTTAGAAATTTATATTTTTTTCTTGACGGATCGACAAAAAGCTAGCAAAGTCCTGATATCAAAGCGTTTTCATTTCTGTTGCTTTGACCAGAACGAGGCGCCTGTCGCATAAGAAAAGACTGCGGAAGAGCCACATCCAGGCGACCAGTGAAGTTCCTTTCGCTCGTGCGCGAGCAGGAGTTGACCATGGTCAGCGAATATCCGGGGCATGGAGGGATGCGAGGTTGGTTGGCAAGTCATTTCAAGAAATCGACCCAGGCCACCCGCGCCCAGGAGGCGCAAGACGAGGCCGACAAGCCCCTGCGGCTGTGGATGGGTCTCACTCTCGGGCACTTCTACATCACGCTGATGTGCCTCGGCATTGGATCGATGGTGGCGCATGCAGGCGCTACCGGCATCGCTCCGGCGCTGGGCGCCTGTGGCCAATTGCTGTGCGTACCGGTGCTGCCGCTGTTGCAGCTTCTGGACGACCACATCATCGCCATCTGGTCGCTGATGCTGGTCAATTCCGCGCTGTGGGGCTTGGGCCTGATGATCCTTTCCTATCGCGTGCGCAAATGGTGGGCGCGCTGGCATCCGCATGGCGGATGAGTCTCTTTGCTGCGCCCGATTCCCGCTATCACAACGTTACCCGCGGTGCGCGTCGAGGCGCCGGTAGGTAGGCACTCAGGGGCGATTGGGTGGGGTTATTCAAAAATCTCTGCGAATATTTGGCGGAACTTGTTGACGTGGATTGGTTTGCTTATAGTCTTCCCGACTCCTGGAGAGGTGAGAAAGCGGGTGCGTGGCGGCTTGGAAAGTATGTCTGAATTCGGGTGGATGAGTACATCCACCGCTCATCGGGCCATGGCAGACAAGAATGTCTGCCCCACCATGCGCACCGAAATGGTGCGGGTGCGTGTTTGTGACGGAGTTCACGAACTGTCGTCCGGACAATCAGAACCCGCGCCGCCGGATCGTTCGGCAGTTCCCGCACGGCCCCGCGCAGCAAATCAATTAGAGCGGGTTGCAATTGAATGTACACACTACCTGTGCCCACAATGCTCGAAG
>DAIOHQ010000258.1:0-6597 GCA_036744635.1 Tepidisphaeraceae bacterium | reverse complement strand
GCAGGTGTACTCACCTGTCCGAATCCCGCCATATCTCCTCCTACCGCCCAACCCAACGTTCCCAATCTTCCGACCCCCTGCTACTCTTCAATGATGAACACCCGCCCCCTGTCCCTGATCTTCTCCCTCCCCTTCCTCCTCAGCGCCTGCCACCGCGCCAATTCCGCCCCCCCGCCCGTTCCCCGCTCCCAGCAGGAATCCGTCCAATCCCTGGCCGCCGACATCCAATCCGCCCCCGACGGCCTCGCCGAGGCCAACGCCCTCAAGCGCCTCCGCCAATACGCCATCGACCACAAATACATGACCCAGGTCACCAATTACCGCGTCGATTCCACCCAGAAAATCCCCGCCGCCTCCGCCCGCACCTTCCCCATCCGCACCGAAGTCTCCCTCTTCCGCGCCGAACAACCCGTCTACACCTTCACCTTCGTCCCCAAAGACAACCGGAATATTGAAATCATCGCCAAGGGAGACTGAGCGGCTCCCCGGCCACAGAGCTAAGACAGCTTTTGGCCGCTGCACCCAGCGAGGGTGTAGCGCATGTTTTTGGCAACCGTCTTTTTCCGGCCCCCTCGCCCGGTATTCCGGGAGAGGGCTGGGGTGAGGGATCTTCGCCTTGAGGGCACACGACAACACAAACGCAGTTCGGAACGAGGTTCTGGGAAAGCTGAACGACTGGCGCAATGCCATAGCACACCAAGACTTCAACCCCGCCAAACTCGGTGGGCACACCACGGTTCGGCTCAATGACGTGCGGGAGTGGCGTCGAACGTGCGAAAAACTGGCGATCGACATGGACGCGGTAGTTGGAGCGCATGTTGCTACAATCATCGGGGCGAATCCGTGGTAGGAGTGCATCCATGAATGAAAAGAGCAAACCCCGTGGGCAGACGGAACCCAATTTTTCAGTCGGGGGCAAGGTCTACGTGCAGTTCGGTAAGAAGAAGCGACTGGTGCGCATCGTCGAAGATCGCGGGAGGATCGGCCGGGAGGGACGGCGGCTGCTACGGGTGCAGTTCGCGCGCCCCGATGGGGCAGCCGAGCAGGTGTTCGAGATTCCGGCTGACGAGGTGACGCGCGCACGGACGCAGCCTCGCCGACCTCGCATCAGCAAAGCCAAGGTCGCCTAGGCGCCCCGCCCGGACCGGAGCACTCCAACGGGCACCGGCCCGCCCCTCACCGTCAACCCACCAAATCCCCACCCCACCACCGCGCGCAACTCACCAATTGCGCGCCCGGCGCGCTGCCAGCGCAACCCCCTGAAACCACAAAATCCCCACCCAGCAGATTTTTTCCTCCCACCTCCCTCATCCCTAACCCCCGCTACCCCAACCATCTGTGTCCATCTGTGTTTATCTGTGGTTCAAAATTCTCCCAAGTGTTGCGCGCCCGGCGCGCCGCCCGCGCAACTCCGCCCCTCTCTATAGAGGAGAGCATTATGATGACCGTGACGACCAACAACCGACAACGGACCGCTGACAACAGACAATCTCCGCGCTCCCCATTCATCATTCAGCATTCCTCATTCATCATTCCAATGTCCCACTTCCCAAAAAATGTCTCAAACACCATCTCCTTCACAACTGCCTACGGACAAATGACTAACAACAACCCCATGTCCCAAAATGTCCCCAAATGTCCCACATTTCAAAATCGCTTTCCCGCCATCCAAACGCCCGAGCCGCATTGCCCCCCACCGCCCCATCCGCCAAGATGCGGCCACGCCAAGATGAACCCCAACCGCGCCATCCTCCTCACGCCCGCGGGCACTGCCGCCATCGCGGTCGTGCGTATCATCGGCCCGGCCGTGCAACCATTTCTCGCCGCCCATTTCTCCCGCCCGACCAGGCCCGGCCGAACCGTTCATGGCCTGCTCGCCGATGCCGGCCGCACCATCGACGATCCCGTCGTCGTCCTCCTCTCCCCGACCATCGCCGACATCAACCTCCACGGCGGCCAATGGGTCATCCGAGCAACCCTCGACCTGCTCGTCAAAGAAGGATTCGCGGTGACGCATTCCATCGACGCCCCCCTCCCCGCCGATGCCGTCGACGCCGATACCATTCTGGAGCAGGAAGTCCTCACCCATCTCCCCCTGGCCCGGACCGAGCTTGGCCTGCGCGTGCTCCTCGCCCAGCCCCAGGCGTGGCAGCGCTTCCATGAAGACTCTCCCCAACCGCCGACCAATCGCACTGCCGAAAATTCCGCGCCCGAGCACACTGCCGAATTCGACGCCGCCCGCCGCCGCCGGATTCAGGCTATCCTCGACGACCACTCCCTGCACCACCTCCTCCACCCCCCGCGGGTGGCCATCGTCGGCCAGCCCAACGTCGGCAAGTCCACCCTGGCCAACCAGCTCTTCGCCACCGAGCGCTCCATCACCGCCGACCTGCCCGGCACCACCCGCGACTGGGTTGGCGAAATCGCCAATATCGACGGCCTGCCGGTCATGCTCATCGACACACCCGGCCAGCGCCCCACCACCGATCCGCTGGAATCCCAGGCCATCCACCACAGCCAGACCCAGATCGCAGCCGCCGACCTGATCCTGCTCATCCTCGATGCATCAGCGAATATCCAGGACCAGCAAGAGATGCTCAGTGCCTACCCCAATGCCCTCCGCATCCTCAACAAGTCCGACCGCGGCAACCCTGATTTTCAAACGCCGCCCGCATGGCTGCGCACAATCGCCACCACCGGCCACGGCATCGACACGCTCCGCCGCGCCATTACCGGCCACTTCCACTGCACCGATCTCGATTCCGCGTTCCCGCGCGTCTGGACAGATCGCCAGCGCGGACTCCTCAGCGGCATGTGATGTCAACAATGTGAAAACTAAGAATGTGATGGGGAACCGATGAGCCAGCCAAAAAGCAGACTATTTCGCCGGCAGTTTGATCGTGACATCCTGCTTGGCCGTCAGCGTCAGGCCGGTCAGCGCGTCGGTGAAGGTCACCTTCACCGTCAGCTTCGCGTGCGTCGGCCCGGCCTGCCACGGGCAGGTCAAAACGTATTCGTACAGCATCGCCTTGCCGTACCAGCTTTCGCGGGCCTGCTCGACCGAAAATTTCCACGTGCCGACCAGCGGATGCTCGGGAACATCCAGGTCAAACGCCTCGATGGTGAACGCGCCGGCCGCCTTGATGGCGTCGCCCGCGGCGTCGGTGGGGACCACGTACACCTTCAGCGCCTCATCCCCCGGCTTGGCCGGTTCCAGATCGGCCCCGCCGCTCAGCCGGCCGAGCTTCAGTGCATTCGCGGTGAAAAGCTGCTCCATCCGCTCGTGCGGCAGCGTGGCCAGCGCGCCCTTGGCCGTTTCCAGCCGCTCGATGTCCGCCACGTCCGACTGGTGCTGCTTGGTCAACAACTCCACGCGGTCGCGGAGAGCGGCATTCTGCCTGCGCAGTTCGATGTTCGCCTTGCTTGGAGAACCGCAGCCGGCCAGCAGCGCCGTAAACAGAGCGGAGAATACGACGGCGCACGAACGCCCCGCACAGTACGGGTTGTTCACCCTTGCCCGATGCCGTTGCCGATGCGCTTCAGTTGGTTTCATCGCGGTTTGGCACGGGTTGAAAACCCGTGCTACAGGGAAGTTTCGTCGCGGACGCGAATTCAGAACCCGTGCGACGGGAGGTCATTCTTTGTCCGCATCGTCATCGATCCCCGCCCGGGCGGGAGCTTCGGCGATACGGTCCAGCACGCGGTCGGCACATCCATATTCCACCGCCTCTTCCGCGAACAGCCATTTGTTGCGGTCGAAGTCGCGATGGATCTGCTCGGGGGTCTTGCCGGTGAACTCGGCCATCAACTTGTACAGCCGGTCGCGCAGCCGGAGCATGTGCGCCGCTTCGATGCCCAGGTCGGTGGCCGGGCCCTGCAGCACGCCGCCGATCAGCGGCTGGTGCAGCATCACCTGCGAATTGGGCAGCACCGCGCGCTTGCCCTTGGTGCCTGCCGCCAGCAGGCAGGCGCCCATCGACGCGGCCATGCCGATGCAGGTTGTCGCCACCTTGCAGCGCAGATAGCGCATGGTGTCGATCATCCCCAGCCCCGCCGAGACGCTGCCGCCGGGGGAGTTGATGTAGAGCTGGATGTCGGTCTTGGGATCCTCGTTCGACAGGAAAAGCATCTGCGCGATAATCACGCTGGCCAATTCATCGGTGACCGCGCCTCCGATCATGATGATGCGGTCCTTGAGCAGGCGCGAATAGATGTCGTAGGCGCGCTCGCCGCGCCCGGA
Source organism: Tepidisphaeraceae bacterium (assembly GCA_036744635.1). GTDB lineage: Bacteria > Planctomycetota > Phycisphaerae > Tepidisphaerales > Tepidisphaeraceae > DAIOHQ01. The sequence continues at coordinate 2,357 of DAIOHQ010000258.1, read as the reverse complement.
CTTTTCGATGACGATGGGGATCAGTTGGTTGCTGGTCATGTTTGTTTTTCTCGCTGCACAATCTGCAATTCGTTTCCTTCCGGATCGCGAAAGCTGACAACCCGGCCGCCGCCCAGGGCGCTGCCGGGCTCGGACAGAAATTCGATGCCCGCGGCCTTCAACTTCGCGTACGCCTCGTCGAAATTGCCCACCCGAAACGCCAGGTGGCGCAGGCCGGGGGCAAAGCGGGCAATCTCGGCCGGCATTTCACCGGCATCGCGCGCCGGCATCAGCTCGATCATCGCGCCGTCGCCTTCACCATATCCGACAATCGCCGCCGGGGGCGTCTTACCGTCGGCCGCGATCACCCGCATTCCCAGATTCCGGCAATACCAGTCAATCTGCTTCCGCGAGTCGAAGCAGGAGATCGCGGGATGGTCGATGCCGGTGAACATAGTAGGGGCGGGGTCTCCCCGCCCTCTTTCTGGGCAGCGTAAGGGCGGGGAGACCCCGCCCCTACTGCTACTTCGGTTTATTCCCATCCGCCGCCGCGGCGGCGATGCTGGGGGCGGAATCCTCGCCCAGCACCTCATCGCAGATGCCGTACGCCACCGACTGCTTGGCGTCGAAGAAGCGATCGCGCTCGCTGTCCTCCTGGATGCGCTCGGCGGTCTGGCCGGTGCATTTGGCCATGATGTTGATCAGCGTCTGCTTGGTCTTGAGAATTTCCTCGGCCTGAATCTCGATGTCCGCCGCCTGGCCATACACGCCGCCGAACGGCTGGTGGATCATCACCTTGGCGTTGGGCAGGATGAAGCGTTTGCCCTTCTTGCCGGCCATGAAGACGATCGCCCCGCCGCTCTCGGCCCGGCCGATGCAGTAGGTGGCGATTTCGCAATTCAAAAATCGCATGATGTCGTACATCGCCAGCGTGTCATCGACCACGCCGCCGGGGCTGTTGATGTACAGGTTGATGTCGGCATCCCGCTTGACGCTCTGCAGGTACAGCATCTGCATGATTACCCGCGAGGCGCTGACGTGGTTGATTTCGCCAACCAGAAAGACCACGCGATTTTCGAGGAGCATCTCCTCAAGCGTCATCTCGCGATAGCGGTTGTAGCCGCCGCCGCCGGGAGGGCCGGGCATGGCCACCGGCATGGCCACCGGCCCGCGGCCGGGAACGATGGTCGGCTGGGCCGAGCCGATGTATTCGATGGCGCGGCCGAGCAGCCTGGGGTCCACATTTTTCGGATCGAAGTCTCGCATTCAACTCCTCATAGATCGAGCGTGCCGGATACTACGCGGGGGTGGGTGCAGGGTCAAACATCCCAGTCGGGATGCAGAGGATCGAAACGGCGAAACGGCGAAACGGCGAAACGGCGATGCACGTTTATCGCCAGTTCGCCGTTTCGCCGGTTCGATTTTCCCTCTACCCTTTGGCCGCCGGATACTGATTACACAGCAGCGCCGTCGGCGGGACATCTTCCTGCACGGTGGGGAAGCGCGGCAGCGGATCATAAAAGCGGTTGTCGGTGGCGTCATCGTTGACGCTCGACACCTCGCCGATCAGCGCCTTGCCGGCCCCCTTCCTGGCATAGAACTGGTGATACAGATAAGGCGTGAGCGTGATGCTCTCGCCAGCAGCAAGCTCGATCGAGCCGCCGGCCTTCACCTCGCGCTCGACGCCGTCGCAGCTCACCCGCACCGGCGTATTGGTGAACTTCTCCTCCTTGTCGGAGTTGTACAGCTCGCACACCAGCACGCCGACGCCGCGATTGATGATGTCCTCGGTCTTCATCCAGTGGAAATGAAACGGCGTCACCTGCCCCTCCTCGACGATCAGCAGCTTCTCGGCGTAGGCCTTCTTGTTGGCCGGATCGCCGATCTTGCCGTTGCGCAGCGTGAACAGCGTCAAACCCTTCTGCAGGAAGGTGCCGAGGTTGAAATCGGTCAGGTCCCACCCCAGCCGCCGGGTGCGAATCTCATCCGCCTCATGCCCCTTCTGGGCCCACTGCTCCGCCGTCCAAAACGCAAACGGCGGCAGACAAAAATTGTGCCTCGCCGCGAATTCCTTGGCCTGTTCGATGTACCGGTTGATTTCTGAGCGCTTCATAGGGGGGATAGTTTGGCATTGGGGGGGAACGGCGTCAATCGTCACTTGTCAGCGATCACGGGTCACCCGTCTCCCCTCGCGTCCCTGCCCGAGGTAGAATTGGGGTGTGATCGGCGGCGAGTTGCGGCAGATGGGCGATGACGCTCCCCGGGTACCTTCCGCGAGAGTCGCAACACCGAATGAGGCGTGATGGAAAAACCAGACCGGAAAATTGACCTTCCCCACGAACGGTGGGCGCGCCGCGGGGATTAATTGAGGCTTGCCT
>DAIOHQ010000257.1:0-6679 GCA_036744635.1 Tepidisphaeraceae bacterium | reverse complement strand
TATTACCGCTGAAGGAAGGTCCGCGTTGAGCGGACGTAGCGCTGTAGTGTTAAATAATCCAAGCGCCGGCGTCAGGTGGACGTCGCGATTGGCTGTCTTGCCCGCCGGGCGGGTGTGCGTCAGGCCATCTGCTGCATTGCGCTCACGTCGGCGACATCAATCTCGATGGATTCCTGCAGGCAATTGCCTTTCAGGCCGAGGCGTGCTTCATCGCGATGTGTCTCGATCATGAGCTCAAGGGCATCTTTGAGATTTCGCCGGCATTCGTCGAGTGATTTGCCGTGGGTGATGGTTCCGGCGATTTCTTCGACCCAACCCACATACCATCCGTTGGGTTCGGGCCTGATGATAGTGTGGTAGCGCTGCTTCATGGGCGGTATTGTCTGCGCGCGGCGGCAGGGGAGTCAAGCGAAAGTTTAACGAATTTGCGGGCGTTCCAATAAAATTTGTGGTGGCAATGTTGGCCGGCCGGGCCCGGAAAACGCGCTGGTCGCGATTCAATCCGCACCGGTTCGATACCCGATGTAATAAGAATGATTCATCTTTTTATTCCTGGCGCTGTGGAAACTCGCGCATCGCGATAGTACGATTTGATTCATGCCCACCACATTGGACAAAAGCCTGCGAGCGGACCTGGTTGCCGGCCTGAAGCTGCGGGATGTGTGCAGCGTCAAGCCGAGTCAGTCGATAAAGGAAGTAGTGGACTGCATGATCGTCAATCGCGTCGGGTGCGCCTTGATCGTGCGGGACGGCCAGCTCGTCGGCATTTTTACCGAACGCGATTTTCTCAGCCGGGTCGTCGCCCAGCGGCTGGATATGTCGCAGCCGGTCGAGAAGGTCATGACGCCGTCGCCCAAGACCGTGCGGCAGCGGTCCAGCATGTTTGAAGCCATCGAACTCATGGGAACCGACGGCTACCGGCACGTGCCGGTATTGGCCGACAATGGCGAACCATTGGGCGTGCTAAGTGTCAAAGATATCGTGCATTACCTGGTCGAATACTTCCCGGCCAACGTCTATAATCTGCCACCCACCCCGATAACCGCACAACCCGCCCGGGAGGGCGCTTAGAAAAAGGAAGATGGAGCATCATGAGCGTTTCTACAGAAACTTTTCAGCCGAATCAGGGAAAAAATGGAAAAGCCAAGCCGGTACACACGCTGCCGTCGGTGACGATTCGCTTCGCCGGAGACAGCGGCGACGGGATGCAGCTTGCCGGGACGCAGTTCACCGATACGTCGGCGCTGTTCGGCAATGACATCAGCACGCTGCCGGATTTCCCGGCCGAGATCCGCGCTCCGGCCGGCACGCTGGCGGGCGTCAGCGGGTACCAGATTCACTTCGCCAGCTCGGAAATCTTCACGCCCGGCGACGAGGTGGATGCGCTGATCGCGATGAACCCCGCCGCGCTCAAGACCAACATCAAGTCAGTCAAGAGCGGCGGCATCGTCATCGTCAACGAAGACTCCTTCAGCGCTGGCGATCTGAAGAAGGCGGGTTATGCGATCAACCCGCTCGATGATGATTCGCTCAAGAGCTTTCGGCTGATCAAGGTGCCGATCGACAAGATGAACGCGGCGGCGACCAAGGATACCGGGCTGGGCGCGAAGGATATCGACCGCTGCAAGAACATGTTCGCGCTGGGGCTGGTGTATTGGCTCTATGGCCGGCCGCTGGATGCGACGCTCGACTACATCAACAAGAAATTCGGCAAGAAGCCGGCGGTGGCGATGGCCAACTCTCTGACGCTCAAGGCCGGCTATCACTTCGGCGAGACTGCAGAGCTGTTCAATGAGCAATACCAGGTCCCCAAGGCCAAGCTGGCGCCGGGGACGTATCGGAAGATCACCGGCAACGAGGCGATCGCGCTGGGGATGATCACGGCGTCGAAGCTGGCGGACAAGGATTTGGTCTATTGCAGTTATCCGATCACGCCGGCCAGCGACATTCTGCATGAGCTGGCAGCCCAGAAAAACTTTGGCGTGCTGACATTCCAGGCCGAAGACGAAATCGCCGCCATGGGCGCTGCCATCGGCGCGGCATTTGGCGGATCGCTCGGAGTCACCGGCACCAGCGGGCCGGGTCTTGCCCTCAAGAGCGAAGCGATCGGCCTGGCGGTCATGACCGAACTGCCGGTGGTGATCGTGAACGTGCAGCGCGGCGGCCCGAGCACCGGGTTGCCGACCAAGACCGAGCAGGCCGATTTGCTGCAGGGGATGTTCGGCCGTAACGGCGAGTGCCCGGTGCCGATCATCGCCGCGGCGACGCCGGCCGACTGCTTCGACGCAACGATTGAAGCGTTTGCCATCGCCACCAAATACATGACGCCGGTGATTCTGCTCAGCGATGGCTACATCGCCAATGGTTCAGAGCCATGGGCGATCCCGGATGTCAGCAAGTTGAAGAAAATTGAAATCTCCCATCCCACCCGCGCGAACGCCGATGATGGCGAGACCTATCTGCCGTATCTGCGCGATGATGAGCTGGTGCGGCCGTGGGCGCTGCCGGGAACGCCGGGGCTGGAACACCGCATCGGCGGCATTGAAAAGCAGGACATTACCGGCAACGTCAGCTACGACCCAGGCAATCACGAGCACATGGTGCGCACCCGCGCCGCCAAGGTGGCCAATCTCAAGCCGGCCGGCCCGGATCTGCTCTGGACCGGACCGGAAAAGGGCGAGGTGCTGCTGGTCGGCTGGGGCAGCACGTATGGCGCGATCAAGGCGGCCACCTTGGAGCTGCGCAAGCAGGGGGTGCAGGTTTCGGCCTGTCACGTGCGCTACCTCAACCCGCTGCCGCAGCGGCTGGGCGAGCTGATGCAGGAATTCGAGCACGTGATCATGCCAGAGCTCAACCTCGGGCAGTTGCGGATGATGGTTCGCGCGCGGTTCCTGGTGGATGTAAAGGGATTGAACAAGGTGCGCGGCCAGCCGTTCACGATTCATGAAATCGTCACCGGCGTGCGCAATGCGCTGGCGGGGAACTTTGAAGGCTCGGAAATTCACGCGCCGCCGCTGGACACCCTCGATGTAAACGTCGGAGCGGCGCCGGGCGGGGGGTGAGGCGAATTTTGGATCGCGGATTCGGGTGCCCTCTGGGCGTTTTGGATTGAAGAAACGCAGCGGTTAAGAGAAAGCAAATAGTTTATGAGTGCAGTGCCTACCCAATCGTTGAACGTGCTCAAGCCATCGGATTATGCCAGCGACCAGGATGTGCGCTGGTGTCCGGGGTGTGGGGATTATTCGATTCTTGCGCAGGTCAAGAAGGTATTCGCCAAGCTGGCCATTGACCGCAGCAAGACGGTGTTCATCTCCGGCATCGGCTGCTCCAGCCGGTTTCCGTATTACATGAACACCTACGGCATTCACAGCATCCATGGCCGGGCGCCGACGTTCGCGACCGGCCTGAAGCTGGCGAGGCCTGATCTGAACATCTGGATGGTGACCGGCGACGGCGATGGGCTTTCCATCGGCGGCAATCATCTGTTGCACATCATTCGCCGCAACGTGGACGTGAAAATCCTGCTGTTCAACAACCGCATCTATGGTCTGACCAAGGGCCAGTATTCGCCCACCAGCGAGCACGGCAAGAAGACCAAGAGCAGCCCGATGGGTTCTCCGGAATTCCCGATCCGGCCGATCAGCATCGCGATCGGCGCCGAGGCGACCTTCGCCGCGCGGGCGATCGACGTGGATGTCAAGCACCTGGAATATTGCCTGGAGCGGGCGGCCAAGCACAAGGGCACCGCGTTCGTGGAAATCTACCAGAACTGCAACATCTTCAACGACGGCGCCTTTGACTACGCCACCGACAAGGGGACCAAGAGCGACACGACGATCTATCTCGAGCATGGCAAGCCACTGGTGTTCGGCAAGGAACAGGAAAAGGGCATCCGCCTGCACGGGTTGAATCCGGAGGTCGTCAGCCTCAAGGATGTCAGCCGCGATGACCTGCTCATCCACGACGAGCGCGCCCCTGAGCCCAGCCTCGCATTCCTGCTCAGCCGGATGCGCTACCCCGACTTCCCCGAGCCGCTGGGCATCTTCCGCGACATCGAGCAGGAGCGCTATGGCGAGATGGTCCATGCCCAGGTGGAAGAGGCCATCAAGACCCGCGGCCCCGGAGACCTGCAAAAGCTGCTCAAAGGCACGGAGACGTGGACGGTGAGCTAAGCCGCCGACGCGCTGCATTTGTGGTGGGGCGGCTGGCTGAAGCACAAAGGCAATCGTTGCGGCAGGATGCGCGCGATGTCGGCTGGTGTGCAGACTGCATCAATTCTTGCGCTTTCTCATCGCGTGCGGCTCTTTACATTCCCGGCATAGTCATTATGCTATCCCACCCTTCGCAGCCATGAGGTTGCGAGCTTATTTTTGGAGACTTGAACGTGGCCCATTCCTTATCAGCCAAGAAGCGTGTCCGACAGAGCGAAAAACGCCGGGCGCGCAACCGCTTCCGCAAGGACGTGGTGAAAGACCAGGTGAAGACTTTTCTCGCGGCCGTCAGCGCCGGCGACCTGAGCAAGGCAGAAACCGAGCTGCGCAACACCGCGCGCAAGCTGGACCGCATCGCCACCAAAGGGACGATTCACAAGAAGACCGCGGCGCGCAAGCGCAGCCGCCTGGCCAAACGCCTCAACATGATGCGGGCGGGGGGGACAGGGAGCGCGGGGGCCGGCAAGGGTACCACGGCCGCGAAAGCCTGATCGCGGCCTGCAGATAGCCGTTCCAAGAGCATCGAATTTTCGCTCATCCGGCAATAGGCATTGGTCATCGAGGACGCTCACGCGGCTTCCTGACTCATGCCCGTTGGCCGGATGTTCTTTTTTGCGAGCACGACCATGGCAGAAGCAAATCGTCTTGAGAAACTCGTCTCTCTCTGCAAGCGCCGCGGGTTCATCTTTCAGGGATCGGAAATCTATGGAGGCCTGCAGGGGACGTGGGATTACGGGCCGCTCGGAGTTGAGCTGCTGCGGAACGTCAAGAACGCCTGGTGGCACGACAACGTCACCAGCCGCGACGACATCGTGGGGTTGGACTCGGCCATCCTGATGCACCGCACCGTCTGGCAGGCCAGCGGGCACGAGAACGCGTTCACCGACCCGCTGGTGGACTGCAAGATGTGCAAGTCGCGATTCCGCGCCGACCAGATCGCCGAGAGCCAGTGCCCGCGCAAGCCGAGCATGCAGCCCGGGCAGTTCAAGGAGTGCCAGCTTACCGAGCCGCGCAAGTTCAACTTGATGTTCAAGACATTCGTGGGCCCGGTTGAGGAAAACGCGACGCAGACGTATCTGCGCCCGGAAACGGCCCAAGGCATTTTCGTGAATTTCAAGAACGTCTGTGACTCAACGCGGATCAAGGTGCCCTTCGGGATCGCCCAGGTCGGAAAATCATTCCGTAACGAGATCACGCCCAAGCAGTTCATCTTCCGCTCGCGCGAATTCGAGCAGATGGAGATAGAATTTTTCTGCCGGCCGGACAGCAGCGCCGAATGGTATCGCAAATGGCGGGATGAGCGCTTCAACTGGTATCAGAAGCTGGGGCTGAAGGGGTCGAACCTGCGCCTGCGCGAGCACGAGAAGGAGGAGCTGGCGTTTTATTCCGTGGGAACCAGCGACGTGGAATATCAATTCCCCTGGGGATGGGGGGAGCTGGAAGGAATCGCCCATCGCGGCGACTACGACCTGCAGCAGCACATCAAGCATAGCGGCAAGGACCTGAGTTACTTCGATGATGAGACAAAGGAGCGGTTCGTGCCGCATGTCATCGAGCCGTCGGCCGGGGCGACCCGCGCCACCCTGGCATTTCTCTGCGAAGCGTTTGCCGAAGAGGAAGTGGAAGGGGAGATGCGCACGGTGCTGCGCCTGCATCCGCGCCTCGCTCCCGTGAAGGCGGCGGTTTTCCCGCTGGTGAAAAAAGATGGCATGCCCGAGACGGCAATGGCCATCTACAAGGATTTGCAGAAGCACTTTGCGGTCTTCTACGATGAAAAGGGAGCGGTGGGGCGGCGCTATCGTAGACAGGATGAGGCCGGCACGCCGTTCTGCATCACCATCGACGGCCAGACCGCACAGGACCAGACCGTCACCGTGCGCGAGCGCGACTCAATGCAGCAGCAGCGCATCGCCAGCCAACAGGTGCTGGCGTATCTGCTGGAACGACTGGTGAAATAACCGCGTCGGATAAACGGGAGTCAGCCTTGCGACGGCAGCTTTGGATTGGGTTGGCGCTGGCGGTGATGACGGCGGCAGTCTACGCCCGCGTCGGCTCTTACTCCTTCATCACCTTCGACGACCACGACTACGTGGTGGAAAATCCGCATGTCAATCAGGGCATCAGCCGCGCCAATGTCGCCTGGGCCCTTACCAGCTTCGACGCGGCCAACTGGCACCCGTTGACCTGGATCAGCCTGCAACTCGACGTGACGCTTTTCTCCGGCCCGCAGCGGCAACTCGAGCGGGCGGCCCATGGGGCGCATGTCGTCAACGTCATTCTGCACATCCTGGCCGGTCTGGTGTTGTTCGCGGCGCTGGCCCGCATGACCAATTGCACGTGGAGAAGCGCGCTGGTGGCGGGGCTGTTTCTGCTGCATCCGCTGCACGTGGAGTCAGTGGCGTGGATTTCCGAACGTAAGGACGTGCTGAGCGCGTTGTTCTGGATGCTGACGATCTGGGCATATGCTG
>DAIOHQ010000256.1:0-6690 GCA_036744635.1 Tepidisphaeraceae bacterium | reverse complement strand
TCCCGCCGATTATCCCATTCTACTCCATCTCCCGGATTTGTGGACGCACCCGAAATTTCAAACTGACCCATTACTGAAAATAGAGGCCTTGCAATTTGAGAATCGGCGGGTATTATCACTGGTGCAGTTGAAATGACACGAACATTGTCGGGGGTGTCCCCCCGAAGAAGGTCCCCCCCCTCCTTCTTCAACCCCCGACATTTTTTATCCTTTTTAGCTTTATTGCTTTGGCAGCGCCGCCAGTACCGCTCCACCTGCGATCAGGGCAATCCCCAGCCAGTTCCATCCCGTAGGCCTGTCGCCCAGAATCAAAACCGCCAGGAGTACAGCCAGCGGCATGCTCAGTTTGTCGATAGGCGCGACCTGGGCTACGGTGGCAAGCTGGATGGCGCGGAAATAGAACAGCCAGGAGAGGGCGCCGGCCACGCCCGCCAGGGCGATCATCGCCAGGGCGCGGGCGTGCAGGGCGCCCACCTTGTTCCAGAGTCCCGTGACCGTGCAGACCGCCAGCAGAAAGAGCGTCATGACGACGCTGCGGATGGTGGTGGCGAGGTTGGAGTCGATCGCCTTGTCGTTGAAGCCGAGCTTGGCGAAGATTCCCACGCACGCCGCGGCGGCCGCGGAGAGCAGGGCATAGAGAAGCCAGGGTTGAATGATCATGGCGGCATGGTATCGCATTGGAGGCGACATGATAATTGATGTGGCATTCCTGCCGCGCCCGCGCCCGCGCGATCTGGCGGATGGCCAGCTTCACGGGCGGGCGGTGGTGGTGTTCGATGTGCTGCGGGCGACGACGACGATGGCGGCGGCGCTGGTGGCGGGGGTATGTGAAATCCGCATCTTTGAGTCGCTGGAGGCGGCCCGGAGCGCGGCCGAGCGGCATGGGGGCGGATGGGTGTTGTGCGGGGAGGAGAAGTGTCTGAAGCCGGCGGGGTTTGATATCGGCAACCGGCCGGGGGAGTTCAATGCAACGCACAGCGGCAAGACGGTCTTCATGTGTACCACCAACGGGACGCGGGCGATCGTGGCGGCGGCGGGGTCGGCGATGGTGGTGATCGGGGCGCTGGTGAACGCGCGGGCGACGGCGCGGGCGGTGGCGGCGAGTGGGTTGGATGTCATGCTGCTGTGCGCGGGAACCGATGGTGCGGTGGCGCTGGAGGATGTGATCGGGGCGGGCGCTGTGGCGGAGGCGCTGCTGGGTGCGGTGGCGGAGGTGGGCTTGACCGATGCGGCGGCGGTGGCGCTGGCGGCGTATCGGCAGCGGCGCGGAGATCTGGCCGCGGCGCTGCGCGAGTCGCAGGGAGGGAAGAACCTGCTGCGGGCGGGGTTGGCCGAGGATATTGCATTCGCGGCCAGGGAGGATGTGCTGGACGTGGTGGGGTGGGTTCGGGAAGGGCCGTTGCGAGTGGTGGGGTTGGCCTGACATGCGGATGTACCGCTTAGTTGTGGCGAATGGGGCACCAGCGATTTCAACGTGGCATGGGCTACCAGCCCATGCGCTCGAAGCGCAGCGCGCTTTTCCTCCGCAGCACGGGTTTCCGACCAGGTTTTCAACCCGTGCCAGACTCCTTCCGATCGCGTGGATGTGTGAGGATGCCACACCGTCCGGCACGGGTTAAGGAAAACCCGTGCTACGCGGGAGCGCTGCGCTTCTTGCGCACGGGCTGGTAGCCCCGTGCCACAATTGGGACGCCACGTTCGAGCGCTGGACCTTGTGCGTGCGCGAGAAGGGAAATACCGGTTTGCGTCGGCGCTGTCTCTGGTACTATGCCCTCATGCGAATTCAATTCTGTGGCGCGGATCGGACGGTGACGGGTTCCTGTCATCTGGTGGAAGTGAACGGCCTGCGGATTTTTCTCGATGCGGGGCTGTATCAGGGGCCGCGGGAGGAGGCCAATCGCCTCAATCACTTCCTTCCCGATGACATCAAGTCGGCCGATGCGATCATCCTGTCGCACGGGCATCTGGATCATTGCGGCAAGCTGCCGGTCTTCACCCGCGCGGGCTTTACCGGCCCGATTTATTGCACGCCGGCCACGGCGGAAGTGGCGCGGGTGATCATGATGGATGCCGCCAAGATTCAGGAAGAGGATGTGGATTACCTCAACCGCCGCACCCGCGATCCGGATCAGGAGAAGATCGAGCCGCTCTATCGCTCCAGCGACGTGCCGGCCGTGCTGCAGCAGTTCAAGCGCGTGCAATATGGGCAGAAGGTCGATCTGGGCGGTGGGGTATCCTTCACGTTTTACGATGCCGGGCACATACTGGGATCGGCCTACGTGGTCCTGCAGTGGAATGAGGGTGGCAAGGACCGCTCGCTGCTGTTCACGGCGGATGTGGGGCGCTACAACACCCCGATCATCCGCGATCCCCAGACGCTCAGTGGCCCGTTCGACCAGGTCATCACCGAGAGCACCTATGGCAACTCCCTGCACGGGCCGATGGAGGAGGTCGAGCCGGAACTGCTGGACGCGGTCAACCAGTGCATCCGCGGGCGCGGCCGGCTGCTGATACCGTCCTTCGCGATGGGACGCACGCAGACCATTCTGTGGTACATGCAGAAGTTCATCAGCGAAAAGAAAATTCCGCCGATCCCCATCTTCGTGGACAGTCCGATGGGGGCGGAACTGACCCGCATCCACGGCGAGTTCCGGGAAAATTATGACGAGCAGACCCGGGCCATGATTGGGGAGAAGGACCTGTTTGGCCTGTCGCGCGTGACGCTGGCGGCATCATCGCAGGACAGCATAAAAATCAACAGCCAAGCCGGGCCGTGCGTGATCATCGCTTCCAGCCCAACCTGCGAATTCGGACGGATATTGCACCATCTCAAGGTGAGCCTGGAGCGGCCGAATGACATGGTGCTGTTCGTGGGCTGGGTGCCGCCGCAGACGCTTGGCCGGCGGCTGCAGGAGTCGCAGAGCCGCGTGCGCGTCTTCGATCAGTGGTACGATGTCAAGTGCCAGGTCAAGACGATCCACGGCCTGAGCGCCCACGCCGACAGCGATGAGCTGCTGCGTTTTCTGCAGCCGACCACCGGACCGCAGACAACCGCCTTCGTGGTACACGGAGAAGAGGCGCAGGCCGAGACGTTGGCCCGGCGGCTGGTGGCGAAGGGGATGGGCCGGGTGGTGGTGCCGGCGATGGAATCCTCCGAGGTCTGCTTTTACGCCAAGGATGAGCCTCTTACCGCCGGCAGCCGCGGCGGGGCGGCGGATGCGGGCGTGAAGAAGACGGATAATGATTGATACGCATTCCAACTTCTGAAACATGAAGACATGAAACATGAAGAGCGGCAAGCCAGCGCATCTTCATGTTTACGTGTTTTCAGCAATTCAAGGGCGCGTCCCCGCCCGCAGCGTCCCCTCGCACAGATCGCAGGCGAAATCGTGGCTGGCGCAGGTGCCGATGCGCTTGTCGAGCAGGTCGAGGATCAGGTCGTCGATACCGAGGGTCGGGGTGACGTGATAGGTGGTGTGGGGAAACTCTTTGGCCGCCTCCGCCGCCAGCCGGGGGATGTCGTGCGTCCAGTGCTTTCCCGGGCCGAGGAAAAACGGGCAGACGATGATGCGCTCCGCCCCGCGCCCGGCGCAGCGGGCGTAGGCGGCGGCGATGGTGGGTTCGGCGATCTCCATGTGCGCCGGCTCGACGATCGCGTATTTCGCGGCAAAGCGGGCGGCGAACAACACCGCAAGCTGTTCGAGCATCCGGTTGCTCTCGGCGAGCCGCGAGCCGTGATCGACGATGATGATGCCTTCGGTCATGTCAGTTCGATAGGATTGTATGAGTTACGGGAAAGGCAAACAAACCCTCCGACAACCCTCCGATAGCACGCGTTTTCCTGAACCCGTGCCAGGCGGTGAATATTGTCGCGCACCACATCACTGGAAAAATCATATCGCTCGGTCTGGCCGCGATGCTCGGCATGGGTTGGAAACCCATGCTACGGGGGAAGAGCAGAGCGCTGCGCTTCTTGTGCATGGGCTGGGTAGCCCATGCCACTTCATGGAGCACGAACCATCGCCACATCCGGCATTGTTTGGCTTTCTTGACTTGAAGCCGACCTGCCGTAGCATCGGCGGGGGCTGGGAGAATTCATTCGGCGAGGAACGAGTCATGGCAAAAAAGACGGTCGCGGACGTGGATGTGAAGGGGAAGAAAGTCCTGATGCGGGCGGATTTCAACGTGCCGCTGGAGGGGAGCAGGATCACCGATGACCGGCGGATCACCCAGGCCCTGCCAACCATCCGCAACGTGATCGAGCGCGGCGGCAGGCTGATTCTGATGTCGCACCTCGGCCGGCCCAAGGGCGGGCCGGAGCCGAAATATTCGCTGAAGCCGGTGGCCAATCGGCTGGGGGAGCTGCTGGGAAAGCCGGTGCGCTTCACCGAAGACTGCATCGGCCCGCAGGTGGAGATGGCGGCCGGCGAATTGAAGGATGGCGAAGTCCTGCTGCTGGAGAACCTGCGCTTCCACAAGGAAGAGGAAAAGAACGAAGCCAATTTCGCCCGCCAGCTCGCCAGGCTCGGCGACATCTACGTCAACGACGCCTTCGGCACCGCCCACCGCGAACACGCCAGCACCTTCGGGGCGGCGCAGGCGATGCAGGGCAAGCCGCGGGTGATCGGATTCCTGATTCAAAAAGAGCTGAAGTTTCTCGGCGATGCGGTGACGAAACCGGCCAAGCCATTCGTCGCCATTCTCGGCGGGGCGAAGGTGTCGGACAAGATCAACGTGATCGAGCAACTGCTGGGCAAGTGCGACACGCTGTTGATCGGCGGGGCGATGGCGTACACGTTTTTCCTGGCGCAGGGGAAGACGGTGGGCAAGTCGCTGGTAGAGGCGGACAAGGTGGAAATGGCCAAGGGGTTGCTCGCCAAGGCCGGCGGAAAGCTCAAGCTGCCGGTGGATACGATGGTGGCCGATGGAATTGACGCGACGGCGACTTCGGTGGTGGAGGGCAACATTCCCGGCGAGAAGGCTGGATTCGATATCGGGCCCAAGACCATTGCGGCGTACAAGAGTGAGATCGCCAAGGCGAAGACGATCGTGTGGAACGGGCCGATGGGCGTGTTTGAACGGCCGCAATTTGAGGCCGGGACCAAGGCGGTCGCCAACGCGGTGGCGGATGTGACGGGAAAAGGTGCGGTGACGATCATTGGTGGCGGGGACAGCGCTGCCGCCATCGAACAGATGGGCCTGAGCGAAAAGGTGTCACACGTGTCGACCGGCGGCGGAGCGTCGCTGGAGTTCCTCGAGAACGGGCACTTTTCGACGCTCGACATTCTGGATTGAGCGTGGCGACGTTGGTGGAGGTTCAGTCGGCACGAGTCGCGAGGGCGTCAAGTTGCGCTGGGCAGATCCCCGGCGCCTTGGGTCTCGGCGCGGCGTTCATCCTCCCACCGCTGCAGGTCGTCGAGCGGCAGCTCCAGGGTGTCGGCCACGAACTCCGAGGAGTGGTCGGTCTCGCCTTCGGTGGCGGTGCCGGCGGCCACTTCGTAGCGGCCGGTCTCAGCGTTGTAGGAATATCCTGCATCTTCCAGCAGGCTGGCGATTTCGTCTCCAGACATAGTCAATCTCCCTGAATGAAGTGCAGCAATCAGCATAGCCCAGGCGCGCCAGATGAGCAAGCGCAGGGGGGGACGCAGGGGTTGGTGCGGATTACGACATCTGGCACAATGGCGCGATGGAGTCGAAGCGGATCGTGAAATCACGCGCAGAGGCCTCGGGTGCGAATATGGCGAACGAATACGCAATTGGAATTGATCTGGGTGGAACCAACGTGAAGGCGATCTGCGTGGATGAATCGGGAAAAATTCTGGAGCATGCCCAGTTTCCCACCACCGACGATGCCGCCGGGACGTTCGCCGGGGAGATTCGCGCGGAGGTGGAGAAGCTGGAGGTAAGACATGGCCGGGCGCGGTGGATCGGGGTTTCCTCTCCGGGCTTTGCCCGGCCGGATGGAAAATCGATTTACTGGATGGCCGGGCGGATGGAGGCGGTGCAGGGGCTGGAATGGACGAAGGTCTTTGCCCGCGATCATCTCGTGCCGGTGATCAACGACGCCAACGCGGCGCTGCTGGGGGAAGTGTGGCAGGGGGCGGCGCGCGGGGCGCAGGATGCGATCCTGCTCACCCTTGGCACCGGCGTGGGCGGGGCGGTGCTGGCCAACGGCAAGCTGCTCAAGGGGCACCTCGGCCGGGCGGGGCACCTCGGGCACATGACGGTTGATTTTAACGGCAAGCCCGACATCGTCGGCACGCCCGGCAGCATCGAGGAATTCATCGGCAACTATACCGTCGGCGAGCGCTGCAACGGCCGCTTCACCACCACCAGGGATCTGGTTGACGCCTACCAGCGTGGCGACCCCGACGCCGCGCGGGTGTGGATGCGCTCCGTACGTGCGTTGGCATCCCATCTGGTGTCGTTGATCAACGCCGTCGACCCGGAGGTGGTGATTCTCGGCGGCGGCGTGGCGCTGGCGGGAGAGGCGCTGTTTTCGCCGCTCGGGCAATTTCTCGATGAATTTGAGTGGCGTCCGCACGGCCACAAGGTGAAGATCGTCGCGGCCCAACTCGGCGAGGTGGCCGGCGCCGTCGGCGCCGCCTGGAATGCCATGCGCGAAGCGTAATTTGGGTAGTGGGTCAGTTGGGGTGCCACAGGTCGGCGTACTCGCAGACCTGTGTCTTA
>DAIOHQ010000255.1:0-6790 GCA_036744635.1 Tepidisphaeraceae bacterium | reverse complement strand
GCGTTCATCTGTGGTTTCAAAATTCTCCCAGGTGTTGCGCCCACGGCGCGCCGCCCGCGCAACTTCGCCCCTCTATAGAGGAGAAGCATTATGACCATCAGCAACGGACAACCGACCACGGCCGACCGACAGACTGGGCGCTCCCCATTCATCAGTCAGCATTCAGCACTCATCATTCCAATGTCCCACTCGCCCAGAAATGGCCCAAATACCATCTTTGTCACAACTGACTACGGACAAATGACTAATGACTATCCAATGTCCCAAAATGTCCCAAAATGTCCCGCATTTCATTTTCACTCTCCCCCGATCCGCAACGCCAAAAGGGCACCCGAATCCGCAATCGAAAACTCCCCTCACATGCCGATGATTCACACAACGCGGCCAATGCTGCGCGCTGCTGTTGCCCCAAGGAGGTCTCCGATGATGTTTGCCAGCCTGAGCCAATTTCTCATTCTTGCCCAGCTCATGGGCCCCATGTCCATGGCGGCCAATGCCGCCAACCCGCCCAAGCCCGAATCCGCCCCCACCTCCCAACCCGCCGCCGCTACCGACGCCAGGCCCGCCAATGCCGGCCCCGCCGACGGCACTTCCGCCTACATGGCCAAGCTCAAGGCCTATCTCAATGGCGAAAAAACCCTCTCCGCCCAGGAAGTCGTTCAGTTCCAGTTCTGGCTCGACGCCGCCCGCGACCTGGTCTTCGCCACCCTCGGCTTCATCCCGCGCCTCTTCGTCGCGCTGATCCTGCTCATGGTCTTCTGGGTGATCTACCGTGCTGTCCGCCGGCTGGTGCTCGGCAGCATGGGCAAGGCCCACGTCGATCAATCCATCCGCGACATGCTCGGCCATCTCATCAAATGGTCGATCATGGGCTTCGGCATCGTCATCGCCTGCAACCAGGTCGGCATCCAGATCACCGCGCTGCTCACCGGCGTCTCGATCATCGGCCTGGCCGTCGGCTTCGCCGCCCAGGAAACCCTCGCCAACTTTATCGCCGGCATCGTCATCTTCTGGGACCGCCCCTTCAAAGTCGGCGACTGGATTCAGATCGACGGCACCTTCGGCCAGGTCCAGCGCGTCACCTTCCGCTCCACCCGCATCCTCAACATCGACGGCGAAGTAATCGTCCTGCCCAATACCTATATGTTGGCCAACAAAGTCTCCAACCACACCGCCAACCCCATCAACCGCATCAACATCCCCATCGGCATCGCCTACAAGGAATCGATCGATGACGCCCGCGCCGCCTTGCTGGCACTGACCACCGGCGATACGCGGCTGTGCAATGATCCCCCGCCGCAGGTGGTGGTCAGCGCCTGTGCCGACAGCAGCGTCAACCTGATCCTGCGGATGTGGATCTTCGATGAGTCGTTGGAGCGCATGCTCTTTCATGAGTACATGGAAAAGGCGAAAAAAGCCCTCGACGCCGCCGGCATCGAAATCCCCTTCCCCCACATGCAACTGTTCATCGAAGACACTCCCGCCGTCGCCATGCTGGCCAGAAAACCAAGTGAAACCCGGGCAGCATGAATTCGGAAAGGGGGAGACATGTGTGCCAAAAACAAAAGAGCCCGGGGACGGCGAATCCCGGGCTCTTTCGTCGCGTCCTTGCGGGCGCTTGTATCGCAGCGTTCAGTCGCCGGTGCTGGCCGTCTCGCTCTTGGGCAAGAGGCTGGGCGGAATCATCTCCGCCGCCACGCTCTGATTCACCTTGGCCGGGTCCACCACCACCGCTTCCTTGGGCGCGATGAACTTCATGTTGGCGTTGTCATCGGCGTTCACCGCGCCGCGCACGCCGATGAACTGCCCGATCAGCTCGACATATTTCGGATCGTTGCTGCGGATATACACCACCGTCCGCCCGGTGTTGGGATCGGTCAGGCGATAGAGCGTCTCGCGGCCCTGCTGCAGCGAAGAAGTCCGCAGCGTGCCCACGGCCGTGAACATCTGCACGTCGTTCTTTTTCAGCCGGTCGGAAATCTCCTGCTGCTCGGCCTTGAGCGACACCTGCCGCGCCTTCATCTCCTCCTGCGCCTTCTGCACCGCCGCGAGCTGCTTGAGGTCGTCGGCATGTACCCGCAGCACGGCCGCCCGCGACTCGGCGATTCGCCGCATCGAATCGGGCAGGTCAGCGCTCTTCACCAGCGCCTCATAGCGCGGCAGCAGTTCGTTGACCGGCTGCTCCGCCAGCGGCTTTTTGGCGCTGGCCATGAACTGCGACTCAAGATTGTCGAACTCCTGCTCAGCGCTCGGCTGGGTGGTAGCACTGGCCTGATCGCTGGGATGCGTCGTCGGGCCGGTGTTGTCCGCGACAACTTCAGTCGGCTGGGTCGTCGAGACACCGGTGTCATGCCCGGCGGCGCCAGCAGTGCCGCCGCCGTTGCTCGCCGCCGCCGTGCCGCTTCCGGTGTCTGGCGCCACAGCGCCCGTGCCGGCCGCGATCTTTTCCTTGGGCGGATCGACGAACTGCTTGTTCACGAACAGGTAAGTCCCCTCCGGCGGCTTGATCTTGAAATACTCATCCTGCTCGCCGAGGATCTGCACCTCATCGCCTTCGTTCAACTTGGTCTGAATGGTTGTCTTCATCGCGTTGAGCGACGAGCCGACGCGCACGTTCAGGTCCGGCTTGGTGACCCGCCCGCGCTTGCCATCGCCAAAGCGCTGCACGTACGCCTGGGCCACATAGCAGAAGCTGCCGTCCGGCGGCTCGATCTTGAGCCACTCGAACTTCATCCCCACCACGGTTACCAGCGCGCCCTTGTCGAGCTTGATGGTGGGATAAAAACCTTCGCCGGCCCCGCTGCGGATGTAGACCGCGTTGGCGTTGATGGTCCCCGGCGCGGTGTACTTGGTATTGGCCACCTCCGGCGGTGTCTGGTCTGTTTCGACGGCAAACAGCGGCAGCGTCGCCAGTGGCGAAACCATCGCAAGAGCAAACGTGGCGGAGAAAAGACGCGATCGTGCGGACATGTGCACCTCCCTGTGCAGTATGAAGAATCCATTCCGGCCGAGGCCGGTTCTTCCGTTGAGTTTTTCGAACCCATTCTCAAAACAACCCGAATGTGCGGCTATTCATACCGCAAATATTCCAAATGTAAAGGCAAAATCTGCGCTATTTTGTCGAAGCCCCACACGCGCAGGAACTGCCGCTCTCCGGTGAATCTCCGCTGTAGCCGCGGTGCGGCAAGAAAAGATTCAAGAAAACTTGGCGTCCGCGCCGATCTGAAGAGAGTTCATCTCAGGTCCGGTTTGGTCCAAACATGGGAGTTCAGTTATGGATCGAAGAGCGCTTTTGCAGCAGTCGTTAATGGGGCATCTGGCGTTGCTGGCGGAGAAATATCCGAAGAAGGCCGCCTCGCCGGTGGCGCAGCGGGTCAAGCGCTGCATCGAGATGAGCCGAAAGCACAAGGGACGACGCGCCGCCTGAGCGGCGGTCTCCCACCAAGCGGCGAAGAAAGGCCCGGCACTGCGCCGGGCTTTTTTTTTAATTGAGCTTGGATTATTGCGCGTTGCGGGCGACGGAATTGAAGGCGCTGCGGGCGGCGTCGATGGTTTTTTCGATGGCGTTGTCGTCGTGGGCCAGGCCGACGAACCAGGCCTCATACTGCGAGGGGGGGAGATAAATTCCGGCATCGAGCATGGCGTGAAAGAAGGCGGCAAACGCCTGGGTGTTGCAGGCGGTGGCCTCGGTGAAATTGTTGATGCGCATTCCCGGCTCGCGCACGAAAAACGGGGTGAGCATCGAGCCGACGCGGTTGATCGCGATGGGCACGCTCGCGTCGCCGGCGGCGTCGGCCAATCCTTTCGCCAGGGCATCGGAGCGGCGCTCCAGCACCTCGTAGGCGCCTGCCTCTTTCAAAATTTCCAGTGTGGAAATGCCCGCCGACATGGCCAGCGGATTTCCGCTGAGGGTTCCCGCCTGATAGACCGGCCCGGATGGGCTGATCATTTCCATGAGCTGCTTCGACCCACCGTAGGCTCCCACCGGCAGCCCGCCGCCGATGATCTTGCCGAGGGTGGTAAGGTCGGGGCGGATATCGAACACGGACTGGGCGCCGCCGTAGGCCACGCGGAAACCGGTCATCACCTCGTCGAAGATCAGGATGGTCCCGGCCGCGCTGCACAGTTCGCGCAGGCCTTTGAGATAATCCTGCGACGGCGCCACCACGCCCATGTTGCCGGCGATGGGCTCGATGATGACGCAGGCGAGCTGGCTGGCAAACTGGCCGAACAGCTCGGTGGCGGCGTCGAGATCGTTGTATGGCATCACGATGGTGGTGCCCGCGATCGCGGCGGGAATGCCCGGGCTGGAAGGGGTGCCAAGGGTGAGGGCGCCGCTGCCGGCCTGCACCAGCAGGCCGTCGGAATGGCCGTGATAGCAGCCGATGCACTTGACGATCAGGTCGCGTTTGGTGGCGGCGCGGGCGAGTCGGATGGCGCTCATCGTCGCTTCCGTGCCGCTGTTCACGAAGCGGATCATTTCGATCGAGGGCATCGCTTCGACGATCATGGCCGCGAGCTGGGTTTCCAGCTCGGTGGGGGCGCCGAAGCTGGTTCCGCGGCCAATGGCTTTCGACAGCGCCGCCACCACCTGCTCGTTGGCGTGGCCGACGATCATCGGGCCGTAGCTGCCGACGTAGTCGATGTACTGGTGTCCGTCGACGTCGGTCACGATGCACCCTTCGGCCTCCTTGATGAAGATGGGTGTGCCGCCGACGCCCTTGAAGGCGCGCACCGGCGAGCTGACGCCGCCGGGCATGTACTGGCGGGCGCGGAGGAAGGCCGACTCGGACTGTGAATGGGAGCGGGAGGTGTGTTCAGCCATGGTGGATTGTTAGGACGGCGGGCATGGTAAAGGGGCAGCGCCGCCATGGGAAGCGCCATGCGATGGCGCAAAAAAACAGCGGTCAAGGGGAGGGCATCCCGGACCGCTGTCGGAGGGGAGAGTGAGAATCGTCAATCCGCTTTTCTTCTGTCTCAATTCGTACGGAGCGATTTTGAAAGTGTCTAGGGGAAAAATCGAATAATTTCATTAAATTCTTGTCATTTGCTCCAATGGCGCGCCTAGCGTTGGACATGCGCCACTCTGGCAGTAGTAGAGCGGAGACTGTCGAAATGGCACCTGACGGGCAGGAACAAGGAGAGTTTGCGGCAGGCAGAGTGGCGGATAACATGATGAAAAATAATAGGTTATGATATGGATGGTGGCTGGGGTGGATGGCACCATGTTTGCTTTGGTAAGGCGTCGGCTCCGGCGGGAACTGCCCGGCCGCGCCGCTAACCAAGAGGAGTAGATTCATGGCAAAGATCATTGGAATTGACCTTGGGACGACCAACAGCGTGGTCGCCGTCATGGAAGGCGACCAGCCCAAGGTGCTGATTAACGCACAAGGCAGCCGCCTGACGCCGTCGGTTTTGGCCTTCACCGAGAAGGGCGACCGGCTGGTGGGGCAGACGGCCAAGCATCAACAGGTAACCAACCCCAAGAACACGATATTTTCCATCAAGCGCTTCATGGGCCGCCGGCACAACGAGGTGGCGCAGGAAGAGAAGATGGTGCCGTACGAGATCACCGGCGGGGCCGACGAGCTGGTGAAGGTGAAGGTGCGCGGCAAGGAATACACGCCGCCGGAAATCTCGGCGATGATCCTGCAGGACCTCAAGCAGACGGCCGAGACCTACCTGGGCGAGAAGGTGACCGATGCGGTCATCACCGTGCCGGCCTATTTCAACGATGCCCAGCGCAAGGCGACCAAGGACGCCGGTGAAATCGCCGGGCTGAAGGTGCTGCGCGTGCTGCCGGAGCCGACGGCGGCGGCGCTGGCGTATGGACTCAACAAAAAGAAGAACGAGAAGATCTGCGTGTTCGACTTGGGCGGCGGCACCTTCGACGTGTCGGTGCTGGATGTGGGCGACGGCGTGTTTGAGGTGTTGAGCATCAACGGCAACACCCACCTCGGCGGCGATGACTTCGACGAGGAGCTGATCCATTTCCTGGCCGAGGAATTCCGCAAGCAGGAAGGGATCGATCTGCGGAAAGATGCGATGGCCCTGCAGCGGCTGAAGGAAGCGGCGGAGAAGGCGAAGATCGAGCTCTCCAATTCGATGGAGACGACGATCAATCTGCCGTTCATCACCGCCGACGCCAACGGGCCCAAGCACATGCAGATCACGCTGACGCGATCGAAGTTTGAGCAGATGATCACACCGCTGGTGGAGAAGTGCCGCCAGCCGGTGATCGATGCGTTGCGTGATGCCAAGCTGAACCCCGAGCAGATCGACGAAGTGGTGCTGGTGGGGGGATCGACCCGCGTGCCGATGGTGAAGCGGCTGGTCAAGGACCTGTTCAAGGGCAAGGAGCCGAACCAGACGGTGAACCCCGATGAGGTGGTGGCGATCGGCGCGGCCATCCAGGGCGCGATCGCGACCGGCGAAGTCAAGGATATCCTGGTGCTGGACGCCACGCCGCTGAGTCTGGGCGTCGAGACGCTGGGCGGCGTGATGACGGTGCTGATCCCGCGGAATACGACGATCCCGACCAGCAAGAAAGAGACGTTCTCGACGGCCAGCGACAACCAGCCATCGGTGACGATCAACGTGCTGCAGGGCGAGCGCGAGTTCGCCAAGGACAACCGGCTGCTCGGCCGCTTCGATTTGAGCGATATCCCGCCGGCGCAGCGCGGCGTGCCCCAGATCGAGGTGACGTTCGACATCGACGTCAACGGCATCTTGAACGTATCGGCCCGCGATGTCGGCACCGGCAAGGCCAACAAGATCACCATCCAGGGCC
>DAIOHQ010000254.1:0-6790 GCA_036744635.1 Tepidisphaeraceae bacterium | reverse complement strand
CTACGCGGCACAGGTCTCGGAGTACCGCGACCTGTGGCACCCGGCACCCGGAAACTTCAAACTGACCCATTGCCCAAATTGCCGCTGATGTGGTCTTTTCCGGTGGCGCGGATTGTTCGGCGCGAATTCACTTGACCATTGCACTTTTGCCTGTCAATTCGATTTGTCCGGCCGCGGTCTACGGGTTACGTTTCGGGCAGGAACCTTTTCTTAGTTCAGGGAGCTTGCAATGCAGCGCACCAATCCGCGTCACGGGATGACCTATCCGCTTATCGAAGCCTGCGAGGCACGTATCTGCCTCAGCGGCAGCATGCTGGGCACGAACCTGATCGAAAATCCCGGCGCTGAAGCCGGTCCGGGCTCGTTCACCGGCGATGACGTCATTGCCGCTCCGGGATGGACCACCGAAGGCGGCGCCACCGTCGTGCAGAACGGCGCCAAGGGCACCTTCCTGCCCGGCCCGGTCGATGGCGGAAACAATTTCTTCGCCGGCGGGCAGAACACCGACTTCAGCGCCCTGTCGCAGACGATCCACGTCACCTCGGCCGCCGCCATCATCGACTCCGGCAAGGCCAACGCAACGCTTGCCGGCTACCTGGGCGGTTGGCAATTCCAGGATGACAACGTAGTGGTGACGGCGACGTTCAAGGACGGCGATGGCACGATTCTCGACTCGGTCAGCATCGGACCGGTGCTGGCGGCCGACCGCAACTCGCAGACTTCCTTGCTCTATCGCCGCGCCCGCGCCACCGTGCCGGTTGGCACGCGGCAGATCGAAGTAAAGATGCGCTTCACCCGCGAAGGCGGGACGTTCGACGATGGCTATGCCGACAACCTTTCGCTGGTGCTGACCCAGGGCGCGCCGCACATCGTCACCGGCTCGGATGCCGGCGGCGATCCGGAAGTGCGCGTCTTCGATGCCCTCACCGACATCACCGTGATGGATTTCAACGCCTTCGATCCCGGCTTCCGCGGCGGAATTCGTGTGGCCTCCGGCGACATCACCGGCGATGGCATTCCCGACATCATTGTCGGCGCCGGCGCTGGAGCCGGTCCCCACGTCAAGATTTTCGATGGCGTCACCGGCCTGCAAATCCCCGGCAAGCTGGGCAGTTTCTTCGCGTTTGATCCCGGCTTCGATAACGGCATCTATGTCGCGGCCGGCGACGTCAACGGCGACGGGCATGACGATGTGATCGTCTCCGCCGGCGCCGGCGCCGGCCCGCACGTGAAGGTCTTCGACGGCGTGACCGGCGATGAAATCGCCAGCTTCTTTGCCTTCGACGTCGGCTTCAAGGGCGGCATCCGCGTGGCCTCCGGCGACATCGACGGCGACGGCAAGGATGACATCATCGTCGGCGCCGGGCCGGGCGCTGGGCCTCACCTCAAAGTGTTCCACGGCGGCGATTTCGCCGAAATCCGCAGCTTCTTCGTCTTCGACATCGGCTTCGACAGCGGGTTGTACGTCGCCTCCGGAGACCTCAACGGTGACGGCAAACCGGAGGTGATCATCTCCGCCGGCGAGGGAGCCAATCCGCACGTGAAGGCTTTCGACGTCTCGACATCGACCCCAACGGAGATCGCCAGCTTTTTCGCCTATGACACCAGCTTCCGCGGCGGCGTCCGCATCGCGGCCATGGACGTGAACGGCGACGGCCAGGATGACATCCTCACCCTGACCGGGCCGGGCGCCTCCCACGCCAAGGCCTTCAGCGGCGACACCCGCGAAGAAATCGAAAGCTTCTTCGCCTTCGCCGAATCCGCGGTGGGAAGCTACATCGGCGGGGCGTAATACTCCTTACGATCGCCCAGGATTTCGCGCAATTCAATCTGCGCTGATGTCATTCTGAAGTACTCTGAAGAATCTGGCTGGATCGCATTCGAGGCCAGATCCTTCAGAGTACTTCAGGATGACAGGTATCGCGGAATTAGGCACCTCAATTGAGCAGCGGGGACTCCGCCTCACGAACAAAAAGCCCCGCATGGTACATGCGGGGCTTTGGATAGTTCGGCAATCGCGCGGGGTAAGCACGACCGTATTTCTCCGTCTACCGGCTTCCCAGCGCCTTCTGGGCGAAGGGCATCTCTTCCTCGGCCATCTGCACGTTGTTGTAGCGCAGCAGGGTGCCCTTGGAGCGCTCCAGGTTGGCGATCGCGATGTTGTAGGATGAGATCGACCCCGCCTCGGCGCGCTCGGCTTCGGCGAGCGATCCCTGGCGATCGAGCTTGAGCTGCACGAAGGTCGGCGTCAGCGGCTCGTTGCCCTTCTCTTCACGCAGCACGATCGAGCGCAATGAATCGGCCGCCGCGAAGCGCGCCAGCCGGGTGGCCACCATCTCGCGCCAGCTCGTCTCGACTTCGCGCTGGGCGGTCTTCACATCCAGCGTCACCTGCTCGAGCAGGGCGCGATACTGATCGATGGCCTGCTGCCGCTGCAGGAGCGAGCGCTGCCAGGTGGCGCGGGCGCCGCGGTTGCCGATGGGGATTTCAAATTCCAGCCCGAATTTCCAACTGATGTGCTCAAGCTCTGCCTGGCTCTGGATCGGCCGGCCGGGGTCCTGGCCGAGCCCCTGCAGCGTGATCGCGCCTACCAGGTTCAATTGGGGCAGCAGGTTGTTCTTTCCCACCCGCGCCGCGATGGTGGCGCTGTCCACGCGAAGCTGCTGCTGGGCCAGCTCAGCGCGATTCTCCAGCGCTGTGGCCACCTGATCATTGAAGTCAAAATGAATCGGTACTTCCAGCGGCGCATCCGCCGGCAGAACCACCACTGAACTGCTGACCGGCATGTCCGGATCGTTCACGAAGCGTTTAATTTCATCGGAGAGGTCCTTGATCTTCTGCTCGGCGCGGATGAGCACCGCCTGCCGCTGCTTGACGGTGGCGTCGGCCTGCAGGAACTGCACGTCCGACACGTCGTTCTTCATCCGCTGCTGCAGGATTCCCGCCGTCGCCGTCGTATCCTTCAACAGCCGCTGCTGAATTTCCAGTTCGCGCTCGGCCTGCACCAACTGCCAGTAGTCTTTCTCGATCTTGGCGGCGGTGTCCTCCAGCGAGTCCCGGAAATCGAGCAGGCTGATGCGCTGGCTGTTGCGCTGCACCGAGATGCGGGCGCGGGTGATGTCGGTGCCGAAATCGCGCAGCAGCGGCTGGGTGACTTCCAGCACCAGGTCGTTCTCGTAATAAGGGTCGGTGACGAAGCGGTCGGGGTTGTCGTCCACGTAACGCGCCTCATAGCGCAGCTCGGCCTTGCCGCCGCTGGGGAGCAACTGCCGCACGCCCGAGGCGATGCTGAAAACCGTGGACTTGTCGATGTTGAGGATCTTGGCGTTGGAACCGGTGAAGCTTCCGGGAGGAAAATAGACCGATCCGCCGGTCTGCGCCTCGGTGATGTTGACCTGCGGCGTGATGAAGAAAACCGGATCGAAGCGCGCCTCTTCCTCGATCACGCGCGACTGGTCGATGGCCGGCTGATATGCCTTCACCCGCACGTCGAGGCTGTTCTTCACCGCCCGCTGAATCAGCTCCTGCAGCGCCAGCCGAACCGTGGGATCGCCGCCGCCGGCGCTTTCGCGGGTGACCGGCATGGTGCTTGGCTGGGTGGTGCTTGGCCGGGTGGCGGGGGAGATGAGCGGCGTCATCCCACCCTGCTGCTGGGTGGCGGCGTTACGATAATCGCCGACCTCGGCGGTGGTGGGCAGCGCCCGCATCGGCGCTGGCCGGGCCTCGGCGGCGCGGGCGCGCTCATCCTCCTGCAATGCCCGGGCGCGAAACGGCGGGGGGTCGCTGGCGCATCCCGCCAGCAGTGCCAAAAGCAGCAGAACGTTCAGAGAGCCGATCAATTTCCTGGCCATGCATCTGTCCTTCCATGGAGTGCCAGCGCGCATTATAAGACTCGCGCGCCTGAACGCAAAAGTGCGTTATCTTCCCTATCGACATATCTTTGCCGTTGTTTATAGCGCCCGCTTCGGTTCATTTTCACGACCGATAACATGCCGCCAACCAGCGCTGTCGCGGGCGGGCGATGCGTTTGGTGGGGCGGACATTCTTGTCTGCCACGGTTGGATGAGTGCAGGTGTACTCACCTGTGGGAATCCAACCGTATATGCTCGTACCACCTAAAGTGCCGCGCGCTTGCGCCGCCATTCATCCGCTTCCGCCATTGGCGGAACCTCGGGAAATTTGCTACGATTGTTCCCATGTCGTCACCCGCGGATCCTGCCAAGGACATTGATCAGATCGTCGATGAACTGGGCCTCTATCCCATTGAAGCCTTCGCGTTCGTGCAGCGCGGGCTGTCTTATACCGTCAACAAGATTCATGGCCGCGAAAAGGACCCGCAGGCGGATCATCATGTTTCCGGCCAGGACCTGTGCGAAGGTCTGCGAGAATTCGCCCTGGCGCAGTGGGGTTTGCTGGCCCGGACGGTGCTGCTGCGCTGGGGCATCACCAGCACGCTCGATTTCGGCCGCATCGTCTTCGCCATGGTCGACAACGGTCTGATGAGCAAGACCGAGCAGGACACCATCGAAGACTTCCGCCAGGTGTTCGATTTCCGCAATGCCTTCGACGCCAACTACCGGATCGTGAGCAAGACATGAAGCGGGCGAAGTCGGCGCCGGCCCCCCCTGCGAAGCAGGCCGGAACTACCAGAGCCGTCCCTGCCTCCGCCCCCTCGCAGGCGGCTTCCGCGTCTGGGCAGCAGGTGCAATTTCTTCCTCCTCTCAAGCCGCGTCCGCGAGTGCTGGCGATTCTGAGCATTTTGTTCGCCCTCTGGATCGTGGCGTTGCTGGTGCTGTACGCCAAGACGGTGGTGCCGGTCCGCAAGCAGCGCCAGGCGAGCCAGCCGGCGCTACGCGATAGATAAACTCATTCCTCCGAAATGGGAATCCGCCTATGTAATTCCGCTCCATCGATGGAGTCCGCGCTGGCGTCCGGCGCGCGGCCGGGGGCATCCTTTCTTCCGGCAGCGCCGCGGTAGTCCAGCGCCATCGCGATCAGCCATAGCGCCAGCTCTCCGACGATCGTCCACATCCGCAGCAGGACTCCGAGAAACTTCAGATAGGTATGAAGCTCGCGGTGGTTGGGGCTGAAGAGGTCTTTGATGTGCGGGGGCAGAATAGCCCGTAGCGTCCAATAGAAGACCAGCTCGCGCACGCCCAGGCCGCCGGGCGACAGAAACGACAGAAATCCCGCGCACCACGCCAGGCAGTAGGCGCCGGCGATATACCACCACCAGGCCAGTTTCAGATGCAGGGCCTCGCGGGTAAGCAGCCAGATGGCCACGCTCTGCCAGCACAGCGCCACCAGAAATCCGATAAGGATTGCCGAGAGAATCTTCCCGCGCAGGCGGATGGTGATCGGCGGCTTCTTCTGGCGCCCGCGCACCCAGTTGGCCATCCCGTAGAAGAATTTTGGATGGAGCGCCAAGGCCAGCACCGGCACCAGGGCCATCGCCAGATAGAACCAGCGCTGGGCGCTGGCTTCCATCTTGGCCGCGAACCAGAGGAGCGAGGCCACCGCGATGATCACATTGGCCAGCAGAAATGCCGACAGCTCCAGGATCTGTGAGGTCAGGCAGGTTCCCCGCGGCACGCCATACGGCGCCGCCAGAAACACCCGGCCGGCGAATTGCATCACCGAGCCGGGGACGTAACGCGCGAGCTCGGAGGTGATCCAGATGCGCACCGCGGCGGCGGCCGGGATACGATAGCCAAATCCCTTGACGATGCGCCGCCAGACCAGGGCGCGGAAGAAGAGGAAGAGCGTGAACATGGCCGAGGCGAGCACGAAGGTCCAGATATTGGTTTGCTGCAGGTGCTTGTGAACGCTGGGCCACTCGCGCACGATCGGCCGGAACATCCAGGAAAAGATGGCGACGATCAGGACGGCGCCGGTGATGCGCTTGAGCCACGGTTTGCTGGCCAGGAAGATATTTCGCATGCGCTGGCCGTGCCTCTCGTGAATTTCGATGATCTCGCTGGGGTCTTCGGTGAGCTGCTGTCGCCGGCCGATTCGCAGACGCCGGCGGCGGCGCGGGGGAAGCAGGTCGATGCCGCGTCGGCGCATCCATGGCCGCACCCGGCGGCGGGCGCGCGGCGCCAGACGCACCGCCCAGTTCATCAGCGTGAATCCCAGCCGCGCTGCAATCCAGGTGATGACGACGGCCGCGATAAACGTGCCGGCGAAGAGCAGCTTGTTGCGGTGAACGTAATCGGCCGCCCAGTCGATGTGGCGCAACAGCCACCAGGTTGCGGCGATCGGCACGCCCGCTGCCAGCGCCGCCGCGGCGCAGCGCAAGCCCCAGGCGCACAGATCGTAACCCTTGCCGCGCAATATCCGCGCGGTGAGTTTGCGCTTGCCGGGAAAGGTGATCAGGGCGAAGCCGATCAGAAAAAGCGGGATTCCACCGGGTCCGGGCAGGGCGATGCCGATTGGCCCGGCGAGGACGATGAGCAGCCAGCCAATCAGGTTCTTGACGATGATCCAGGCATAGTCGGAGAAGAACTGCCGCAGGCGCGATGGCGGCCGGCGCGGCGGAGGTGCGTGCTGAAGGATATCGTTGCCGCTTGCGGTGCTCATATCTGCTGGAGTTGGCTCACGCCCATCACTTGTTGCGACAATGTTGGGGGCAGGAAAATCCGCGCCGCAAACTGCATCGTCGGCCGAGCGGTCAATGATAGCCGATTGGGAAACGTTTTCCCCGTGCCGGTTCGGCGGGCGCCGGCGGCGGGGTGTAGCGCTGGACTGTGGCGATTGTGGAAGGGCCCCCACCCCATCCCTCCCCCGGAGT
>DAIOHQ010000253.1:0-6845 GCA_036744635.1 Tepidisphaeraceae bacterium | reverse complement strand
TGTCTTAGCCACGCCGCCAGCGTTCAGGCTGAGCCAGGATCAAACTCTTCAATTAAATTTCTTGGCACGAGTCCTTCCTGCCGCGCCATGTGGAGCCTGCATTTGCATGCGCAGCTTTGATGACGGCTTACACTTTCAGGGCTCGCGTTTATCCTCGAAACGAGTTTGTCCAATAGCAGGCAGTTAAGACTAACTACCTACTTTTGTTACTGCCCGTCCGCCGGCTAGGGCTGGACAGGTCAGTCGAATGAACATCTCCAGCCAGACATAATCCGGCAGGCAATATCCATCCGAGTTGCAAGGCTCAAACATCTTCGATGGCTTACTCAAATTAAATGATCAAGGATCACTTTTCATTGCGTGCACCACAAGGATGTTTGAGATCTTATTGCGCTGCCACGGCTAAGAGGCAGCGACTTCGACCGTCCAGACCACGCTGTACTAAAGCGCCTCTGAACACACATCCTCGCGGCTATCCGACTATTCACTTGTCAAAGAGCAACTTCACTGCAAATGCCGTCAGCAACTTTCGTTACCGTCGTCATGATCCCCGTCCGACAACTTTGGTCGCGCACGGGAGGCGAAATGATATCGTTCATTCCGGCCGTGTCAACGGGTATAGGGAAAAATCTTTGTCGATTCTTCACAAAACCCTGATTGACGCACAACAAACCGTCGTTACAGCTTCATCGGCCCAAACCGATGCAACATATCGCGTGAAAATCGTCGGCAAACGAACTCTCACACGAGACGAAGGCTCATCGCGAAAATTCTAAAGAATGTTGCACGTTTGCAACTGGCGGCACCAATCGTATCCGCTGCGGTTCACTCACCGCAACCGATTGCGTGCCGGGTGGTAGGTGACCAACGAGGGATATTATGACGTTTATCCTGTCGTGTGTCAAGCCCCCTCGCCAAATTTTTCTCATACCCGCGCCCGCGGCTGATCTAAGCAATACGCCGGGCGGCGGTTAGAGGTTCATGTGCAACAGAAAAATTTTGGCCGATATTCTCCCACCGCACTTGCCAGCTACTCCTCCAGGTTCAGCCAGCGCAGCTCCGCCGGCGATAGGTCGATCTCCAGCGCCTCGATCGTTGACGCCGTCTCGACATTGCGCTTGGGGCCGACCAGCGGGAAGGTCGGGAACGGCTGATTGAGCACGTATGCCAAGGCGATATTGATCGGCAGCACACCTTTCTTCCGCGCCAGCTCGTTGGCCCGCTCCTTGCGCTGAAAATTCTCCTCGCTGTACCAGCACTTGTTGAACTCTTCGCTGCCGTGAAAATCGCGGGAGGCGCGTTCTGTGAAGAATCCCCGCGCCTGGCTGGACCAGGGGAACAATGGCGTTTGCGTCCTGATGAACCAGTCGCGCGAAGCCTTGTCGGAGGAGCTGACGAGATACGCGTTCCAAATGGGGGCGAGAACCTGGGCCAGACTGAACTGGTTGCTGACCAGGCTGAAGCTCTTGAGCCCCTTTTTTGCGGCGTATTCTCGAAAGGCATCGAGCCGCGCAACCGTGAAGTTGGACAGGCCGAACACGCTCATCCTGCCCGCCGACAGATGCTCGTTAAGCACATCCACCCATTCGCCAATCGGCACCTTAGGGTTGTCGCGATGGATCATGTAAATATCAACGCGGTCCATCTGCAGTCGATCCAGGCCGCTGAGAAGCTCTCTTGTCAGCCCGGCCGGGTGGTCGTTGGGCTCGTTGGCGCCCTTCTCAATCACCAACACCTGCTCGCGGATGCCGCGGTTGCGGATCCACTGGCCGAGGTTCCGCTCGGTGGCCCCGTTGGGGACGCCGTAACCGTGTGAATTGTCGAAGGTGTTGCCCCCGCGCTCGAAGAAATCATCCAGCAGGATGGCGGTGTCGGCCATCGTGTTGTTGGAATCGCAGCCGAGCACCAGGCGCGAAATCGGCTTGTCAATCCCGGCCAGCCGGCCGTATTTCATCGGCGCATCGGGGCGCTTTTTCAGCGGCCGGCCGGTGATTGTGCGCGTGACATTTTTCGGCTTCTCCAGGTCGTAGACCAAACCCACCTCTGCCCGCCAGGCATCCAGGGCGCGCATGTTTCCCAGCGAGTCATCCCAGCTCATGGCCGGGGATTGGCGGCCGGCGATGTGATCGGAAACCATCTCGATTTGATATGTATAGACGTTTCGGTCCGCCTCGACGGTGATCTCGCGCGCTTCTTTCTCATCGTGCCGCTTTACGATGAGCTTGGGCGAATGTGGGCCGAAATATCCGGGCACCCAGGGATGCGGCACAGAGATGGTCCCTTCGCTGCCGTGGATCTTGCCGGTCTGATCATCGTGCATGTTCAGGCGAACGCCGGTGGAGCACTGGGCGACAATGCCGCTGGAAAATTTGATCGCGGCGATGGCCCAGTCGTCGGTGCCGGTTTCGCCGAGCACGCCGACGCCTTTAACCTGAATCGGATCGGCGAAGGGCTTGCCGACCTGCGCTCCGGCGACGAAGCGGGCGAAGGAAATGGGATAGCAGCCGACATCGAGA
This sequence comes from Tepidisphaeraceae bacterium, assembly GCA_036744635.1. Classification (GTDB taxonomy): domain Bacteria; phylum Planctomycetota; class Phycisphaerae; order Tepidisphaerales; family Tepidisphaeraceae; genus DAIOHQ01. The sequence continues at coordinate 4,329 of DAIOHQ010000253.1, read as the reverse complement.
ATGCCGCCGCCGCCAAGATCCTGGGCAAACACGCGGCTCCTGGGATCGAAACCGGCGCGATAGGCGAATGAGACGCTAATGAGCTGCACGTCCCCGATGGTCTTGTCGCGAATGAGCTGGGCGATCTTCGCCATCTGGGGGTGGCAGCGATACATGAACGCTTCCATCAGGAAGACATCGTGCATCCGCGCCGCGTCGATCATCGCCATCGCCTCGAACTGGTTCACCGCCATCGGCTTCTCGACCAGAATGTGCTTGCCGGCCTCGGCGGCCTTGATCGTCCACTCGGCGTGCATCGGGTGCGGCGTGCAGATGTAAACCGCCTGCACCTGCTCATCGGCCAGCAGCGCCTCGTAGCTGCCGTGGCGGCGTGCGATGCCGTGCTCGGCGCCGAATGCATCCGCTTTGGATTGCTGGCGACTTCCGATGGCGACCAGCTCGTTGCGATCCGACCCGCGCACGCCTTCGACGAACCTGCGGGCGATCCCCCCCGCCGCGAGAATGCCCCATTTCAGTTTTTGTGCCATGTAAATTTGCTCCTAGACTGACGACACACGATTTCGCGCCATCTGTCATCCTGAGGTACTCCGAAGGATCTGGCCGCGATTGGTGATCCACACAGATTCTTCGGAATACCTCAGAATGACACCAGCGCCCGCGCTACGAATTTGCCAGCCGCCCGAGGCGTTCAAGACACTCGACCATCGCCCGGCCGGAATGATACGACACCTTCCACGGGTTGCCGATCTTCGGATCGATCGGCCTGCCCTTGCGGTCCAGCAGCGTGCGCCACTCTCCGACATCATGAATGATCATGTACCGCTGCACGAAACGCCAGATCGTCTCAAATGCGTCCAGATAGCGGGCATCGCCGAACAGCTCATAACCATCGAGAAATCCTACCAGCGATTCGGCGTGCTGCCAGAACTCCTTTTCCAGGACGAGCGCCCCGCCATCGCGCAGGCCGTCGCGATAAATGCCGCCGAATTCCCAATCCACGCCGTGTTGAACCGCGTGATCGAGCAGGCGGCGAAGGATCGGCTTGTAAGGCTCTATATCCGCCTTGGCGATCTCCAGTGCCCGGCGCATCAGCCAGGCCAATTCCACATTGTGGCCATAGGAGGTCGTCTCAGTCGGCTGCGCCGGCGCCTCGCCCATGCGCTCGGCATTCCATGTTCTCTTGATCGCGATCGCCGGGATGGGATTCCAGGCCGCATCGAACTGATTGAGTCCGCAGCCGCTGGCCGGATCGACCATGCGGCTGGCGATCAGATCGGTGATCTCCAGCAGCTTGCGGCGATGAATCTCCTCGCCGGAAGCCTCCAACAGCACGGTGAACGATTCCATCAGGTGCATGTGCGTGTCGAGGCCCTTGCGGTCGCCGCCGCCGAAGCCGCGGGTCTCCAGCGTGCAGTCTTCCTTGAGGTTCTCAAAATAACCGCCATAACGCGTGTCAGCACAGAATTTCTGCAGGAGATCGAACGTGCGGCCGGCGAACTCCAGCCCGCGGGCATCGCCGCTGGCCAGGAAATATTCGCTCATCGCGTAGATCGCGAAGCTCTGGCCGTAGACGATTTTCCCGTTGTCGAGGGGGGAACCATCGCGCTGGGTCTTCCAGTACCAGCCGCCGCGGGTTGGGTCCCAGAAATGGCGGATGAGAAAATCCGCGCCGCGCCGGGCGATTTCCGCGCAACCGGGGACATCAAGCTTCTTGCGCAGTAGTTGTGAGAACCACCAGAGCAGACGGCACTGCGTGTTGAGATATTTCTCCGGCATCTCCTGCGCTTCGCCGCGCTCATTGAAGTTGGTAAGGAACCCGCCGAATTGTTTGTCTTCTGCGCGCTGCAGCCAGAATGGAATGATGCCCTGAGTCAGATGCTCCCGCACCTGCTTTTCGAATTCACGCACGCGCAGCTTGTCTGGTGTTGTCACGGCCATGCCTCATTCGGCGGTTAAGACAGGAATGTCCGCCCCACCGATTAATTGCCGAAATCACTTCCCGCTGGTCAACGGGATCAGGCTGTCATACATCAGCTTGGCCGCCCGCTTGGCCGGCATGTTCCACAGCTCATCGCTGAACATTTCGATCGAGAACATCCCCTTGTAGCCGCCCTTCTCGATCTGGCCGAAGATGGTCTTGAGGTCCAGGCATCCCTTGCCCGGCAGCTCGCGGTCGGCGTTGCAGTTGGACAGCTCACCCGGCTTGTCGCGCATGTCGTCCACGTGGACGTGCTTGATGTATTTCACCGCATCCGGCGTGATCTGCTCCAGCTTGCTGGGCGTGCAGTGGAAATGGGCGGGATCGAACAAGACGCCGGCGTTGGCCGCGCCGCTGCGCCTGGCGATGTCAACCGCCGTCCGCAGGCTCTTTACAAACGGCGACCAGTTGAACTCGATCAGCAGATTGACTCCCAACGGCTCGACGCGCCTGGCCACCTCTCCCACCGCCTTCGCCATCTGGCCGACCGGATCGGGCGCCTTGGAGAGATCTTCCGGGCCATCCGTGCCGATCACCAGATTCGTCCCTCCAAGGTCGTGGACCAGTTTGGCCATCTCATAGATCGTGTCGTGGTTCTTCTTCTGCGACTCCGGCGACGAAAATGCCTCGATCCCGCAGTAGAAGCCGCCGATGCATTTCAGCTTGTTCTTCTCCAGCAGGTTCTTGACATCGGCCAGGGTCTTGCCGGTTTTCATGTAATCCACCACGTGGCCAAGGGCGAACTCGACGTTGGTGAAACCGGCCTCGTGAAACGCCGCCAGCATCTCTTCCAGAGAGCCGCGCACGGAAACGGTATTGATCGCCAGTTGTGACTTATTCATTACTTGTTTCTCCAGAGTTTGATGTATTCGCGTGCGACTTTCAGATCTTCCAGCGCCTCGGCCGCATCGCACGGCGGCTCGTTGTCGCCCTTGATGGCGCCGACGAAATTCCTGGCCTGCTGCAACATCGCGTGTGTCCACGGTAGCGTCGGGATCACGCGCTTGGGCTCGATGCCCTTCTGTGGGTTGTCGTAATAGACCTCGACATGGCCCGGCCGATTCAGCGCCACCGGCGCCGGCAGCACGATCTTGATATAGCCGTGCTCATAGGCGATCAACGCTGACTCCTCCCAGGCGATCGACGTCTGATACGGCGTCATCTCGATCACGCCGCCGACGCCGCTTTCGCTCTGCACCGCCAGCATCACGCCCGATGGGTCGGCGTATTTCACCTGGTACGGCTCTCCCAGCAGGTGCCGCATCAGGTTGACCTGATGAATGTAATAATTGACGAAGCCGACGTACTGGTCATAGACCGGCTTGTCCATATCCGTGGCCGGCGGGTCCCACTGCACCGGCGGCAACAGTTCCTTGCTGTCAATGAGATCATTGAACCCCCCGGCAACCCAGTCGCCGGCGGGCATGATGATGCGCACGTATTTCAACTTGCCCAGCTCGCCGGTCTCCTTCAGCCGGCCCATTTCCTTCTTTGCCCACATCACCGCCGGATCGCTGCGCTTGTGATAGCCGACCATGTGCCACGATCCGCCCCCACGCAGCGCCTTCAGCAGCATCTCGCCGACTTCAATCGATCCGGCCAGCGGCTTCTCGGTCAGCACCGGAATTTTCGACTTGTACAGATCGGGCAGGACTTGCCCGTGCCGGGTGAATGGCTGCGGCGCGACGATTCCGTCGAGCTTTTCCTTGCTCAGCATTTCCCCGGCGTCGGAGTACACCTTGGGAATGTGATATTTTTCCGCCACCCGCTTGGCGAGCTGCGGGCGAATCTCCGCGATGGCCACCACTTCGCACTCCGGCACGATGTGGTAATTCCGCAGGTGTGCCTGCTGGCCCATCCCGCCGACGCCGACGAATCCAATTCTGACTTTTTTGTCCATATCCGTGAATCCAAATTGGGAAGTTTGTTAATCCTCGTAGCACGGGCGTCTCGCCCGTGTTTCCGATTCGAGAACACGGGCGAGACGCCCGTGCTACGTTATTCAAAGAGCTCAACTCCAAAATTCCCGACGCTTCTTCCTTTTTGTCGCCATGCGATGAATCGAAGCTCAACCATTCTGGGATGGACAAGGATACACGCGGCCATTGCCCATGCAAGACTGCCCAATCGCCCCCCCATTCCGCACCAATTCTCGATCATTTCCGCATGTGGGCCTACAATGGGGCATGATGTTTGAAGGCAGCCAACCGCACCTGCAGGGGGTGCCATTATTTCCCCTGCCCAATGTCGTTCTGTTTCCCGGGGCAGTGCTGCCGCTGCACATCTTTGAAGAGCGATACAAGACGATGATGAGAATGGCGCTGGACGGAGACCGTCAGATTGCCATGGCC
>DAIOHQ010000252.1:0-6925 GCA_036744635.1 Tepidisphaeraceae bacterium | reverse complement strand
GACACAGGTCTGCGAGTACGCCGACCTGTGGCACCCAAACTGACCCACTACCGAACTTTCCAATTGATGCATGAAGAAACAGACGCAAAAGAGCGACGGGAGCCTCAAGAGCACCAAGCGCAGCAGCATTGTACACGTCGCGCTGACGCAGATGACCTGCTCGGCCAATGTGAAGGAAAACCGCGCCAAACAGTTTCGCCTGGTCGAGCAGGCGGCCAGGCAGGGCGCCCAGATCATCTGCACCCAGGAGCTGTTCGCATCCCAGTATTTCTGCCAGGTGGAGGACCACCGTTTCTTCAAGCTGGCCGAAACCATTCCCGGGCCGAGCACCGACGCATTCGCCATGATCGCCAAAAAATACAACGCGGTGATCATCGCATCGCTCTTTGAGAAGCGCACGGAAGGGCTCTATCACAACACCGCCGCGGTGATCGACGCCGACGGGTCGCTGCTGGGCGTGTATCGCAAGATGCACATTCCGGATGATCCGCTCTACTACGAAAAATTTTACTTCACCCCCGGCGACGCCAACGGCGGGCACGCCGGCGACGGACATTCCGGTAGTGAGTCATCCGGCTTTCGTACCTGGAATACGAAGCACGCGAAGATCGGCGTGCTGATCTGCTGGGACCAGTGGTTCCCCGAAGGCGCCCGGCTGACGGCGCTGCAGGGCGCGCAGATTCTTTTTTATCCCACCGCCATCGGCTGGCATCCCTCCGAGAAGGCGGAACACGGCAAGGCGCAGCACGAGTCGTGGGAACTGATCCAGCGCTCGCACGCGGTCGCCAACGGCTGCTACGTCTGCGCGCCCAATCGCATCGGCCTGGAGAAGGTGCTGGGAGCGGATGGCAAACCGGTAAATGAGGCAGGCATCGAGTTCTGGGGCCAAAGCTTCGTGGCCGCGCCCAACGGACAGATCGTGAAAAAAGCATCCTCGGATAAGGAAGAAATTCTGCTGGTGCCCTGCGACCTCGAAAGGGTTGAGTTCAGCCGCACCCACTGGCCCTTCCTCCGCGACCGGCGCGTCGACGCCTACGGCAACATGACCCGCCGGTTTGTGGATGCGACCTGACGGTAGTGGGTCAGTTTGGGTGCCACAGGTCGGCGTACTCGCAGACCTGTGTCTTACCGCGTCGCTACGCGGCACAGGTCTCGGAGTACCGCGACCTGTGGCACCCAGAAATTTCAAACTGACCCATTGCCGACCTGACCGAGTGCCCGCCAAAGTGTTTCGCGGCGGCGCCAATCGCGATGATGGATGAGCAGCGACCGCCCTATTGGGCTGGTGATACTGCATTAGCCAGGGAGCGAGGCCGATGGCGAAGGTAAAAGTGTTCGAGAAGAGTCCGGCGGATTTGGGATATTCCTTTCCCGCCGAATGGGAGGCGCACGCGGGGACGTGGTTTTCCTGGCCGCGGCCGGAGGGAATTTCCTTCCCCGATAAATATCACACGGTGCCGGAGAACCTGGCTCGCATCTTTCGCGAGATCGCTCCCCGCGAGCAGGTACACATCAACGTGCCCAACGGCAACTACCAGCGCATCGTGCGCGAGCAGTTGAAGGGACACCGCTGTCCTCTCCGCAACATCTTCTTCCACCATATCAAGACCAACGAGAGCTGGTGCCGCGATCACGGGCCGGGCTTTGTGGTGAAACCAAGCCGCGCCGGCGGGAAGAAGCTGGCGGTGGTGGACTGGGGCTTCAACGCGTGGGGCGGGAAATATCCGCCCTACGATGACGATGATGCCGTGCCCACGCGCATCGCCGAAGAGCTGAGACTGCCGGTCTTCTATCCCAAGATCGTGATGGAAGGCGGCTCGGTGGAGTTCAACGGCGCCGGCACGGTGTTGACCACCACCGATTGCCTGCTCAACAAGAACCGCAATCCGAAGCTGTCGAAGAAGCAGATCGAGCGCTATCTCAAGGACTATTACGGCCAGCGCCATGTCTGCTGGCTCAGCGGCGGAATCGCCGGCGACGACACCGATGGACACATCGACGATCTGGCCCGTTTCGTCGACGCCCGCACGATCGTGATCGGCATGGAGGAGGATCCGAAGGATGAGAATTTTCGCGTGCTCAACGATGCCCGGCGGCAACTGGATCTGTTGCACGACCAGGATGGCCGGCCGTTTGACGTCGTGGAAATTCCCATGCCCGGCGTGGTCGAACACGCCGGCCAGCGCCTGCCCGCGACCTACGTGAACTTCTATTTCGTGAATGGGGCACTGCTGGTGCCAACCTACCGACACCGCAGGAACGACCGCCGGGCACTGGAAATCCTTCAACGCCACCTGCCAAGACACAAGGTCATCGGCATCGACTGCGTGGAACTGATCTGGGGCCTCGGCGCCATCCACTGCCTGTCGCAACAGCAGCCGAAGATTTAGCCCGCTCGCTTGCGAGCGGTGTTCCCACGATATAGCAGCGCAAACCCGAAGCGCCCCGCAAGCGGGACGGCTAGACTTGCGCTGTATTACCGTGGAATAGGCTCTTCGTTCGTGGAAAGGATCATCACGACCGCGGAAATCACGCTCGTCCACATCCCGGTCTTGTCCCCTTCGGCGGTCTGGACGACGGCGCGGGTCTTGACGATCTCGCCGCCCATCTTGTACTGCTGCTCGCGCTCTTCCCAGGCCTTGTCGGCGTCAAAAGGAATACCCAGCGTCGTCGCCAGCATGGTGGCGGCCAGGTCTTCGCACAGGTCTTCGGTCTTCTTCTCGGGCATGCCGTAGCCGTGGTGCTCGGCGATATAGCCGTGGGCGTGATTCTTGGGAATGGCCAGTCCGATGCCGGCGCAGATCAGGCGGTTGGGCTCATCGGTGGCGGCCTCGGCAAGCACCACGAAGGTGATCTGCCCGGGCTTGAGCTTGGGCAACCCTTCCTTGGGCTGAATGATCTTGCAGGTGGTGGGATAGATCGAGGAGACGCGCACCAGGTTCTGCTTTTCGATTCCCGCATCGCGCAAGGCCAGCTCGAAGCTCATCAGCTTGTGGGCGTGCCTGCCGACACCCTTGGTGAAGAAGCATTCCTTGGGCATGAAGTCGTCGCCGTTGACCATCGATTCCATCTCCTTTTTCGCCAGAGATCGCCAAATTATTTCCCAACGCGCGGCGGATTATAACGTCATGCGCCCTCGCGAAAAGAGATGTTGCCAAGATTGCGCCAGATTTTGTTGATTGGCGAGGATCTCAGATCACGCCGTTCCAGTCGGGGGGGAGGAGGATGACGGGGATGCGGGTGTTCTTGATCAATTCCACCGGCACGTTGCCGGCCAGCAGGCGGGCGAAGATGTTCTTGCCGGTGAGGCCGAGGACGATCAGGGTGACTTCGCGTTCGATGGCGGTGTTGAGGACAGCGCGGGCGATGTCGTCGCTGAACATCAACAGCGTCTGGACGGCCACGCCGCGGTCCTGCAGTTTTTCGCGCAGCAGGCTGATGGCGGATTCGCCCTCCTGCTGCTCCTGCTCGCGCATCTGGCCGCCGCTGGGGCGCGATACATGCACCACCAGCACTTCGGCGCCGAGGCGCTTGGCGAGCTCGCTGACGGGTTCGACAACCTTTTGGGATGCCCACGGACTGGAGACGGCCACCAGAATCCTGCTCATTTGCTCGGTTCCTCGCCCGCTGTTAGACGGGATTTATAGCCGCAAGTCAATGGGAGCTTCACCTGACGGCGAAAGTGCGCGAAGCTCATTTTTGGCCCAGATTCATCCGGTCGATCAGCGCCCGCATGCGGCGTAATGCCTTGCCACGGTGGCTGATGGCATTTTTTTGATCCGGCGGCAGCTCGGCCGTCGTTTTCGATAACGAATCAATGAAAAACAGCGGGTCGTAGCCGAAACCGCTGTGGCCACGCGGCTGGCGGAGCAGGCGGCCTTCCACCGTGTCGCGGGCGGTAAGGATGATGCGGCCGGCGGGGTCCGCCAAGGCCAGCACGCAGACGAAGCGGGCCTGGCGATGGTTATCGCCGAACTGTTGCAACTGCCGCAACAGCAGCGCGTTATTGGCCGCATCTCCCTGGCCGGCGTTATTTATTTCCGCCCAACGGGCACTGTGGACACCGGGGCGGCCGGCGAGGACATCCACCTCCAGGCCGCTGTCGTCGGCAAGGGTCCAGGTATTGAACCGCAACGCGTAATGCGATGCCTTGAGACAGGCATTGGCGCGAAAGGTGGCGCCGATTTCTTCGACCGGTTCGACCGGCTTCTGGCTGCTCAAGTCCGACCACTCAAAAATATCCTCCCCTACCATCTCGCGGAATTCCTTGATCTTGCCGGCGTTGGTGGTGGCGATGAGCAGGCGCATGGCGGAATCCCCCCCTGCGGTCGACGTCAATTATCCAGCGAGCGCAGCGTGCCGCCGCGCGGTTTGTTGGTTTTGGCTCCCTGGCGGATGAAATTCTGCACCGGGTTGTAGTCGTCGGGATTGTCAGGCAACTGGTTCACGCGATTGCTGCCGCCGGCCTGCGAGTATTTGGCGGCCGGGATGACGACGAGGAACGACTCATTGAAGCGTTCTTTCTGAGTCACTTTATCTTTGTAGCCGGTGGTGCCATTCACCGCGTTGTAGGGAAATTCGCGCATGGCCGCGATCATGGTTTCATCCTTGGGCACAATGACCGGCACCTGCACGTCGGCGTTGTGACCATCCCTGGTGCGGACACTTGCCCCCACTCCATCCAGCGGAACGCCTGGCCCGGCGACGACGATGTCATCATTCGGATTTGTGGAATGGGCCTTGTCCGACTCCTGCTGCTCGATGGCGCTCTCATCCCAGGCGCCGATGCAGACGGAGCTGGTGGTCTCGCCGTGGAAGTAATAGGCCTCTTTGCCGGATGCACGCAGTTCTTTGACGAAATCCACGGCCAGTTGCTTGCGATCGGAGCGTTCCTTGAAGGCGGCGATCTGCAGGGACCAGTATTTGCCTTTCACGTTGCGCAGGTCCCATTCCGCCGGCGCTTCGGGATCGGCGGAGGTCAGGCCGACGAACAGGGACTGGCCGAAGATGCGGTCGCCGGAGGAGTCGGTCATGGCGGAAATTTTGGCTTTGTCGTTCCACGCCCGGCGCTCTTCCTTGGAGCCATCCTTTTCCGCTTTGGAGGCATAGAAGCCGTAGTAGAGGATGCTGGCCTTTTCGCCGTCGACGACGTACCAGTCCTTCATGCCGGTGCTGTGAATCAGGCTGGCGCGGGCGCGGCGGGCATCATCGACGTGGTTCATGCCGCTGAACTGGGTACACTCAATCGTCCACTGGGCATCCTTGGGCGGGGTGGGCATGCCGGAGAGAGCATCAGCGGACTTGGCGGCCGAGGCGCTGGCGCGGACGGGCGTGGGCGCTCCCTGGGGCACCAAGCGCCCGGCGGGCGCGTTGGCCGCGGGCGGTTTGTTTTCCGTACACGAAGCGCACACCATCGCCACCCCCAGCAGCGCGAGAAGGGAAAATCTCATCGAAACATCTCCTGTCTTGGCAAGTCGGGCAGTATACCAACAACTGGCGGTGGTATCGAGGAAATGGGGTGCGGAGTCGGGAAAGACAAAATGAGATGTGGGACATTTAGGGACATTTAGGGACATTTGACGCGCGTTAGTCGTTGAAATTGCTGCAGTTGTGGACTTGTGGGTACTTAGGTAATTTGTGGGCAAGTGGGACATTTGCGGAAACGCAAAACGCAGAATGCAAAATGCAGAACGGGGGAGGGGAGGGAAAGTGCAGAGTGCTGAGTGCAAGGTGCAGAATGTGGGGCGCGGAGTGGGCGGGATGAGGCGACTTCGGGAAACACGGGATGATGTCGGCAGCGGCATTGGAAACCCCCTTTGGTTTGAATGGCCGAGGATGGATGATGCTGGGCGTATGTTAGGTTTTTGTTTGAGGAATGTCAAGAGAAATTTCCGGGAATTTGGCCGAATGTTTGGATGGATTGGAGGGAATGCTTCATGAGCCTTGTTGGGCCGACAAGCTGGCTTATGCCACAGCGTCGGGAGTCCGCGAGGACGGCGGCGCTTCACATCGGTCTGGCAGTCGACGTGCGTCACCTTACATTTTTCCATATTGAATATCGCAACGCAAGGGAAGGTCCCTGGCGGCGGGGCGGGCGGGATTCTAGGAATGCTCGTCTTCGGCGGTGCAACATGGCTCTTACTGCGTTTCGTATGACGACTGTGGTTTTCCGGACGAAGCGCGCAGGGCGATCAGGCGCCGCATAACCCTGCCAGACATCGTGTTTGACGCGTGCCGATACACGTTATATCGTGTGATGGATGATACGCAGTTTCCGTTGCGCTGACACGCAGGCTTTGTTTGAACGCGGAAAGTGCAGGCGGTTCAGCGCGATCGCAAGGATTGCAGTTCGGAAGCTCGCCCAGCTTGATTCTGCGGAAACGCTGGACTTTTTGCGCGCTCCGCCGGGCAATCGGCTGGAAGCGCTCAAGGGTGATCGTAAAGACCAGCACAGCATTCGCATTAACGACCAATTTCGAATTTGTTTCCGGTGGACAGCAGACGGCCCTGAACAGGTGGAGATCGTAGATTATCATTAACCGAGGAACGACGATGTTCAAAAACGGCATGCGGCCTGTCCATCCCGGTGAAATCCTCCGAGAGGATTATCTGGTTCCCCTGGGCATGAGCGCCAGGGCTCTTGCCAATGCGCTGCGCGTTCCACCTCCGCGCATCAATGATATTGTTCGCGAGCGGCGCGGGGTCACAGCGGATACGGCCATGCGTCTGGCGCGCCATTTCGGGGGTGATGCACGTTCGTGGCTCAATCTCCAGTCCGCATACGACCTACGCGTCGCTCAAATCAAGAATGCCCGGCGTATTGAGCGAGAAGTCGCCCCGTCGGCTGCGTAAGGCAAGGAAAGGGGGACATCCCAATCCCGTTCGGCCCGGCACTTGCTACGGCGGTTCGAGCGACGGGATGACA
>DAIOHQ010000251.1:0-7032 GCA_036744635.1 Tepidisphaeraceae bacterium | reverse complement strand
TCAGGAGATAGCGCGAATTTGAAACACCCTGGCGCGCAATCGTGTTCAGCGGACCCTACGTTGAGAGCACGTACTCAAGAAAGATCTGGCCTGACGTGAAGATCTATCCAGATTCTTCGGCGTACCTCAGAATGACAGCGGCGGCGGCTACTTCGCTTCGCGCCCAGGTGGAATCGTCTGCTGCATCGCTTCCTTCGCCTCATGACGCGGCGCGGCCAGAGTATCCTTCTTGTCCTCTTCCCGCGCCTCGGGGGCAACCACCGTCTCCGGTGACAGAATCACCCCCCCGGCGGCCAGGCTTCCGTTGGTGAAGTTCACCAGCGTATCGGCCGTCTTGGGCGCGGCGACCGTCGGCACCGGATATCCCTTTGGGTCTTTCACCCAGGCCAGATCCCAGCCGCACTTTTCATCCAGCCGGTCGTGGCGGATCAGCGCTGACACGATCGACAGGTCCGCGATGTTCTGCAGATCGGCGAACAGCGGCACCGCCGCCGCCAGCGCCGGCAGCTTCTGGGTGAACTGTTTGGCAAACGCCTTGCCCTTCTCGGTTGCCCCCCGCTCATCGAACGACTGCGCCCCCGCTTTAAGCTGCAACCGCTGCCCGCGCAGCTCGAAGCTGGAATCATCCTTCGACGCCAGCAGCGGCTCATAGGATGTCTCAAACCAGTAGCGGCTGGCGGCCGCGCGGGAATTGTCGATCGCATTCCCCACGCCGGCTACCGGCGAAGCATCCAGTCCCAGACAAAGCCGCTTGAGCTTGTAGTCGGCCGCCACGCAGATGAACGCCACCCGCGTGTCATCCTGGGTGCCGAAGACCGACACCCGCTGCGGGCCAAGCGCCCTGGTCATCGCATCGGCCAGCTCGCGATGCGAGCGCGTGCCGAATTTCTGCATCACCTCAGTGCTCTTCTCCAGAGAATCGGGAGCGGGATCGATCGAGCAGCCGAAGGCCCGCCGCTGCGCCCCGCCAGCCGTGCGCAGCGCCACCACCAGATCATCGAGCTGCAAAACCGGCCGGCCAGTCCGCTTGCCCATCGGCTGCAGTTTGCCGGATGCGGTCCACTCCTCGGCCGGGCCGCCGATCACCAGGTCCTTTTCCTGCGGATAGACAAACAGGTAGCGCACCTGGGTGATGCCGTGCAGATAGCGCAGCTCCTCGGGAATTTCCTTACCCGCCCTGGTGAGCTCCTGCACCTCGGCAAACAATTTCGGCAGCGACACGAACGCCAGCTTTTCCTCCTTGGCGCCCTTGCCCGCCAGCGCCGCCGCCTTGGCGCGCTCGCGCACCGCCGCCAGCTCATCCCTGGTGTCCGCCTGGCGATACTTCACGGTGCCATCAGCGTCGATGTAAACCCCGCCCGCCGTTGCGGTGGGCGGAACGATGACGGTCTGCCCGCGCGCCTGCCCCATCGCGATTACGCAAACCCCTGCCACCACCGCTGCTCGAAGCTTGTTCCACATGAAGGTCTCCACAATGCCCGGATGCCGAGGGATCGATATCCAGTTCGCCCGCAAATAGCCTATCCCCGTGCCCCCCGGCATTCAATGTAAATCTGCCGCCTTGGCGTTAACGGTCATCCCGCACCGCGGCCAGCATCGCAGCGCCATACATCTTGATCTTGTACGGTCCCATTCCCTTGATGCGCTCAAGGGAGGCGATGTCGGCCGGCGCCGTGGCCGCGATGAGCTTGAGGGTGCTGTCATGACAGATGCAATAGGGCGGCAGATTGCGCTCGCGGGCGATCTGCTGGCGGGTGAGGCGCAGGCGCTGAAAGCGCTGACCGGCCTCCGGGCTCATCGCCTCGTCGACCGACTGATCTTCAGAGCGGTCGATGCGGATGCGCGTGCGCGATGGCTCGACGACATGCCGGGGAATGAGGTCACCCAGCGTGGCCGGCGGAAGCTGTTCGCCCTTCATCACCGCGACGCCGGCGCTGCTCAGCTCCACCACCGGGCGAAACTTGACGCCCTCCGGGTCGCGCTGCCGCGCCAGACCCGCCTCCATCAGCCGGTGCAGCATCGCGATGATGCGCTTGGTGCTGTGCGCCTTCATCAGGCCATATACCGTCAGCTTGTCAAAGCCCCAGCGCAGCGTGCGCTCGTTGTCGGCGCCGGCGAGGACTTCGGCGATCACGCCCACCCCGAACTTCCCGTGCAGCCGGGCGATGGCCGACAGCAGTTGCCGCGTCAGCAGAATAACTTCATCGGAAACGACGGTGAGCTCCGCCGCCCCGGACGCCGCCTGTTCCTCGCGCATGCACACATCGCAGCGGCAATTGGAAATCTCCGTCTCATCGCCGAAGTAATCCAGGATCTGCTCGCGCCGGCAGCGCTGCGTCTGGGCGTAGCGAAACATCAGATCCAGCTTCTGCCGCGCCCGATCCTTCCTCTGCGCCACCAGCGCTGGATCAGCGCCGGGGTCCTGCTCGCCGATTTTGTCGATGAAGAAATCCTGGGTGTAACGGTCCCCATAATTGAACAAAATGATGCAGCGGGCCGGCTGGCCATCCCGCCCGGCGCGCCCGGCCTCCTGGTAATACGCCTCCAGCGTCCCTGGCACGTTGTAGTGAACCACGAAGCGCAGGTCCGGCTTGTTGATCCCCATGCCAAAGGCGTTGGTCGCCACCGCCACCGCCCGCGCCGTCTCCATGAACCGCTCCTGATTGGCCGAGCGGTCCGCCTGCTCAATCCCGGCGTGGTAGGGAAAAATCGGCCGGTCGGGAAGCTGCGCCTTCAGCATCTCCGTCACCGCATCCACCGCCTTGCGCGTGGCGCAATAGACGATCCCGCTGGATGTCTCCTGCCGCAGGAACCGGACAAGCTCGACATCGCGCTCGCGCTGCTTTGGAATGCTGCGGGATTCATAGCGCAGGTTGGGCCGATCGAATCCGGTCACCACCACCGTCGGCTCGCGCAGGCCAAGCCGCTGGATGATGTCATCGCGCACATCTTCGGTGGCCGTCGCCGTCAGCGCGATCGTCGGCGGAGAACCCAGCCGTTTGCGCACCGCGCCGAGCTGCGAATATTCCGGCCGAAAGTCATGCCCCCACTGGCTGATGCAATGCGCCTCATCCACCGCGAACAGCTTCGGCCGCAGCTTCTCCATCAACGCCTGAAAATTCGCCGCGAAGAATCGCTCGGGGGCGACGTAGAGCAATCCTTCAAATCCCTGCTCAAGTTCCCCCAGCACCTGCCGCTGCTGGCCGGGACTCAGCGCGCTGTTCAGGAACGCCGCCGTCACCCCCTCATCGCGCATCTGCTGCACCTGGTCTTCCATCAGCGAAATCAGCGGCGACACCACGATGCTCAACCCCTGCTGCAGCGTGGCCGGAAACTGATAGCACAGGCTCTTGCCGGCCCCGGTGGGCATCACGCACAGCACATCCTTGCCGCGCAGCACATCCTCGATCACCTCGCGCTGCGCGGGGCGGAATTCGTCTAGGCCAAAGACGTTCTGGAGATGCTCCCGCAAATCAACCATGCGCCGGCAATTATAGCGGAGCGGGGCCATGAAGGCACTTCCGGGGCGGCGCTGTTGGATGCCGCGTCAGACCCGTTGGGAAAATGACCTGCCCATCGTAATATTTCCGCCATGAAAGTCATCATGGTGATGTTCGACTCGCTGAATCGGCACATGCTTCCCCCCTACGGCGGTGAATGGACACACGCCCCCAATTTCACCCGGCTGGCCCGGCGCACGGTCACGTTCGACAATTCCTACGTCTGCTCGATGCCCTGCATGCCCGCACGCCGCGACCTGCACACCGCCCGCCCCAGCTTCCTGCACCGCTCCTGGGGACCGCTCGAACCCTTCGATGATTCCGTGCCGCGGCTGCTGAAAGAGGCCGGCATCTACACCCACCTCGCCAGCGACCACTATCACTACTGGGAGGAAGGCGGGGCCAACTATCACAGCAAGTACAACACCTGGGAATTCTTCCGCGGCCAGGAAGGCGACCCCTGGTATCCCATGGTGACCGACCCCTCCGACCCCTCCGACCCGCCCATCCCGCCGGCCATCCACCCCCACACCGACGCCTGGGGAATGCAGGATTGGAAAAACCGCACGCAGATGCCGCGTGAATCCGATCAGCCGCAGGCGCAGACCTTCGCGGCCGGCCTCGATTTCATCCGCCGCAACCACTCCGCCGACAACTGGTTCCTGCAGATCGAAACCTTCGACCCGCACGAGCCGTTCTTCACGCAGAGGCAGTACAAAGACCTCTATCCACACGCCTACGAGGGCAGGCATTTCGATTGGCCGCACTATTGCCCGGTCGGCGAAACCCCCGAGGAGATCCAGCACGTGCGCTACGAGTATGCCGCCCTGCTCAGCATGTGCGATGCCCATCTCGGCAAGGTGCTGGATGCGATGGATGAACTGAAGCTCTGGGATGACACCATGCTGATCGTCTGGACCGATCACGGCTTTATGCTGGGCGAGCACCAGGTCTGGGGCAAGTGCTGGTGCCCGTTTTTCAACGAGGTAGCGCACACGCCCTTCTTCGTCTGGGACCCGCGCAACCCGCGCGGCCCGCGCAACGGCCGATGCGACCAGCGCCGTGCCGCCCTGGTGCAGCCGGCGCTCGATCTCGGGCCGACGCTGCTGGAAGTCTTCGGCCAGCCAATGGCGCCCAATATGCTCGGAAAATCCCTCTCCCGCACAATCGCCGACGATACGCCGGTGCGCGATGCCGCCCTCTTCGGCATGCATGGCATGCACGTGAACGTCACCGATGGCCGCTACGTCTACATGCGCGGGCCCACCCACAACGGCGCCACCGAATACACCCTGATGCCCGCGATGATGCGCGAAGCCTTCACCCCACAGGCGTTCGCGGGCGCCACCCTGGCCCCGCCCTTCTCGTTCACCAAAGGCTGCCAGACCCTGAAACTGGAAAACCTGCCCCCCTGGTTCAGCAAGGTCGCACGCGACACCATGCTCTTCGATCTCGCCACTGATCCCCATCAGCAAACCCCGCTGCAGGATCCCGTCGTCGAAAGCCGGATGATCGCCCACCTCATCCAACTGATGTGCCAGTGCGATGCCCCGGCCGAGCAATATGCCCGCCTGGGTCTATCGACGTAATCGGGAAACGTGAAACCTGTAACATGAAGCGTGGAGTCGCCTCTTCATGTTTCACGTTTCACGTTTCATCTCGTTCATCTCTGCGTTCAGCGTCACTGCCCCTTGCCCGCTTCCTTCGGTTCCTTCTCCTCCGCCAGATGCTTATAGGGATTGTCGGCAGCCGTCACCGATTTCACCTCCACCTTGGTGATGACCGGCGCCTTCACCGGCCGGCCGCTTTGCTTATCCGCGATCGGCGTCTCGGCGATCTTGTTCACCGCATCCATGCCCGCCGCCCCTGCTAACACCTTGCCGAACGCCGTGTACTTCCCATCCAGTGCCCGCGTGCGCTCGTAATTCAGGCAGACGAAGAACTGGCTGCCGGCCGAGTCGGCGAACTCCGGCCGCGGCATCGCCCCGGTCGCCTCATTGGGATCGCCGTTGCGGGCCATCGACAAGACTCCCGCCTCATGCGGCCGGTCGCTGAACTCCGCCTGAATGTGATACCCCGGCCCGCCCGTGCCATCGCCGCGCGGGTCGCCGCCTTGAATCACGAAGCCGGGCATGATGCGGTGGAATTTCAGCCCGTCGTAATAGCCATTCTCCGCCAGCGCGAGAAAACTGGCCGCGGTGTTCGGGGCGACATCGTAGTAAAAGACGCAGGTCAGATCCCCGGCCTCGGTCTTCATCACCGCGTAGCGCAGCGGCTCAACCTTCACCACCATCACCCCGGGAGGCGCCCCGCGCCGGGTGTCCTCGCGCACCCCGATCACCAGCGGCGTCCCCACGAATTCCGCCCCCCCTGCCGCCCCACCTGGCGCCGATCCCTTGGGCACCGCATACAGCAGATACGTCCCCGGCGTCGCCAGCGCCGGAAACACCGTCTTCACATCCACCACCTTCTCGCCATTGACGTTCGCCTCTCCTTTAGCCTCCACCGCCTTGCCGGCGAACGTCGTCAGCACCAGCGTCACCTCCTTGTCCGCCTTGACGTTCACCTCCAACGCCTGGTCCGGCGCGAACCACGCCTTGGCGGGAATCAACACGGAAAACAACAACATCACGGGCAAAGTAACCGGCATATCCAATCTCCTTCAGTCCTGCGGGTCCTGCGGACGGCACACCTGCGGTGGGCAATTCCGCCGGAGTACCGGCGGCACCTGCGGTGGGCACAGGGGAGGACGATACCCGCTCCGCGTTGCGGCGCGAAGGGTTCGGGCCCAATTTGCAATTTTCAATTTGCATTTTTCAATTTGCAATGATGGACCCCGGCGCGGAGAGAGGAGGAGGAGATTGAAAATTGCAAAATGAAAATTGCAACTCTCAAATTGAAAGGCGTGGAGGTGAGATTCCCGCACCGGCCTCCCTGCCTCTGCTATACTCCCCTCCCATGCGGCGCAAGCTCTTCACCATCGGGGCGGGAATCTCGGCTCTGCTGCTGATCGCGGTGGTGGGGCTGGGCGTGCGGGGGTATTTCCATTGCGACGATTTCTATTACCAACGCATCATGCACTCGTCCAGCGGAGGGGGGCATGCGGATTTGATTCAACTGGCCTCTTCACGGGGGCGGCTGAAGTTGCGTGTGGACCGGTGGAACGTGTTCATCGACCGTTCGGCGAGCCGCCTTCGGGGCGCTGAGGGACTTGATCATAATGCCTACCCTCCGGTGGATTTGGATGTCCCCGACAACCGACTTGGACAAACTGCCGAACGATTCGGGTTCGGGCTGGAGGCGTACTCTATGGAGTCCGAAGGCTTGGATTTCTTCGACCACGCCAGCGGCATCTCCATCCTTTTCCCCTCCTGGTTCCTCGCCCTGCTGTTCGCCCTCCTCCCCGCCCTGCGCCTGCGGCGGTGGAGGATCATTCGCCGGCGCAAGCGCAGGATTGCGCTCGGCCAGTGCGAGAACTGCGGCTACGACCTCCGCGCCACCCCGCTGCGCTGTCCGGAATGCGGAATGGTGG
>DAIOHQ010000250.1:0-7044 GCA_036744635.1 Tepidisphaeraceae bacterium | reverse complement strand
GACTTCCATTGTCCACGACCTTGCCCGTGACCTCCGCCCGCCCTACTGTGCCTGCATGACTCTTGTGCAGGAGCTGCAGTTCGCCATCGAGCTTGCCCGCGGCGCGGCGCGGATCGTTCTTGATCACTATGGCAAGGTCGAACGCCTCACCAAGACCCATAGCGCCGCCAGCGAAGAAGCCGTCACCGACGCCGACCGCGCCAGCCAGCGCTTCATCGTCGCCGGCCTGCGGCAGCGCTTTCCCGGGGACGGCATCATCGGCGAAGAAAACGAATCGGGCGACGCAATTACCTTTGACTGCCCGGACGCGCTTGGGCGGGTGTGGGTGATCGACCCCATCGACGGCACCAACAATTTCATCGCCGGCCTGGGAGCGTTCGCGGTCTGCATCGGATTGCTGGAGCGCGGCATGCCGGTGTTGGGCGTGGTACACGACGTGACCCGTGATGAGGCCTATTCCGCGGCCAAAGGGCACGGCGCCTGGCGCGGCGCCAAGCCGCTGTCGGCCTTGCCCACGCCGCTAGGCGATTCATCCATGTTGATGTTGACGAGCAACCTGATCGACAAGCAGGGCCGCTGCCCGCAATACGCCGCCCGCTGGATTGGCCAGACCAACTGGAAAATCCGCATGCTCGGCAGCGCCGCCCTGGAGGCGGTGCAAGTCGCCGCCGGCGTCGCGCACGGCGCGGTTACCGTCAACGGAAAACTGTGGGACATCGCGGCGCCCGCGGCCATCGTGCTGGAGGCCGGGGGGTTGCTTACCGATCTGGAAGGCAAACCCATCTTTCCCTTCAACCTGCAGAAATACCAAGGCGCCAAAGTCCCCTTTCTTGCCGCCGCGCCGACCGCTCATGCTGACCTGCTGCGGCAAATTCGCTGCTGAACTGGCGCTGGCCTCACAACTCCTAATAACTTGTGTTCTTATCAGCGCGTTCCCGGCCCCCCGCCTTCGATCACCACCTTACGTCCGACTGCTTCGGACAGGCAGCGCAAAAACGTCGTCAATTCGTCAGCTTGGGGTTGAGGAGATATGGCTGGATTCGGGCAGGTGAGTACACCCGCCGCTCATCCGCGATGGCAGACAAGAATGTCTGCCCCACCAGGATTGAGTACACGCCCTGCAGAACCGCCGCTCGCAAGCGAGCGGGCTAAACGGCCATGGCAGACAGGAATGTCCGCACCATCATGCATCGGCGCCTGATTCCTTCGGACTCATTGGCAACTCGCGCCCGCTTTACTATGATTCCGGGTCTTATGCCAAAGATTACCGTTGACGGAAAAACGATCGAGTGCAAGGATCGCCAGATGGTGCTGCAGGCGTGTAATGACGCCGGCATCGCCATCCCGCAATATTGCTACCATCCCGGCCTGTCCATCGTCGCCTCCTGCCGCATCTGCCTGGTGGAAGTGGAAGGCATTCCCAAGCTGGTGCCGGCCTGCCAGACGCCGGTGCGGGATGGGATGGTGGTGCGCGCCAAGTCTCCCAAGGCCATCGCGAATCAGAAGCAGGTGATGGAATACCTGCTGATCAACCACCCGCTCGATTGCCCGGTGTGCGATCAGGCCGGCGAGTGCTTTCTGCAGGATTATTCCTACGAATATGGCCGCAGCCAGTCGCGCTTCGAGGAGGACAAGGCCAAGAAGCCCAAGAAGGATGTTGGCGAGAACATCGTCCTCTACAACGACCGCTGCATCATGTGTACGCGCTGCGTGCGCTTCACCCGCGAGGTTTCCGGCACCAGCGAGTTGTACGTCGACGGGCGGGGACACAAGGAGGAAATCGACTGCTTCCCCGGCAGGCCGTGCAACAACAAGCTGGCGGGGAACGTGGTCGATTTGTGCCCGGTGGGCGCGCTACTGGACAAGGATTTTCTCTTCAAGCAGCGGGTGTGGCTGCTCAAGAGCGTGCCGTCGATTTCGCCGGCCGATTCCGGCGGGGAGAACATCTATCTCGATCAGAACGAAGGCAAGATCTACCGCATCAAGCCGCGCTATAACGCGGAAGTGAATCAATGGTGGATCAACGATGACACCCGCTATTCCTGGAAGTTCGTCCACGATGAAAAACGGCTGACGCAGGCCCGGCGGGTGCAGTATGGAACGCAGGTGGATACTGCTTACGCCAATGCGGTGCAGGAGGCAGTCAGCGGCCTGAAGGCACTGGTGGCCGTCAATGGCCCCGGGTCGCTCTACGCGATGATGAGCCCGATGATGGCGTGCGAGGAGGCGTGGCTGCTGGGGCAGGTGATCCGCTCGATCGATGCGCAGGCGGTGCTTGTGCTCGGGCCGGTGCCAACGGCCGGACCCGATGAGACGTTCAAGAATTATCTGACCGGCAAGCAGACCTTCACAATCAAGGGCGAAAAGGTTCCCAATGCCGCCGGCATCCGCCGGGTGATGAACCTTCTGGGTGGCGCCAGCGCAACGTTTGACGAATTCACCGCCAGCGCCACGCCGGCCCTCAAGAAGCTCAAAGGCGGGTGGATCGTCGGCGGCTATGGCAGCAACTGGCTGCCCAAGGAGCAGCCGGCATTGCTGAAGCGCGGCTTCCGCGTGGTGCAGGATGTCTTGCCGAGCGCGCTGACCGATGCCGCGGAGATTCTGCTTCCCGCCGCTTCCTTCGCGGAGAAGGATGGCACGTGGGAAAATTTCCAGGGCAAGCTGCAGCACTTTTCCGCGGCCGTCCCGCCGCCGGAGGGGGCGCGGCGCGAAGGCGATGTGTATCTGTCGATTCTCGGCCGGCCGGGGCTGTACAATGCCGCGGCCATTCGCCGGGAAATGGGCGAACCCTTCGCCGCCGTGCAAATTCCCAGCGAAAACGCGGCCGAGCCGGCATTTGAATTCGTGGAACTGTGATGGGTCGAGCAGCTCATTCCATCATCGCTGCTGCGCTGGGTGTGCTGCTTCTGCCCTGCGCGTTCGCGGTTGCGGATACTCCACCGCCTTCCTCACAACCCGCATCTCAGCCGGCCACCGCCCCGGCCGGGGTCCGCTCCACACCGGTTCGCGCACTCATGCAGAACGCCATCGCCATGGGCATGGGTGATGCCGCCGAAGTGCGCAAGGCCTATTACGCCGACACCGATGAAGAAGAGCTGCTGGTGGATGCCTACGCGAAGATGGCGGCCGCTCTGGCGACGCTGCGCGGCGCCGCCACGGAAAAATTCGGCCCGGACGGTTTTTCCGGTCTTGGATTTGGAAACATTTTCAGCGGCGAGGTCGCCAAGCTCTCCAAAGCGCAGGCCACCATCGACGGTGACAACGCCACGGTTCGCGCTGGATCGCTTTCGTTTTACCTCGTCAAGAAGGATGAGGAGTGGAAGATCGACCCCTCTCGCACCCTCAAGAACGTCCCGCGCCAGACCGCCTGGATCGACGCCCAAACCGGCGCCTACACTGAGCTGGCCGAAGAAATCCGCGCCGGCAAGTACAAGCTCGTCACCGATGCCCAAACCGCCCGGCGGGAAAAAGTGATCGCCGCGACCGCCAAGGTTTCCAAGAAGTTCCCCGCGTCGCAGCCCGCCACAGCGCCCTGAGACAATCGCGCCGGTTTCATCGTCATTTGCTTGCCGCCGCACCTGTTCCCACCGCGTCGGCAAGAGATTCGACCTTGTCCGCGACGTCGTCCAGCGCCACCGAGGTGATGCTGAGCAACGTGTCCCCCACCAGCACCATCCGGCTGCTGACCACGAACCTGGTCTCCTCCACCTGGTAGGGAATCCGCAGCTTGCGCAGGAAATGGGAATCCTCCACCACCTGCGGCTTGCTCAGCGGCTTGGCCCCGGCCATCTTGAAGACCGGCTTTTCCCCCGCCACCATTTTCTGCACCACCGCATCGCGCAACTTGGGGTCCTTCTTCGCCTCATCGGGAATCGGCCGGGCCGCGACGGTGATCAGGTTGGTCGAGTCTTTGGCGTCGCGAAAGGTGGCGATGATGCCGGAAGCGTTGTCGGCCAGCTCCTGCTTCCATCCCGCCGGGGCGGTCAACACCACGTGCGCCTTGCTCAGGGTTTGCGGCTTGGGCGCGGGCGCGGAGGGCTTTGGCGAATCACCGTTCACGGGCGCATCGGTCTTGCTCGGCGCGGCCTGCGCCAGCATGGTCTCGGCCGCGTGCATGGTCGGCTCGACCACCTTGGCATCATCGCTCTTCACCACCAGCGTCAGTTGCACAAGCCGCTCGCCCACCAGCCGATACAAATGCAACTGCTCGACGGCGTTGTCCTCCACCTTGTAGGCATCGTGGATGCGCAGCCAGAATCCCTCCGCCTTCTCGATGTGGGGCTCGATCAAAGTCTTGGCATGGAATTTCTTGTATCCCTCTTTCAACCCCGCGATGACCTTCTCCGAGACCTGCTTTTTCACCTGCTCGCCGGGCGCGGAATCATATTTCTGGGGCGCGATCACGATCGTCAGGCTCGCGCTGTTGTCGGCATTGCGGCATGCGGCCGACAGTCCGTTGTCGCCCTGTCCTTCGATCAGCCAGCCCTCCGGCACGGCCAGATTCACGTTTCCCTGTGCCAGCGACAGCTCATTCGCCGGAGCGCTGGCCGGTGGTTCTCCCCGACCGGACGCCGAACAAGCTGCCAGCACGGCCCCGGCGAGGGCAATTCCAAATGGCGCGCGGGAAAATCTCTTCACGGCGATCCCTTTCGGTACGAGGTGCTCAGGCGGAAATTATATCCAATACCTGCGCCGGCAAATAGGATATACTGTGGTTCTATATTGATGAGCCACCGCAATTCGGAAGGATATTGCCATGAACCACCAGGATGCGGAAATTTGCGACATCGTCGTCATCATCGACGAGGCGTGGAAGGACAAGACCGGCGAGGCGGTCGAAGAATTGAAGAAGGCGGGCATGCAGGTCAGCGAATGGGATGACGATACCGGCGTAGTCGAAGGCAGCGCCGACGCCGCCCACATTCACACCTTCGAGAAAATGCCCTGCGTCGATTACGTGCGCAAGATCTTCTGCTATTTCGCCGACTATCCCCCCGGCGACCCGCGCGACAAGGACGGCCCCGAGCAATGTGAGCAGCCAGAAGAGCACTAGGCCGTCTTCACCATGAATAACCTGTGGCATACCGATTTCCCCTGGTGGCAATTCGTCATCCGCGGCGGGATTGTTTACCTGATCATCCTGATGCTGCTGCGCCTCAGCGGCAAGCGGCAGATCGGGCAGATGGGGATGGCGCAGTTCGTCGCGCTGCTCTTGATCAGCAATGCCGTGCAAAACTCAATGAACGGCGGGGACAACTCCATCACCGGCGGCATCATCCTGGCCGTGGTGATCATCCTGCTCAGCTATGGCTTCAGCGTGCTGACCTATCGATCCAAGGACTGGGAAAATTTCATCCAGGGCCGGCCGACGCTGCTGATCCATCACGGGGTGCTGCTGCACCATCATCTCAAGAAGGAGCTGCTCAGCGTGCGCGAGCTGCGCGTGCTGCTGCGCAAACAGGGCGTGCATGACCTGCACGAGATCGAGGAGGCGGTGCTGGAGAGCGATGGGTTTATCAGCATCACCCGCAAGGGCGACCCCGAAGAGCATTGGCCGCGCTGCCCGGCGTGCGGGGCGGAGCTGCGCGGGTCTAAGGAGCATTGCAGCCAATGCGGGGTGGAAATTGGAACACATGTGCCCCTGCCGCAAAATGGGGCCGCCAGGCCGCGGGGGTGATTCTCAATCGTCAGCCTCTTCAGGCTTTCACGGTCTTCCCCAGCTCGAAGGCATCATGCACGATCTGCAGCGCCCGCGCGCCGTCTTCCTTACCGATGATGCAACTGATCTTGATCTCGCTGGTGGTGATGTTCTGGATGTTGATCCGGGCATCCGCCAGGGCCTTGAACATGCGCTGGGCGACGCCGGTGTGGGCGCGCATGCCGACGCCGACGGCGCTGACCTTGGCCAGATCGCCATGATAGGTCGCCTTGGCCTTCTCCAGCTCGCGGCAGATGCGGTCAACCACCGGCCGGATGTCGGCCAGGTCGCCGTGTTCGACGGTGAAGCTGATGTTGGCGGTGTTGTCGTCCATGACGTTCTGGATGATGTCATCGACGACGATGTTGGCCGAGGCAATGTCGCCGAAAATCTTGGCGGCGATGCCGGGGCGATCGGGGACGCTCTTGATGGTGACGCGGGTCAGGTCTTGCTTGAGGGCTGCGCCGGATACGACGATGTGTTCCATGTTGGGGGTCTCCGCCACGATCCAGGTGCCTTCGCGATCGTTCTGGCTGTTGCGCACGTGAAGGGGGACATTGTACTTTTTTGCGAACTCGACGGCGCGGGTCTGCAGCACCGATGCGCCCTGCCCGGCCAGCTCGAGCATCTCATCGTAGCTGATCTTGTCGATCTTGCGGGCGCTGGGGACCAGGCGCGGATCGGCGGTGTAGATGCCGTCGACATCGGTGTAGTTTTCGCAGACATCCGCCTTCAGCACTGCGCCGATGGCGACCAATGTCGCATTCGAGCCGCCGCGGCCGAGCGTGGTGTAATGGCCATCGGGCGTGACGCCCTGGAAACCGGCGATGATCACGATCTTGCCGAGCTCGAGCTGCTCGAAGATGCGCTGCTTGTTGATCGACTGGATGCGCGCCTTGCTGAAGGCATCGTCGGTGACGAGGCCGATTTGCCCGCCGGTAAAGCTGATCGCCTCGTGGCCCTGCGAGTGCAGGGCCATGGCCATCAGGGCGATGGTCACCTGCTCGCCGGTGGCGAGAAGCTGGTCCATCTCGCGCTTGGCGGGATTTTCGCAAACTTGCTTGGCCAGGGCGATGAGGTTGTCGGTGGTGTCGCCCATGGCGCTGACGACGACGACCACCTGATTGCCGCGCTGCTTGGCCTGCACGGCACGGCGGCAGGCGCGGTGGATTTTCTCCGCCGTCGCCACGCTCGAGCCTCCGAATTTCTGCACGATAAGACCCATGGGATGCGGGATTATAATGGAGACGGCGAGAGTAACAACGGGGACACGGATCAGCCAAGGGCGCGCGGGTGCGTGACGCTTCAGGCGGCCAGGGAAAAATATGGCTGGATTCGGATGGATG
>DAIOHQ010000249.1:0-7049 GCA_036744635.1 Tepidisphaeraceae bacterium | reverse complement strand
GGCTAACGGTGGGCGAGTACGCCCACCCTACAAGATCACTTATCGCCCCCGCTCCCGCCCGCCCGTAGGGTGCGATTCACCGCACCAACCGCTTCATCCCAAGTGTTTGTAGGGTCCGCTTCAGCGGACGGAATTTCGCTCACCTGCCGGCACAGCGTCCGCTCAAGCGGACCCTACGTCAAAAGCGCACAGGGTGCGATTCATCGCACCATCTTCTTCACCTTAAACTCCGGCCCCAGTGATCTCCCCTCAACTTGGCACCCCAACTCCTCCAGCCACCTCGCCGTCACGTGATTGCAGTTGTGCCCGAGGCTGTACTTCTCCGGGTCACGCACGCACACCAGCCCATTTTCCGGGTTATGCACCGCCGTCCACGCGCTGGCGGCAAAGCGCGCATCCAGCGATTCCTGCAGCGCCCGCAACCTCTTTGTCTCCACCTTCAGCGGCACGATCTTCTTCGCCCAAACTTTCTCTTCCAGCGTCGGGTCGTCGGCCGTGCAGGCAAAATACCGGCGCCCCAGCCCCGCCCCCTTCGACGCCAGCAGCGCCTCGATGCCATTGAACCACTGGTCGCGATTCTCCGCGAAATAGGCCCAATCGCCGAAGGCATATTCCACCATGCGATTGTCCCCGGTCGGCAGAATGATGCTTGAATGCCTGGAATAAATTGCGATGAACATCCTCGCGGGCTCGGCCGGATGCGCTGGCGGAATGACCGTGCGCCCGCATCCGCTGCACAGCGCGATGCTTACCACCAGCCCCGCCATCAGTAACCGCATTTTCTTCACGTCTGGCCGGGGCTGAAGGAAACTTGCGGGGCATTGCGGATGCTCGAATCCTCCACCTCAAAAAAATCCTGCGGCGGAAAATCCCCGAACCCCGCCACCAGCATGGTCGGAAAGCTGCTGCGGGCGATGTTGTAGTCGCGCACGTTGGCGTTGTAGAAGCGCCGGGCGGCGGCGATGCGGTCCTCGGTGTTCACCAGCTCGCGCTGCAGCTCCAGAAAATTCTGTGATGCCTTCAGGTCTGGATACGATTCCGCCACCGCAAAAAGCTGCCGCGTCGCCCGCACAAGCTGCTGTTCGTCCGCCGCCTGCGATGCGATCGCCCCGTTGTTCCCCGCCGCCCGGTTGCGGGCCTCGACCACCGCCGCCAGGGTATCGCGCTCGTGCTGGGCGTATCCCTTCACCACGTTGACCAGATTGGGAATCAGGTCATAGCGCCGTTTGAGCTGCACATCCACATTGCCCCAGCTCTCGCGGATGAGCTGGCGCAGCCGCACCAGCTTGTTGTACCACGCCAGCGGCAGCCCGATCGCCACCAGCAGCAGCGCCGCGCCCACCACCACGCAGAGCAAGCTCCCATTCTCCATAGAGAAGCCCTTTCGCCGCCTATCATACTGATAAAACCAGTCGTCCGCATCGTCGCTGCGATAGGGACAGACGGCAGTGGTAAAGTTTGGGTGCCACAGGTCGGCGTACTCGCAGACCTGTGCTCATTTTGATTCCAAACTTTACCACCACCGGACAGACGCTTGTACCCCCGGTTGACCCTTTGAATCAGCCCTTCTACGATCGGAGTGCATTATGGAGCGCCGATTGCATCGCATGGTGGAGTGTCGGCGGTTCGCGGCCCTCGGGGGACCAAGGAGTTTGCGTGCGGGTATTGATTGCCGTGCCGGTTTACAACGAGCGCAAGTACGTCGAGCACGTGCTGGCCGAGATTCGCCGCATGCACCCGGACATGCTGGTGATCGATGATGGCAGCACCGACGGCACCGGCGAAATCCTCGCCCGGCTGGCCGAGCGCGATGAGGTTTACCTCGTCCAGCACGCCGGCAACAAAGGGTACGGCCAGAGCGTGATCGACGCCTTTGCCTGGGCCGACGCCCACGGCTACGACTGGGTCATCACCATGGACTGTGACGAACAGCACGAACCCCAGCGCATTCCCGAGTTCCTCCGCGCCATCGAAAGCGATGAATGGGACATCATCAGCGGCTCGCGCTACCTCAGGCCAAGCGACCAGGATGACCCCCCTCCGGGAGATCGCCGCTCGATCAATGTCACCATCACCGGCATCTTGAATGACCTGTTTCACCTGCAACTGACCGATTCCTTCTGCGGCTACAAGGCCCATCGCGTTGGCGCCATGCGCAAGCTGGAACTGACCGAACCCGGCTACGCCTTCCCGATGCAGTTCTGGCCCCAGGCGGTCTTCGCCGGCCTGCGCATCACCGAGGTTCCCGTGCGCCTGATTTACAACGATCCAACCCGCCACTTCGGCGGCCAGCTTGACGATCCATCCAATCGCCTCAAGCACTATCTCGAAGTGCTGGCCGCCGAAGTGGCGCAGCAACGGGCGGCCGTGGAGTCGGCCAGGGCCGAATGTTGCGGGTGCGGCTGTGAGTGAGGCCTGCCGGCCTCGCGAACGTGGTGAAGGTGTTTACCCACAATGAGTTTGTCCGCCTCGCGGTATCCTGATTGGAAGGCCCCGGCCGAGGACGGGCAGATGCTGCTTTGGCCGGAGCCGACGGTCATCCTCGCCGCCGCGCGGACCAATCACCACCAACTCAACGCGGCCAATCATGTGCTTGTCCAGGGCATCCCCCTCCCCGAAGTGCGCCGGCGGCAGCGGGCGTGGATCGGCCACACCGACGACGCCCGGCCGTTAGTTGCCACCGGACATCAAACCGAGCTGTACCACGCCGGCGTCTGGGTGAAGGATGCGCTCAGCGACCGCGTCGCCAAAGCCCTGGACGGAGCGGCCTACCACTTCGCGGTGGACACCGATGAGCCCAAGCACCTGCTGGTGCGCTGGCCGGGACACGCCGAACCGCTCACTGACGATCCCGCGGTGGCCGTCGCCACCTGGAGCGGCCAGGTCGACGCCCCCACGCCCGCCCATCTGCGTCATATCGAGCAGGCCTTCGACGCCGCCGCGGCCGAATGGTCGTTCCGCCCGATGATGCACCATTTTTTCGCCTCGATGCGGAAACTCTCGCTGGAAACACCCAAGCTTCCGATCGCGGTGACCGATGCGATCCACCACCTCGATTGGGAGCTGGGCCTGCGCCATCACGCCCTGGTGGTGTCACCGATCTTCACCTCCGAGCCTTTCGGGCTTTTCGTGCATCATCTGCTCGCCGACTCCGCCCGTTTTTGCGCAGCCTACAACGATGCCCTCGCCGAGTTTCGCCTCGAGTACAAAATAAAATCCACCACCCGGCCGATGCCGGACCTGAAGGTCACGCTGGAAATGCGCGAGGTGCCGTTCTGGCTGGATTTTCTCGACGATGGCACCCGCCAGCGGGCAACGCTCCTGCGCATCGGCACAAGCTGGGGCCTGCGGGCAAGGGAGGGACAGACCTTCATCTTCGACCCCAACGCCGAAGGCTGGAGCGCCGCCGCCGACCTCTCCCGCTGGATGCGCGAGAACCAGGTCAGGCTCTCGCCCCGCGCCCTGACCCTCACCCTTTTTTTTCGCCTGCTGCTGGTCGACCAGTTCGTGCACGGAATCGGCGGCGGCCGATACGACCAGGTTACCGATGACCTCATCGAGCGCTACTTCGGCATTGAGGCCCCGCGCTTTTGCGTGACCACCGCCACCCTCTTCTTTCCCGAGGCTCTCGGCCGGGTGCGCGCCTGTTTGCCCTGTGTCGAGCAGGAAGGCCGCCGCCTCCGCCATGGCCTGCTTGGAGAGGGCAAGCGCGCCCTCGTCGAAAAAATCGCCGCCCTGCCCCGAAAGTCGATGGAGCGCGGCCGGCTCTTCGCCGAGATGCACTCCATGCTCGCCGCCGCCGCCCAGGACCATCCCGCCATGGCCCGCTGGTCCAGCCAGATGCGCGATGCCCGCGCCGGGGCCGAGGAAGATCGCCGCCTCTTCGACCGCGAACTCTTCTTCGCCATCCAACCCCGGCAGCGCCTCCAGGAGATGATCGAGCAATACGACATCGCCTTCGGCATCATGCCCGCCAGCGTGCAATGACGACATTGCCCACCCCCCGTCAGCTCTCAGGAACTCCCAACGTCGGCCTGATCCCCGCCGCCACCAACAACTCCCTGGCCGCGCGCATCGGCAATCCCACAATATTCGAATGGCTCCCGGCCGTGCGGATCACGAATGGATCGCAATCCTGGATGCCGTAGCCTCCCGCCTTCCCCTGCCAATCCCCCGACTGCACGTAACGCTCGATCTCCTGCCCGCCGAGCATCTTCATCCGCACCGCGGACATCACGTGCGTGGCCCGGAAAAAATTCGTCGCCCGGCACGCCACCGCCAGGCCGGTGATGACGATGTGCGTCGTCCCCGCCAGCAGCTCGAGCATTTCCCGCGCATGGAGCGCATCGGCGGGCTTGCCCAGCACCTTGTCGCCGAACGCCACGATGGTATCGGCCGCGAGAACCATATCCTCGGGAAACTGATCGGCGACCGAATTCGCCTTGGCTTCGGCCAGAAACCGCGCCAGCTCGATGGGAGTCAGGCCGGCCGGGTGTACCTCTTCGTCGATGCCCGCGGGATGGACGACGAACTCATATCCCGCCTCGCGCAGAAGGCTCTGCCGCCGCGGAGAAGCGCTCGCGAGGATGAACTGCCGCATCGCCATTTGGTTGGAGGATAGGAGAGCCAAGCACGCGGCTCAACTGCGCTTTCGAATCATGCCAGGCACTGTATGGCCAGGCGCGCCGGGGGTAAGATGACTCCATGAAATCATTCGATGTCATTCGGCAGGCGGTCGAGGAGCCGGGGGTGAAGGCGGTGGCCGGGGCGCTGAAGGTGTCGCCCGCGCTGGTCTACAAGTGGTGCGAGCCGCCGGCCGAGAAGGAAGATCCCGATCAGAGCGGCGCCAAGAACCCGCTCGACCGCGTCCGCGAAATGTACCTGTTGACCAAGGACATCCGCCTGGTGCGCTGGCTGTGCAACGAGGCCGGGGGCTTCTTCGTGTCCAATCCGGTGCCCGAGCTGCGCAAGAGCATGGATGAGACGATCTTCAACCAGACGCGCTCGATGGTGCGCGATTTCAGCGAGCTGCTGGAGGCGGTGACCGAATCGGTCGAGAACGACGCCCACATCGATCCCAACGAGGCCGACGTGATTCGCCAGCGCTGGGAGGATCTCAAGGCGTGCGTGGAGCGCTTCGCCATCAGTTGCGAAAAGGGGCATTACACGCTGAAGAAAAAGTGAGCGGGAATGTTGAGTTGTGCCGCGAATGTTTCCCCCTTTGCTGCCATTCGTTGTGAAAAATCCCCTCTCCCGCCGAAGCGAGAGAGGGGGCTATCCTGCGGCTGATCATTCATCATTCGTCGGGCCGGTGCAGACCAGCCAGAGCTTGAAGAAGTTCATCACCTGCTGCTTGGTCAGCTTGTTGGCGTTCAGGCTGTAGGTGATCTTGCTGGAGGCGGGAATATCCTTGCCGCCGACCATGGAATCCACATACGCGATCTGCCCGGTCAGGCAGGGGATTGTGTTGTCGACGGCGAAGAAGGCATCTTCCTCGCTCATCTTCTCGAAGGCCGCGCCTTCGCCTGAGGCTTTCTTGTTCTTGTCCTCGTTGAAGCGGAGGTTGAAGTCGTAGT
Source organism: Tepidisphaeraceae bacterium (assembly GCA_036744635.1). Taxonomy (GTDB): domain Bacteria; phylum Planctomycetota; class Phycisphaerae; order Tepidisphaerales; family Tepidisphaeraceae; genus DAIOHQ01. The sequence continues at coordinate 1,473 of DAIOHQ010000249.1, read as the reverse complement.
GGCCTTTGCCGTTGGTTTTGCGATCGGGGTCTTCGATCCACTTGATCGTGCCGGTCATCACGTCCTCGTAGTCCTTGCCGTCAAGCTGATACTTGAAGTGAATCCCATCGGTCAGCCAGTTGCCGGTCTCGTAGTCGTAATCCAGCCGGCCATTCACCGAGGTGTGCGGATAATTTTCGGATGGGCCCTTGGCCAGCTCGACCGCCTCAAACTTCATCGGGTCGCTCTTCTTGACCGTGACGGCGACTTCCTTGTCTCCCACCAGCCGCTTGTAGGTGTAGCTGGCGAGCGTGTCCTTCTTTTCGGCCTTGCCGATCAGCTTTCCGCCGAAGGTGTCGGTGAAGCCCTTGGCCGATCCGACGGTGTCGATGGCGATGCGCAGGGTGCGCTCCTGGGCGGCGCCGCCGGCCAGGTCATAGGCGCCGCTCTTTTCGTCGATGGGCACCGCGCCCACCCACTTGCCGACCGTCTTTTTCTGCTTGAGGTCCTTGGGATTGAGCACCGACAGGTTGATGTTGAACCCGAGCTGCGCGCTCTGCTTCTTGCGCCGCAGGGTGCTGGTCCCCGCGTGTGCCGGCACGCCGAGCGACCCGCGGGAAAGTGTATCACTCGTCAACCGCTATGCAATGCAGGCAATTCCATATCCGCATGGAATCCCTCCCATTAAACGCTCACTCCAAATTCACTGCCGCGCTGCTCTTGGGCGATGTCGATGTTCGACGCTCTCGCGACATCCTCGACTTTTCTCGCCTCGGTCATTCCCACTTCCTGATGGTGTAAAATCGTTCCATCCCGGCCGATGACGACGGTGCCGCGCTTTGAGCAGTTGTACGGTTCCTCGCCGGCGAACATGCCATAGGCCTTGACCATCCTGCGGGTGGTGTCCGCCAGCAGGTCGTAGGGGATGCTGTACTGCCGGCGAAAGGCCGCATGACAGAAGGGGCTGTCGCAGCTCACCCCGAAGACGACGGTGTCGTCATCCTTCTGAATCTTGCCCAGGTCCGGCCCGAACGAGCAATGCTCCTGCGTGCAGATCGGGCTGAAGTCCATGGGATAGAAGAGGAGGACGACTTTCTTGCGGCCACGAAAGTCGGCCAGCCGAATCTTGGCGCGGTCCTGGTTCATCAATTCAAAATCGGGGGCTGGGTCTCCGGGTTTCAGCTTGCTGTCGGCCATGATTTGCTCCTTCGCGTGAAGTTTCGCTTGATGGTAGGCCGGCGCCGCGGCATCGGCCATGGCCTGTCCCGCTAGCCCGGATTATTCACCGCAGAGACGCAGAGAGCGCAGAGAAGATTATACAGAGAAGCAAGTTGTCTCTTTCTTCTGCCAAAAATGATCAGCGCACGTTGCGCAGCTCAGGTTAAATTTCTCCACTGCTTTCTCCGCGTTCTCTGCGGCTCTGCGGTAAAACTGCATTTGCCGGGCTAGAGCGGGTTGCAATTGAATGTACACACTACCTGTGCCCACAATGCT
>DAIOHQ010000248.1:0-7215 GCA_036744635.1 Tepidisphaeraceae bacterium | reverse complement strand
GCGGTGGGATGGGTCGGCAGGGGGGGGCGGCAAGATCGTGCAACTCTTGCGGATCATGGTCGAGGTCGAGTAGGCCCGATCGAACCGCGCGCCCCCGAGCGCCAGGGAATCGAGAAACGGCGTGTGAACCACCGGATGGCCGGCGATGGTCAGGCAGTCACCGCGCCACTGGTCTACGCAGATCAGAACGATGTTGGGTTGAGCGGGCATGGCAGGAATCTACTGTTTCTTTTCAAAAGCTGCCCGCGCCCAGTCGCGAAACGCGCGAATGATGCTGTTTTCGTCGGTCGCAGGCAGCATGGCGAGAAAGCGATCGAGCTCGCCGACGCGTAGGAATGGGAAAGCGGCGGAGTATTCCATTTCGCGATATTCGGCGCCAAGCAGAACCAAACAAGCAACGTGAGCCGCGGAACATAGCCACACTTCGGGAACTCTCAATGCGCGATAGATTCCGATTCGGTCGATGGGATGGTTGGTCACATCGATTTCGATAACCAGGTCTGGCGGTGGATCACTGGCCAGATCAAACGTCCGTTGCCCTCGGATTTCAGGTTCGCGCTGGATGTAATAGCACTCATCCGACTCCAAGCCTTTCGCGAGTTGCGCGCGGCGCCATGTCGTTGAACCAAGCGACCGAATTGGGATGTCCAGTTCCAGCACCAGCATTTCCACCATTCGCGCGATAAGTTTCTTGTCCGTTTCGTGATCCGGGCTTGGAGACATGATGGCGACCCTTCCCTCGTCATAGGTGAGGCGAACATTATGACCGTTCTGCTCGAGATCGCGGAGGAGCATCTCGTACGTCTGCCAACTGATGCCCTCAAGCACGGCGGGCTGAATGACAGTGACGGCTGGCGGTGCGATGGTGGCGGTCATAAGAAACTCCATTACGATTATACGACATTACAAGGTTATTTGTCGCATTCCCGTCGTTCTGCTAGTTTCTGGGCATGGCGCTTGAGATTGTTCCCAGCACGGATTTGCGCGATGGCAGGGTGGTTCGGCTGCAGCAGGGTGACTATGCCCGGCAGATCGATTATGCGGCCGATCCGATTGAGACCGCGAAATCTTTTCGCGCCGCGGGGGCGAAGTGGATGCACATCGTCGATCTCGATGGCGCCAAGGAAGGCCGGCCGGCGCAGACGGAATTGATTGGCCGGATGATCGCGGCCAGCGGGTTGAAGGTGCAGGCGGGCGGGGGGATTCGCTCAACTGAAGATGTGCAACGCCTTCTTGATGCCGGGGCAAGCCGGGTGGTGGTGGGCACGGCCGCGATGGAGAACTGGGCATGGTTTGAACAGCTTGCCCATGATGCACGATTTGCCGGAAAGCTGGTGCTGGCCATAGATGCAAAGCAGGGCGTGATCGCGACGCGCGGCTGGACGCATTCGTCGGGAAGACTGGCCAGCGATGTGGCGACACAGGTGAGCGGCTGGCCGCTGGGAGCGCTGCTGTACACGGATGTGGCCAAGGATGGGATGATGGCCGGCCCGAACGTGGAGCACACCAGGAAGCTGGTCGAGGCCGGGGATGTGCCGGTGATCGCCAGCGGGGGCGTCGGAAACGTCGCGCACGTGCGGCAACTTCTCGGCAGCGGGGCATGGGGTGTGATCGTGGGGAGAAGCTTGTATGAGGGGACGCTGGATTTGCGCGAGGCGATTGAGGTGGGAAGAGGGACTAACCGCTGAGCCGGCGATGCCCGGCCGCCCGGTGACGTTTGCTGGCTGCGCCTATCGCGCTGCGGTCCGTTTACTCATCTCCTCGCCGGCGATCTGATAAATGTCAACCGCCATTGGCTCGTGTTCGGGTGGTTGCATTATTTCAACTCCTCGGCTGATTTGCCTCTCGTGCGGTCGCCACATTTCGCCGCAGACCGCAATTCTTGCCACGTCCGATAACTATTCTATCCGCGCACGCTCACGTCCGATAACCGCCCCTTGTGGACCGGATATCCGCTGAAAGTCCCACGTATTCACGTTTAGCGGCGGATTTCTTGTTTTCGTGCGGATTGTTTTGGAAATCATCCAAAGCGGCGGGAGCGCAACCGTCGATGCAAATGGTGTGACGGGCCCATGGAGTTTGGGGCCAGGTGGCTGCGGAGCGGCCGGTCGCATCGGTACACCAGGGCCAGCGGGCCCGACACGCGGGAGTTGATGATGCCAAACTGGATGCTTGCAACACTCGGGCACGTCGCGGAGCTGACGGTCTTCGCCGCCGCCGCGGCCGCCCTCACCGCAGGGGCCCTGGGCCTGCGCTGAGCAAATGGCGTGCGCACGCTTTAATCCACCTATTCCATCGGCGCATTGAAAGAGGCGCTTAACCGGATAGACCGCAAGTTGTGCAGGAAATTTCGCGCCGGACGATGCAATCAATCGTCCGGCGCTGTTTTTATTGGTAGCCGCTCTCCCGTAGCACGGGTTTTCAACCCGTGTCCAGTGGCTCGGAATGCTCATGCCCGCAGGACCGGTAGATTCCGCGCCGAATGGCGGTTTGTAGATACCAACCGTACCCGGCATGGGTTGGAAACCCATGCTACGAGACAACCGGAGGCGCGGGCGCCAGGGGCATCCGTCGCCGCAGCACCATCGAGAGCAGATAAAACGCGATGGCAATCCCCAGCAGATAATTGAACCCCAGCATCAGCGAAAAATATTCGCTCAAGCCGCCGAGAATGATGCCGGCGATGTTTGAACCCATGTCGATGTCCGGCTGTGTGCTGTCGCGAAAACTGGTGGCGAAGATCACTCCGGCGAAGAAGATCGGCACGAAAATCACCGCGCACGATACCACCGGCCGCAGGGTGCCCGATAGCGACAGGAAATAGCGCATCGGCACGAACACGTTCACCAGCAGCGCCGCGGCGAGCAACAGATAATACGGCCAAAGCTTGCGCGGCCGGAGCGCCAGCACGTACAAGTTGCTGCACAGGATCATCACCAGAATCGCCGCGAACACGAACGAGTTCACCACCCAGGTCGATCCGAAGAGCAGCGCCATGTGGACCACTCCCTTGGTCTCCAGCAGCATGAAACCCGCGCCCAGGAAGAACATCTGCCCGTTCGGCCGAATCCGCCGCACCGGCGCGAACGCCAGCAGAATCACCAGCGAGACCGCCGCGATCACCAGTATTCCGTCGAGACTGGGATGGCGCGGGATCGCCTTGTCCTTGAGATACAAGAACGGCCAATTGTCCGTCGGCGTCAGCGCCACCGCCGCCGTGTCCACCTTGGCCGGGGCGATCTTGTGCCACTGGCCGGCGCCGGGGATGAACGGCATGTCAGCACGAAAGGAGTTGACGCCGTTGAACTGCGGGCGCTCGTTCACCCAGAACGAACCGTTCTCCGCGAACTTCGCCCGGATCGAATCGACCGTGTGATTCTCTTTACCGTTGCCGACGAGGATGAAGGTGCGCACGTTGTCGAGGTTCAGGCCCTCGCCGATCTCCGCCTGGTACGGCAGCGCCATCACCAGAGGCGATGCCCCAAACTGGTCCAGTGCCATCTTCGCCAGCCGCCCGACCACCCAACCCTGGCGGTAGTAGTTGTACATGCAGAAGACGCCATCCTCTTTCAGCCGGCCGCGGATGTCGGCAAACGCCTCTTCCGTGAACAGAAAACTCTCCAGCCGGATGCTGGAATAACCCGAGTGCAGCACCAGCGAATCAACCAGCGCGTACACGATCAGATCATATTTCTTCGGCGCGTTCTTCTTGAGAAAGCTGCGCCCATCATCGTTGTAGTATTTCACGCGCGGATCGGCGTACGGGCTGTTGGGATGATCGGCCGCGCCGATGGATTGGATGACCGGATCGATCTCGACGGCGTCGATGTGCGTATCGGCATCGCCATAACGGCACGCGGCCGCCACGTCATTCCCCGAGCCGGCGCCGATGATCAGAATCTCTTTGAACGGCTTGTTTCCCGCATCCCGATTCAACAGGTGCGGCAGCGCATACCCCGGCCCGCCCGGGCCGATGTCCACCATCTGCTGGTGGCTGATGTTGTTGGTGTCGATCTCGCGCGTCTGCGGGGTGTAGCGGATTTTGTAGTAGGGTGACCAGCGCACCTCGCCCTTTTCCCCCTGGCCAAACGCGGTCATCGCGATGATGAACAGCAAGGCAAGCTGGCCGAAAATCTGCACGGCGCTCCACTTGGTCACGAACAAGAGCACCAGCACGATACAGATCGCGAACCACAGATGCGGCGAGGTGCCGAACCAGGAGGCGCCGAAGAACGCCGCGATCCCCAGCAGGCTGCCGAAGACGTTGGTCGTGTAGGCCGCGACGCGATTGTCGATCGCATCGAAGCTCCGTCCCATCACCTGACCCAGGCCGACGAAGATCAGCGCGATCAGCGCGAAGAACACGCCAGCCGGAATCCAGATCGGCACGATCAGCCGCGAAGGATCGGGGGGCCGATATTCCGTTCCGAAATAGATCAACTTCGTGGCCGAGCCGCTCTCACCCATGCTGATGGAAAGCTTGTCGGGAAAATGGCCATAAAAATAAAAGACGCCCCACGCCATCGCCACCGCCAGCAGCGACAGCGGGATCACCCAGTTGATGAAATTGGTCTTGCGGGATGCCGCCAGGCAGCCGACGCTCATCCCCAGGAAGCACGCCATCAGCACGATGTTGGTGAAATAGGTCAGGAAAATCACCATGCTGCCGAACCAGCGAATGCACGCCAATTCGAAGAACAGCAGCAGGAAGCTGATGAGCAGCAGATCCAGGTATGGCCGGCGCTTTGCCGGTGGGTCTGCGGGCGTCACCGGGGCGGCCGGTGCCGCAGGTTGTTCTTCAATTTGAGGCAATGCTTCCGATTCAGTCATGGTCATGCAGTTGCTCCGAGAGGGCGGCGATTGTAGTGGCGTGCGCCGCATTGCAAAAGCGGCCGGCTCGAAATGCTTCATGCGTGGCCGTTGGCAGAACGAAGCCGCCGCGATAGTCTTCTGCCCCGGCGAAGGGGTGAAGGAGCATCATGCGAAATTGGCTTTCTGTGTCATCGTTCGTGGTCTTGTCGCTTTGTTCGTCGCTCGCGGCTTCCGGTGCGGCAGGGGGGGAGCCGGATTTGTCGAATCCCAAAGCGGCCGCCCGTGCGTTCGCGGCGGCGGTTCACGATGGGCACAAGGAGCTCGCCCACCAGTGCGTTACAGGTGATGAGCAGCAGATGAAGGTGGTCGATCTCCTGGTGGGAATTTTCAATGCCCGCCAACGCATCACCGACGCCGCGGTGGGGAAGTGGGGGGAGGAGGGGCGGAGCATCGTGCAGCCGATGCAGCAGTGGGATTTGAAGAACATCGATGAGGCCCAGGAATCGGTCGATGGCGACGCCGCCACGCTCACGCCCAGGGAAGGCGCCGGCCGCGCCATCAAGCTCAAGAAAATCGCCGATCAGTGGAAGGTCGATCTGACCTCGCTTCAACCTCGGCCGGAAGATTTGCAGACGTTGAGCATTTTGAACCGGGTGATGGAGGAAGTGGCCGGCGAGATCAAGGATGGAAAGTATGCCTCCATGGCGGATGCGCGCAAGGCAATGGTAATGAAGTTCCGCGATGCCAAGCTGGCCAGTTCCACCAGCAAACCGGCAACCGGGGAATAGCAAAGGGAGAGTAGATCGTTTGGTCTCCCCGCCCGCATTCGTACGCAACAGCAGAGGGCGGGGAGACCCCGCCCCTACCAGTATCGCCGTTCACCCAACCGCAAGCTGCGCGTTGGCGGTGGACCGGGACATCCACCAGAGAACCAGCACCGGCGCAACGCGGCCAAGCAGCATTGTGGTGGAGAGCATGTACATGCCCCCCTTGACGATGGAAAGCGGATTATGCGACAGCCCGACATTGCTGGCGGCGCTGATGGTCAGGAAGAGAATGCGGTCGGCCGGCAAGTCCGGCTCGCTGTTCAACAGGAACAGCAGCGCTACCAGCACCATCAGGCAGTAGAACCCCAGCCACGTCGCGGCGATGCCAAACGCGCGGCCAACCGGCCGGCCGGTGAGGGCATTGCGAACCCCCAGGACGATCTGCGCGATCGTCGTGGTCTTGACGCCACCCCCGGTCCCGGCCGGGGCAGCGCCGATCAGCATCAGCAACATTCCACACCATTCCATCGCGGGATAAGGGAATTGGTCAGAGAAGCTCGCGGCGAAGCCCGGCGTGCGCAGATTCACCGCCGCGGTGGAGGCGGCAACGGCAAGCTTCCTCACCGCCGGCCAATCCGTGACGCTGACTCCGACCACGTCCGATTCGGGATGGACACCGGCATCGGAGTCCGGCCAGCCCAGCAGCAGCCATACCGCGACCGTCAGAAGATACAGCAGACACGTAAGGGTCAGAACCGTCCGGGCGTGGGTGGAGAGCGCCCGGCGCGACCAGAGTCCGTCGAAAAGTTCCATCACCACCGGCAGGCCCAGTCCGCCAAGAATGCTCAGCGGCAGCAGGATCGCATGAAGCTGCGCTTCGGAAAGATCAGGTGATTTGCCGAGATGCAGCCCGCTGTTGCCGAGAGCGGCCGCCCCGTTGAAAATGCCGCTGCAGAGCGTCTGTCCGGGCGATAGGGCAAGTCCGCCGACCACCATGCCAATGGTTTCGAGAATCACGGCGCCGAGCACGATGCGCCCGGTCGAGTATTCCAGCCGCAGGATGCGGCAGACGAGAACGCCGCCCGCCACCATGCTGAACAGCGACCCGGCCAGGGTGAGAAAGAAGAGCATGAACTGGGCGGCCGGCAAAAAATCGCCGACACGGGTGTTCTGCTGAAACCCCGTAAGCGTCGCGGCATTGAGCGTAATGAAGGTGGCGCGATCCCAACCGAGATCGGCGGTGTGAACGGTGTCACCGGTGAAGTGAAAAAATGCGATCGCCGCAAGCACGATCGCAAGATAGCCGGCGATCAGCAAAGCAATGAGCGGATCATGCCCGGCGCGCCGTGCAAACGGAGGGTCGATTGGAAGCGTTGCGGAAAGTTCGTCGGCCATGAGATTGTTGCGAGAAGAACGGCTTGCCGGCTGTAACACTTATCTGTGGCGAATGGAGCGATGTTGCTTTCAATGTGGCATGGGCTACCAGCCCATGCGCCCGAAGCGCAGCGCTCTGCTCTTGCGTAGCACGGGTTTCCAACCCGTGCCAGAACCCTTTCGATTCCAACAGCTCGTGAGGTTGCCGCACCGTTTGGCACGGGTTCAGGAAAACCCGTGCTACGGCAGAGCGCTATCGCTT
>DAIOHQ010000247.1:0-7306 GCA_036744635.1 Tepidisphaeraceae bacterium | reverse complement strand
AATTTGCAACCCCCCCCTCCCCGCCCCTCCAAATGTCCCACTCCCCAACAAATGACCCACCCACCCACTTCTTCACAAGTGACCATGGACAAAGGACTAATGACAAACCGATGTCCCAAAATGTCCCCAAATGTCCCACATTTCAAAATCACTCTTTCCACAGAAACTGTGGCGCATCAAGGCGTATAGGAAATGGGGGCGGATCATTCGACTGGGGTCGCGAGGCGACCGGTGCGCATTGGGGACAGGTGGTCCGCGTGAGTTCGGCGGGACGATGCGGTTTTCTGTGTCTTGCCTGGCGTTGGTATCATGGCGGGATGAAATTGATTGCAAGCGCGCTGTTTCTGGCCTTGGTCGGCCTTGCGGGTTGTCGCTCGCAGGCTGCTACCCATCCCACCGACCAAACGAAATCGGTTGAGAAGGTAGCCCCGGCCAGAGAGGGTGCGGGACTCCCGCGCGCCGCAGCCACGCAACCCGCTTCGTTCGACCGGCTGGGTACCAAGGTTGGCCAGCAGCTTCCGGACGTGGCGGTGTATACGCTCGACAAGGAGGAGAGGCCGTTGGCGTCATTGTGCAATCGGCCGACGCTGCTGCTTTCCAGTTCCTTTACCTGTCCCAAGTCCCGTTCGACCTGGCCGCAGGCGGACAAGATCGCGGCGGAATATAAGGACCAGATCGATGTGGCGATCTTGTACGTGATTGAGGCCCATCCGTTCGGGGACATTTGTCCATATCAAGGCGTTGAGGATGTCACGGAGCAGAACCGGCGGGATAACATTTTGCGCCGGCAACCCAGGACGCTGGAGGAGCGCATCAAGCTGGCGAGGGAGTTTCAGGCGCGGTTGCACATTGGGGTTCCGATCTATGTGGATGCGATGAGCAACGACGCCTGGCAGGCCGTGGGCGGCGGGCCGAACATGGGCATCCTGCTGAACGACGCGGCGATTGTGGTGCAGCGGCAGGGTTGGTTTGATCCGCCGGCGATGCGGCGGATGATTGATGGGCTGTTGAAGGAGGAAGCGGAGCAGAAGAAGCAGCGGGATGCGCTTGAGAGGAAGCGAAAGGAGGCGGAAGCGGTTCTTGAAGCGCGCGGCCATTCCGGCTACTCCGCCGATGAGGCCTTCATCAAGGGAAAGATTGACGAGGTCACTGATCTTCTGCGCGAACATCCCGAATTGGTGAGCACCTATTATTACAACGGTGGAAAGCCGAACTTTCGTGACGGATGGTCGCTGCTGCAAACTGCCGTGAACGCCAATCAGCCTGAGGTTGTGAAGCTACTCGTGGAGCATGGCGCAGATGTGAATGCGATGTCGCCCGCCGGGATCACTGCGCTGCATGTCGCCAGCGATCCGCGAATGATCAAATTCCTGCTTGAACATAAGGCGCAGATCAACCGGAAAAATGCTCGGGGATTGACGGCGCTCGATCTGGCTTTGCAGAATGGCAATCTGGAGGGCGCCAACGTGTTGCTGGCGGGCGGCGCGCAGGAAGATGTGTCTACCGACGCCGGGTTGGGAAAGGTGGATTCGATCCGGGAGCGCATTGGTGCTGACGGCACAGAGGTCAATCGTCCTGATGGGCTGGGGCATTCTCCGCTGTTTTATGCCGTGGCAAACAATCAGAGGGAGATGGTGAAATTTCTGTTGTCGCATGGGGCTCGCGCCGGAGCGCCGAAAGAGTCGCGATATCCGGCGGTGCTGGAGGGGGCCATCGAAAACAAGAATTCAGTGGTCGTGAATCTGCTGCTTGACGCGGGGGCCAATCCGAACATGGGCTGGAGACTGCCGCTGAATCAAGCAGTGATCCAAGGGGACAAGAGAATTGTTGAGGCGTTGCTTGCCCACGGGGCGAACGTGAAGGCGACGGACAGTTCCGGTACGACAGCGTTGCACGATGCGGCATCAACCGGCAAAATCGAGATGATGGAAATTCTGGTGAAAGCCGGAGCGCCTGTGGAGAGCCGGAGTAAGGCAGACGGGAGCGGCTGCGGGCCACCGGATCCGGTGGCGGACTCCACTCCGCTGCACAGCGCCGCCGCCGGTGGGCAAATAGAGGCCGCTCAATGGCTTGTTGCCCACCGCGCCGACGTCAACGCGATCGACAACCATAGACATACACCGCTGCGATCCGCGGTGGAACATTTCGACGACGGTAAGAATCTGCCGATGATAGAATTTCTGCTGGAGAGCAAAGCGAGCATCAATGCCGAAGACAAAGACGGCGAAACAGTGCTCGACGCCGCCGGCAACGATGAGAAGCTCGCGGAGTTCCTGCGCAAGCGCGGCGCGAAGCCAGGATCGCGCGAAGAACATCCGGTCAAGAACCGTAGCGATGGACTGTTTCACTAGAACTCAGAGCGCCTTCGAGCTTGATGGGCTTACCGGGGATCGGCATGGCCAAACACGATGTTGAAACCTTCTGCCGGGCGTTGTGGAAGCGGGACAGCAAGACCGTTGCCGCACTCGCCGCCCGGGTCGATCTCAATGCCGCCGATCGCTGGGGCAACACGCCGCTGTTGATGGCGGCGCAGTATGCGGATTTGGCGCTGGTGGCGCTGCTGGTGGAGCGCGGCGCCGCCGTCGATCAGAACCGGAAGCATCTCACGCCGGTGACGCTGGCCGCGCGGCGGAAGGCCGGCGACATCGTGAAGTTCCTGCGCGGGCAGGGAGCGACGATGTCGATCATCACGTGGATTCACCTGGGAGACCGCGATCGTGTCGAGCGGGAATTGGCGCGCGATCCGAAGCTGGCGCGGCTGCGCGATGAGGCGGGGACGCCGGTCCTGTTTCATGCCGCCGAGGCGCTGCGGCCGGAGATGGTTGCCCTGTTGCTCGACCGGGGGGCCAACGTCAATGAAACCGATCCGAACGGGGAGACCGCGCTGCATCGCGTAGCCGACATCCGCCAGGCGCCGCCGGAGGCCGGTGCGCTGGCCAAGCTGCTGCTGGAACGCGGGGCGGAGCCGAATGCACGAAACTGGGATGAGGTGACGCCGCTGCATCAGGCCGCTCGGGCGCGGAATCTTGCGGTGGCCGAAGTGCTGCTGGCCGCCGGCGCCGATCCGAATGCGCGCGACAAGAACCGCCGGTCAACGCCGTTGCGGCGTGCAGTTTCCGGGACGGGAGCCGGAGGTACGAAAGGGACGGGCGCGCTGATGGCGCCGCTGGCGCGGCTTCTGCTTCGCTACGGCGCCAACCCCGATGCGCGCGATAAGCGCGGCGTAGCGGTCCGTGCATCGGCGCGGGCGGCGGATGTTCTGGCGGTGCTGGATCAGCACCGCGGCGCGGGCGCAGGCGGCAGGACATCCCATCGCAACAAGGGGACGGTCAAGGCGAACCGGCGCAGGGGATGAAATAGTCTTGTTTTCTCGGGGTTTTTTCACCTTGATTCTATTTTCAGACGGGGCTAATTTCTGCGGGCGGCGTTTGTGCATTTCGAGGAATTTTTTGCGCGGAGGTGCCCTATGGCATCCAATCGAGGCGTGGCGTACATCAAACCGGGCGTGGTCGAGATTCAGAGCATCGACTTTCCCAAGCTGTATGACCCGGCGCTGAAGAAGAAGATTCAGCACGGGGTGATTCTCAAGATCATCTCCACCAACATCTGCGGGTCGGACCAGCACATGGTGCGCGGGCGCACGACGGCGCCGGCGGGATTGATCCTCGGGCACGAGATCACCGGCGAAGTGATCGAGGCCGGGCGCGATGTGGAGTTCATCAAGACCGGCGACATCGTATCGGTGCCGTTCAACATCGCCTGCGGCCGCTGCCGCAACTGCACGGAAGGCCGAACGGGGATTTGTCTGAACGTGAATCCATCGCGGCCGGGCGCTGCCTATGGGTATGTGGACATGGGCGGCTGGGTCGGCGGACAGGCCGAATACGTGATGGTGCCGTATGCCGACTTCAACCTGCTGAAGTTCCCGGACAAAGATGAGGCGATGGAGAAGATCAAGGACCTGACGCTGCTGAGCGATATTTTCCCGACCGGTTATCACGGCGCGGTGACGGCGGGCGTTGGCCCGGGGAGCAAGGTGTACGTGGCCGGCGCCGGTCCGGTGGGTCTGGCGTGCGCGGCGGCGTGTCACCTGCTGGGGTCGGCGGTGGTGATCGTCGGCGACATGAACAAGGACCGGCTGAAGCAGGCCAGGAGCTTCGGCTGCGAGACGATCGATCTGACCAAGGATGCCTCGCTGTTCCAGCAGATCGAGCAGATCGTGGGCGTGCCGGAAGTGGACTGCGCGGTCGATTGCGTGGGATTCGAGGCGCACGGCACCGGCAAGCAGGCGGGCGTCGAGCGGCCGGCCTCAGTGCTGAATCAGATCATGGAGGCCACGCGGGCGGGCGGGGCGCTCGGCATTCCGGGCCTGTATGTGACCGGCGATCCGGGCGGCATCGATGACAACGCCAAGATCGGCATGCTCGGCATTCGCATCGGTTTGGGCTGGGCGCGCAGCCTGTCGTTTTCCACCGGGCAATGTCCGGTGATGAAGTACAACCGCCAGCTCATGGAGTGCATCCTGCACGACAAGGTCAAGATCGCCAAGGCGGTGAACGCGACGGTGATCACGCTGGATGATGCCCCCAAGGGCTACAAGGATTTCGACAAGGGCGCCGCCCGCAAGTTCATCCTGGACCCGCACGGGATGGTGGCGGCGTAAACGGAAGACTCTTCACCAGGAGTAAGAAAAGCGTTCTCGCACGAGGACGCCTTTCTTCATTGGCACAGGTTGCATTGTGGGCGGCGGCGCGGAAGATGGCGCGGGCGCGGGTCTGCATCTGGCGAGACGGCCCGATCGTTCAACTTCAAGGAGAAGGAAACATGGCGATTCCAATTGCATTGCAGCTTTACACGCTTCGGGATCTGTTGGCGAAGGATTTTGTCGGGACGGTGAAGGCGGTGGCGAAGATCGGGTACGCCGGGGTGGAGATGGCGGGGTACGGCGACCTGCAGGGCGGGGCGAAGGAGGCGAAGAAGATTCTGGATGACCTGGGGTTGAAGGTGGCGGGAAACCACGCGGCGGTCGAGCCGCTGGAGCAGGACATCAACAAGGTGATGGATGAGAACGACATCCTGGGCAACAAGAACATCTGCATCGCTTATGTCGGCGAGGAGCGGCGCAAGGATGGGCAGGCGTGGAAGGACATGGCCAAACTGTTCAACAAATTCGGCGCGGCGCTCCGCAAGCGCGGATTTGATTTTGGGTATCACAATCACAGCTTTGAATTTCAGAAATTCGATGGGAAGTATGGATTGGACATTTTGTGGGAAAACTCCGATCCGAATCTGGTGAAGTCGGAGCTGGATACCTATTGGGTGCAGCACGGCGGCGAGGATCCGGTGGCCTACATGAAGAAGCTCGGCAAGCGGATCATGCTGCTGCACATGAAGGACATGGCGGCCGGGCCGGAGAAGCGCTTCGCGGAGGTGGGGACGGGGATTCTGGATTTCAAGGCGATCGTGAAGGCGGCGCCGAGCACGGGAGCGAAGTGGTACATCGTCGAGCAGGATTCAACCTACGAGACGCCGCATTTGCAGGCGGTGAAGACAAGTTATGAGAATTTGAAGAAGCTGGTGGGGTGAGCTGGTGGGGCAGACATTCTTGTCTGCCGTACGACAGGCATTCCTGCCTGTCGCTTGGCCCGCCGAATAGCGATGGATGGGATACTACCTTGGACCTGCCAGGATGTACTCGCGGTAGGGTTGATTTTCGGTGAAGCCGAGCTTGCCGGCGAGGTCTGCCGAGGGGGTGTTGGACTGCGTGCAGGTCCAGGTGGGGATGAGATTGCGGCGGGCGGACTCGGCGAGGAAGGCGCGGCCGACCGAGGCGGCAAGGCCGCGGCGGCGGAATTCGGGACGTGTGGCCACGCTGATCTCGACGCGGCCGAGGCCGATGGTCCAGCTCCACATCCAGCAGGCGCATTGAGCTTCGAACATCGCGCAGACGCCAAAGCCGTGGTGGAGAAAATGGTCGATGCTGGTCCAGAGGCGGGTGATTTCGCCGGCGGCGTTCACCTGCCGCGCGCTTTCGGCATCGATCGGTTGAATGCGGAAACCGGGGGGGAGCGCCGGGGCGGCGATGGGATTTGAGGGCAGAAACGCAAAGCTGCGGCGCGGGGAGATTTGGGCTTGATCGGCGAAATCGGCGGCAATGGCTTGTTCCCAAACCGCGTCGCCGGGGATGAAGCGCAGGTATTTGCGGCCGGGAGGCGGCATGGTTTCGGCGAGATACACGGCGCAGGCGCGCACGGCGGCAGTGGGAATTCCGCCGAGATAGCACTCGCCGCTGGCGTGGGCAAGGAGGGCGGAGCGAGGATGGTCGGCGTCATCGACAAAGATTTGGCCAGCCTGGCGGGATTCGAGTACGGAGTGGATGGTGGCCTGGTCGAACCAGTAGCGGGAGAAGAGGGACGCGGCGAGGATGCGCTGGGGCGGCGGGAGGAGGATGGCGGGACGGGCTGGCTGCATCGACGATCGATTTTAGTCGCCGGCGTGGTTGATCATGAAGGTGGCCGCCTGGTGGAAAAACTGTAGAAGTGGCGGATGCACTTCCAGGGGAAGTTCGGCGTCCTGCAGGGCGGCCTCCATCAGCGAAATCCAGCGGTCGCGGCCGCGCTGGTCGATTTTGAAGGGGTTGTGGCGCATGCGCAGGCGCGGGTGGCCGCGGCGCTGGGAGTAGGAATCGGGGCCGCCGAAGCGCTGAATGAGAAATTCTCGCAGGCGCTGTTCCGCGCCGGCGAAGTCGTGGTTGGGATACATGGGAGAGAGGATGTCATCGGCCGGCACGCGGCGGTAAAAAGCAGCGACGAGGCGGGTGAAACCGGCCTCGCCGATGATCGAATAAATTTGGTGCTCACCGACTTGGATCATGCGGATTCTATTCCGGTGGCGTGGTTTCGTCCGGGAGATTTTCGAGATCGGCCAAATCCTTAGTGCGGCCGCTGGCCCGCTTGTTGGTCCGGAGGTCTGGCAGCGAAATCCACGGAATCATGACGCCGTCAATCTCGGTTTCGATGCGCCGCAGATAACAGTCTTCAAACTCAACGCCACTGGGATCGGTCAGGATATCAACGCGCAGTGGCTTGCGACCGAAGGCGAGAATCGGGCCCTTGTGGAGAAACCGTTCGGAAGGGACCGCGGCAGGCGCAAATCCAAACGCCTGCAACGCTTTGGAGACGTTGTTGGCATTTGAGGCGTCGACGGCGATCCAGATATCGAGATCGGCGGTGTTTCGATAATGGCCGTGATAATTAACACTACAGCGCTACGTCCGCATCGGATAGGAGCGAAGTCGTGAGTTCTT
>DAIOHQ010000246.1:0-7388 GCA_036744635.1 Tepidisphaeraceae bacterium | reverse complement strand
CACAGGCCTTGGCTGCCGTCACTTGAGTGCTGCCCGGATTATTGGGCGCACCCGCCCGATCGTATTGCAGAACGCGAGCTCATTTCGCCGGCGCGGCCCCCGTTGCGGGCGTCTTGGCGTTCAAGTCACTTTCCAGCTCACCAATCTGGCTCTTGTATGGCTCGGCGAGAGGTGGCTCCATTTTTTTCACTTCCTTGATCAGCGCCGCCGCATCGGCGGCATTTCCGGCATCCTTTTGGGCTTGCACTTCATTGCGGATCAGGCCGCCCATCAGTTGCTGTTCGCTCGGATCCTCCTTGATGTCATCCTGCGCGAAAGTCACGGCCTCCATGTACTGCTTGCTCTGCAGCATCGCCTGCATGTATTGGCGGCGCAGCCCCGCGGTCACCATCGCCTTTCCCTGGGCCGCGTAATAATCGAGGGCCAGCTTGAAATAACGGGCAGCGTCGGCAGGCTCTTTCAGTTCCATCAGGGTGACGCCGATCTCTTGGCGCCGTGTCGCCAGCTCCTCGACTTTGTTGTTCTTGATCAGCTTGGCGACATAGGCGTACAGCACCGTCAGCTTGTGCTGCGGCTGCTTGGGGAAGCGATCGGTCCAGTCCTTCAATTGATCGGCCGAGGCACTGGGAAAGAGCACTTCTAGGACCTCCCAGGCCTTGTCGCGATTTTCCGGGTCTCTCTCAACGCTCGGATTCAGGCGGCGATAGAGTGATTCTGCATTGCCGAACGTCGCCACGTGCTTGAGCGTGTTGAGCGCCTCGCGGCGCACCAGTGGATCGGGATCGTCCAACGCGTTGCCGGTGACGGCCCCGGCGGCGCGGGTGTCGCCAAGTTCCGCGATCGCCCGCAACGCCGCCCGGCGCACGGCCGAGGCTTCGCGCCGGTCAAGCAATTGCTGGTAGATATTGAGCAGCCCCGGATTTTTCAGCGGCGACATCGAATCGATAATCGCAGATCGCAACCCGGTTGCACCAACGCCGGTGCGGCTCAGTGCATCCTGCAGCTTCTGGGCTACCGTGGCCGCGAGATTTGGATCTTCGGCCACCAATTTCGGCGCGAGCTGGCGCAGGGCATCACACGCGGCCAGCACCACTTGCGTGGACGTATCATTAAGCAGTTCAAGCAGTGGAGGCACCGCGCTAAGGTTCCCGATTGGTCCCAGCGCCCGGGCCAGCTCGGCGCGCACCTGCGGATCGTTCTCCTGTGGAAGCTGGGTCAGCAGGGCGGCAATGGCGTCCTTGTCATTGGTCTGGTGAATCGCCCGCGCCACCTCAAGCCGCACCTCCGGAGAGCTGTCGCCCACCATGCGGCGCAACTGCTCGAAAACGGTTGGCGCGATGGGATGGGTCTGCATGAAATCCTCGAGCACGATGCGCGGGCCGACCAGGCGAATGGCCGGATCGTTCGCCTTCAGATAGCGCAGCAGCAGCTCGGTTTTCTTTTCATCCTGCGCCGTTTGATATTGCTCGGTGAGCAGGGCATAAATTTCGCCCGACAGCGCGGCCAGTCGCGTCTCGGCCAAATCGAGCCTCACGGCCCGGCTGGTGACGATCTCAGCGCGAAAGTCCGCCTCCGGCCGGGCCGACTGTACCTTCCACCACTTCTGCCATTGCTGGACGTCGCGGTCGTTGTCGCGCAGGCCGGTCATCTCGACCAGGGCGTCGGCGGCGGCGTCATGAATCGCGTCGCTGTCATCCGTCTGAAAAAGCAGCCCCTCGGCCAGCGTCGAGGCGGCACGCTTGTCGGGGAATGTGCCGATCGCGCGAATGGCGGCAATTCGACTGGAGGGCTGCTCATCGCGGGTGATGGCGAAATTGATGAGGCGGGTCAGAACATCGGCGCGCTCTTTGTAGTTGCCCAGCGCCTGCGCGGCGGCGTCGGCCAGCGGCTTGTCGGACCGCAGCAGCACAAACAGCGGATCGACGAGGTTTTCCCGCGGCTTGGTTTCCCGGGCCAGCGCCTTGGCCACCGCCAACTGGCCTTTGCCATTGTTGTTGCGCTGGTCCTTGAGGATTCCGAGCACCATCTGCATCGCCTCATCCGAGTGGCGCGAAACCAGCCGGCGGGCCGCTTCATCGCGCTGCCCCTGCGTGCTGTTGGGATCGTTGATGAGCGAAAGCTGCTGGCCGAGGTCAGTGCTGGTGACGTGAGCCTCGGCGGACGGGACCGGCTGCGCCAGCAGGGCGCGCGGGGGCACGGCAGCGGTGGCCGCTGCCAGAACTGCCGCGCGAATCCAGAATTTCCCGCTCACCAGTGACGCCCTGTGCTGGAGACGGGGCAATCGCGATGGAATCTCCGACACCCAGGCTCCGTTGCCGGACGTTATCGGTCCAAAGTTCGACTGCGCCGCTGCTCTAAGAGACAAACGATCCCGAACTACTCGTTTATCGTCGTATGGCGGAAGTTACCGTATTTTATGTTGGACTGAAAGATGTCCCCGGCCACTTGGATTCCCTTGCGGCAATTCGCTGCGTAAGATTAAATACGCAGTGACGAGAACGACCGAAGCCGTCAAGACAGAAGCGGGCGCATGAACGACTGGTACGATGCCGAGCAGCGGGTGGAAAAGGCGCAGGAGCTCTTCGAGCAGCGCAAGTGGCAGGAAGCCCTGGAGGAACTGCGCGCCGCAGTTGCAATCAATCCCTACAACAGCGGGTGGCTCTTCAATATCGGACTGACATTGGATGAGCTGGATCGGCTGGAAGAGGCCATCGATGCCTATCGCGAGGCGCTGCAGATCGAGCCGGAAGATGTGCAGGCGCTCAACCATCTTGGGGTAGATTTATATCGCATCGGGCGCTTTGCCGATGCCCTGGCGACCTTTGAAAAGATCCAATCCATCGATTCCAGCTTCGAGCCCAGCTACTGCAATCGCATCATCACCTATACGGAGCTGGGCGATCACGAAAAAGCCGAGGAGATGTTCTATCTCGCCCGGCTCTATAAAGAAAAGTGCCCGCACTGCTACTACAACATCGGGTGCAGTCTCAGCGCCCGCGGGCAATACGACAAGGCGATTTTCTGCTGGCAGCAGGCGCTCGACCTCGACGACTCCAACCCGGAAATCCACGTTCGCATCGCCGAAGCCATGTGGAGCAAGCATGAACTGGAACACGCCCGGCGGCATTATCTGACTGCGCTGCGCGAGGATCCCGGCAGCACCCAGATTCTATTGGACTTGGGCGACTTGCTGCTGGAGATGGACTGGGTCGACGAGGCCGGGGAAAAATTCCGTCGCGCCATCGAACTCTCCCCCGAAGACCCGGCTGGCTATTACTGCCATGGCCGCTGGCTGGCCGAGCGGGAACGGGATGAGGAGGCGATCCAGGCATTTTCCAAGACCCTGCAACTCGATCCGACCTTTCCGGGAGCGCATCTGCGACTGGCCGAACTCTATCATCGCCAGCATCGGCCCGATGACGCCCGGCGCCATCTCCGCGGCGAGCTGACGCTGCATCCGGAGGATCCGCAGATCTTGCTGGAGTTATCCAACGAGTTGATGGACTGTGGCGAAAGCCGCCTGGCAGTGGCGTGCCTCAAGCGCCTGATCCAGCTTGAACCCCAGAACACCAACGGATGGCAGAATCTGGCGGTAGCCCAGTTCGTGCGCGGCCGATATTCCGATGGCATCGCCGCCTGCCACGAAGCCCTGCGCCGCGACCCCAGGAATCTCATGGCCATGCACAACCTCGCCCTGGCGTTCGAGCAGCAGCGGCAATACGAACGCGCCCTGCACTGGGCCCGCGAAGCCCTTCGCCTGGAGCCAGGCGATCTGGCCCTGCAGAAAATTGAGTTTCGACTCCGCGCCCTCCAGGTCTGGAACCGCATTTCCCGCGGCCTGCGATCCCTCTTGTTCCTCCGCGGCAAACGCTAGCTGCCCCTGGCCCGGGCGGGGAAATGGTGCGGCTGTCTCTTGATTTGGTGGGGCAGACAGTCTTGTCTGTCATGGCTGGATGAGCGGTGGATGTACTCATCCACCCGAATCCGGCCATATTCTCCCTAGCCGCCCCAAGTGTCGCGCACCCTCAATCGCCCTCTCTCTTCCCCGCGATTTTGCGAATTTCTCTTCCCCGTCTATCCTGTCACGCATGTCGATGGAATCCCCGTCGTTCGACGGCCACGGCCGCGATCCCGATCATGCCAAGCCGGTCTGGGTTTATCCGCTGACCATCCTCTTCGTCTGCGCTGTGCTGCTGGTGATCTTCATCATCTTTCGCGATGAGCTGAGCACGGTCATGCTGGGGGTGCTGGCCGCCGCGATCGTCGCCAGCACGCTCAACCCGCTGGTGCGCTACTTTCCCGGGCCGCGCGGCATCGCCGCGGCCGTGCTTGGACTATCCCTCATCGCGGCCGTCGGCGCCCTCCTCCTGGCGCTCTCCTGGCCGCTGGCCAACCAGATCCAAAAGCCGTTTCACGACTGGCAGAAAACCAAAGAGACGATGGATGCGAACCTCGCCAGATGGAGCGACAACCTGCAGCTCCAAACCCCTCTCACCGTCGATCTTCTGCTCTCCAACACCTGGAAATTCTTCGCCGGCGGCAGCGGCACCATCGTCATCTCGCGCGGCGGCGACGTGCTGTTTTCCATCCTGATCTGGCTGGCGTTCATTTTCATCGGCTCGATCTTCATGCTCGCCGATCCGGATGAACGACTATTGCGCCCGGCGGTGATGATCGTTTCCACGCGCTATCGCGGGCGCGTGCAGGACATCCTCCACACCCTGGGCCCGCGCCTGCGCCGCTGGGTGGTGGGGACGCTCATCAGCATGTGCATCGTCTTCAGCGCCTCGTGCATCGGATATTTCTCGATCGGCTTGAAGTTTGCCCTGCCGCTGGCGCTGCTGTCAGGGCTGGCCGAGATCGTCCCCACCGTCGGCCCGGCCTGCGCTGCCGGAATCGCGCTGCTCTTCGCCGCCACCCAGGAGCACAGCGGCCCGGCAGTTGTCGGAGTTTTGATCATCTACGCCATCGTCCAGTCCATCGAGGCCTATCTCATCCTGCCGATGATCATGCGCGGGGCCGTGAAGATTCATCCCGCCGTCACCCTCTTTTCGGTCGTGCTGTGGGGCAAGATTTTCGGCGTGCCGGGGCTGATGCTCGCCATTCCCATCAACGTCACCATCGGCAGCCTGCTGGAGCATCTCTACGTCCGTCCCCGCGAACAGCGCGAGGCGCTGCAGCGGGCAGCCCTGCTGGCCTCGCAGCGCGAGGCGGTCGACGATTTCAGCGAACGGTAGCCGGAGATGGTGAAGTGGTGCGGTCATTCTTGCCTGCAATGGCATCTTGTAGGGTGGGCGTACTCGCCCACCGTGTGCGGCAAACGGTGGGCGAGTACGCCCACCCTACAGATTCTGAATGAACGTGCCCCACCCATCAGGATCCGGCGCCGGCAAACCTGTGGTTAGCCGCGTTCTCCACCAGCGCCTGACCACCGGCGTACGCGGGCAATTTCAAAAGCTCATCCAATGGCGCAATCGCAAGCCCGCGCCCGCGCAGTTGCATAACCAGCGGCTTGACGACTTCTGCGATAATGCCCATTTTCCGGCGTTCGCGCCGCCAGTCGCTTCCGTCGTGCAGCGCCACAATCTCCCCCGCCTGCGTTCGCGATCCCAGCCTCCCCAATATCCAGCTTCGGCTGCCGATCACGCTGTCAAACGCCCGCCGGCTCCACGTGATCACCGCGTGTCCCTCCGCGCGGGCGCTGCGAATCACGTGCGGCGTCTTGAAGCCCATCGGCGGCCGAAACATCGCCGAGCGCCGGCCGATGATCTGCTCGATCGCATCCGCCGTCCGCCGAATCTGTGGCCGCCAGTAGCGCCAGCGCCGCATCGTGCCGTAATAGGCGTGATCGAAACTGTGATTCGCGACAATGTGGCCCTCCGCCGCGATGCGGGCCACGATCTCCGGATGAGCCAGCGCCTGCGATCCGATCACGAAAAACGTCCCCTTCGCGCCCAGTTCCCCCAGCGCATCCAGCACCGCCGGCGTCGTGGCCGGACACGGGCCATCATCGAACGTCAGCGCCACCCGCGGTGCGCTGTCCGCCGCCCCCCGATAGTACACCTTTCCCCACAGGTTGCTTCGCGGGGCGAACATGCCATACATGCCGACCGACACTCCCAGCGCCGCGCAGATGCCCAGCGATCGTCCCGCCATTCCTGCAACCTGCCACGCCTCAAGCATGATCCCATCGTATTCGCCGATGCCCGGTTTGGCACGGCCACAAGTCAGTACCGTAGCATCAGAAAATTCCGCAGAAAAACCCCGGCGGGACGCTCTACGCGCCCGGCCGGGGTGAAGATCGTTCATATCCTGACGATTCACTTCAGCGCTTCAGCGCCCGCCGAGGCGACGGCGTGATCGTTCTCCACGCTCGATCCCGACACGCCAATGGCCCCGATGACGGTGTCGCCGCTCTTCAGCGGAACGCCGCCGGGGAAGGTGATCAACCCGCCATTGGAGACTTCGATCTGGTAGAGCGGCTGGCCGGGCTGCGACAGCTTGCCGATGTCGCCGGTGTTCATGTCAAAATAGCGGGCGGTCTTGGCCTTCTTCATCGCGATGTCGATGCTGCCCAGCCAGGCCCCGTCCATGCGCATGAACGCCTTGAGGTTGCCCCCGGCATCCACCACGGCGATGTCCATGTTCACCTTCAGCTCCTGGGCTTTTTTCATCGCGCTCATGAGGGCCGCGTGGGCCTGGTCGGAACTGATGTCCTTCGTCGCCAGAACTTCCCCTTTGGGCATCATGTGATCGTGATGATGCTCCGCCGGTTCGTCGGCCGCCCGCACAACCGGCGTCGGCGACGCCATCCAGATCCCCGACACAATGCCCACTGCCAGCATTCCCGCCACCCCACACAGTTGCAATCGACGCATGATGACTCCTTCCAGACAAAGTTCCATCCGGCAGCCTGCACCAGGCCGCGAGGATGTTCTGTCTATCAGGCACCGCCGCAACCTGTCAACGTGTACTATGGAATCTTACTTGCTGGGGTTTGTGGCGGCCTGCCCCATCTTCGAAAAGTCGTGTTTGAGCGGCCGGCGTTCAACAGATTCGTCTTTTCGGCACCAACGCGAAGCGCCGCACCGTTCCAGTTTCACCAAATGCCCACATTGTCCCCACCAACATCACACGTTGCCCGTCCAGTTTCCGATATTTCTCCGGCACATCTGCGAGGGTGCCGTCTATCTGGTTGAATTCAAAGCCCGCCAGCAATGTCCAGCTTATGGGGGTATAGCCAGGTTTATCCATTGGCTTGGATGTCAAAGGGACAGTGTCATCTGATCTTCGGCCGCACCCGGCAAGTGAGCACGCGACGAGTGCCGGGAGCGTTAGCCCGACTTCCGCAGTTCGCGTGTCAAAACGCCCCTGGCGATAGCGCCAAG
>DAIOHQ010000245.1:0-7389 GCA_036744635.1 Tepidisphaeraceae bacterium | reverse complement strand
CCGCACAAGACCTGAAAATTTTTTTACAATGCCTTGTCATTGGACCTTGCAACCCCATGAAGGAGACGCCATGGACTGGACGAGCCTTCATCGCCAATGAACCGCTCGGGATGGACGCGGGGGCCATCATTTTTTTCTCACAACAATTTGCGAGGGAGGTGCACTCGCGGGTAGAGTGATGCGTAAGGTTAGGTACCCGTTCAGGCGGGAAAGGAGATCCCCCATGGCCTGGTTGATTCCATTTGTTGGCGCGTTGATTGGCGGCGGAGCGGCCGGGTTTGTGATTGGATATCTCATCGCCGAGCGCCGCGCCCGCGCGATCGCTGGCGGTCTGCAAAGCGCGGCGGCGGCTTCGGAGCAGAAGAGCATCGGCCTGGCGGGGCAGTTGACGCAGCAGCAGGGGGAGATCTCGGCATTGCGGGTGCAATTTTCCGAGAGCGAAAAATCGCAGGCCGCCCTGTCGGCGCAGCTTGTGTCGGCCCAACAAAATATCGCCGAGCAGAAAAAGTTGCTCGACGATGCCAACACGCAGCTCACCCAGGCGTTCGCGGCGGTGTCGCAGGAGGCGCTGCAGAAAAACAACGAGGCATTTTTGGCGCTGGCCAAGGAGCGCTTTGCCACGCTTTCCACCGAGGCGGCGGGGACGCTGGAACACCGCAAGGCGCAGATCGAGGGATTGCTCAAGCCGCTGGCGGAGATCATGGGGCAGTACCAGCTTCGCCTGGGGGAAATCGAGAAGTCGCGGGTGGAGTCGTATTCGATGCTGCGCGAGCAGCTTGGCACGTTGGCCGAGACGCAGCGCACGCTGAACACGCAGACCAACCAGCTCGTGACGGCGCTGTCGCGGCCGGCGACGCGCGGGCAGTGGGGGGAGATTTCCCTGCGCAAACTGGTGGAGCTGGCGGGGATGAGCAACCGGGTGGATTTCGTCGAGCAGGTCACGCTGGATGGGGAGGATGGCAAGCTGCGGCCGGACATGATCGTGCGGCTGCCGGGGAATCGGGATGTGGTGATCGACTGCAAGGCTTCGCTGGAAGGGTTTCTCGACGCCGCGGCGGCCACCGATGAAGACAGCCGGCGGGTTTGCCTGCAGCGCCACAGCCAGCAGGTGCGCACGCGGGCGCGGGAGCTGTGGGGAAAGGCATACTGGTCGCAGTTTCCGCGCTCGCCGGAATTCGTGGTGATGTTCCTGCCCGGCGAGGCGTTTTTGTACGCGGCCGCGGAGCATGATGGTTCGCTGATGGAAGACTGCCTGACCCATCGCGTGCTGATCGCGACGCCGACGACGCTGATCTCGCTTTTGAAGACGATCGAATTCGGCTGGCGGCAGGAGGCGATCACCGACAACGCAGAAAAAATCCGCATCCTGGGCGTGGAGTTGTATGAGCGGATCGCAACGCTGGCCGGGCATTTCGACAAACTGGGATCGAGCCTGAGCGGCTGCGTGAGCACGTACAACAACGCGCTGGGATCGTTTGAGGCGCGGATGCTGGTGACGGCCCGGAAGATCAGCGAGCTGGGGGCGCGCAATGAGAAGGAGCTGCCGGAGCTGGAGCCGATCGATCTGCGGGCGCGGCTTCCGGTGGCGGCGCTGGGGCAGGGGGAGTAAAGGGGAATTTCGGATCGACGGAAAGTGAAAATGAAATGTGGGACATTTGGGGACATTTTGGGACATGAGGTTGTCATTAGTCCCTTGTCCTTGGTCACTTGTGAAGAAGGAGTCGCGGGGGACGTTTTTTGAGAAGGGGGACATTGGGAGGGACGTGGAGGAGGGGATTGCAAATTGAAAAATGAAAATTTCAAATTGAAAAATGGGGAGGGGGCGCGGGAGTTGGCCGGAGTGTTTTGTCCTTTGTCCGCAGTCCGTTGTCTGTTGCTGTTGGTCATCAATACACCTCCTCTATAGAGGGGCGGAGTTGCGCTGGCGGCGCGCCGGGCGCGCAACACTTGGAAGAGGGTTTGGCCACAGATGGGGCACAGATTTTCACAGATGGTTGTGGGGGAAGGGGTTAGCCGCGAGGGCGCGAAGAGGCGAAGCGGAAAGAAATTTTTTATTTTTGGAATTTTGTGGTTTTTAGGCGTTGCGCTGGCGGCGCGCCGGGCGCGCAATTCGTGAGTTGCGCGCGGTGGGAGCAACGTGGTGGCTAGGCGATGGTCGGGGGTGGGGAGGGCGCGGGGGTGCCGCATTCTGGGCAGCGGGCGGGTGTGGCGCGGAGGTCGTAGCCGCAGACGGGGCATAGGCCGACCCGTGCAAGTCTTCGCCTCTCGCGGGCGTTGAAGATGTTGCTGGCCGCCCACAACAGGGGCAGCGGCGCGGTCAGGGCAACGACCAGCCAATAGGGCGTCAGCGCTCCTGCGAGTCGGAGATAGCCGCCGACAAACGTTGTGTCAGGATGATTCCAGTTGTCCAAGAGGTGCAGTTTATTGTCGCCTACGGCCACCCACAGCACCACCGTCGCCACGCACAGCAGCAGCGAAATCGCCGCGAGGAGGTTGAAGAGCTTGCGCCGCATCGCGGGACAGTATAGCGGAAACGGGCGATTGGGCGCTCTGCCGCCCGCCCATCAGAGTGGATTGTCGTAGGAGGCAGAGGGGTGTCGGCCTGACTGGCGGATTGGGATTGGATGCAGTTGTGGGAACGATGGCGCGAAATGTCCCTGACCCCGTTGGTCCATCCCCGTTGGTCCCATCTGGCCTCGTTGGTGCGTAGACGGTCGAAGCCCACCTTGGGTGGCTGGCGAGGATGGCGGCAAATGTTGTAGGCGGGCGGGCGACATGCTATAGATGGCGCTCGTTGCGACTCGGGAATCGAACGATGAAACACCTCACCACAGGGTCCGGGCTATGAATTATTACATGGAAGTCTTGAAAAAGTACGCGGTGTTCGAAGGCCGCGCACGCCGCAAGGAATACTGGATGTTCGTGCTTGTCAACGTGATCATTTCCCTTGTCCTGGGAATTGTCGGGGGGCTGATACACCTGCCGATCATCGCCAACATTTACAACCTCGCTGTGCTTGTCCCCTCCATCGCGGTGGGCGTCCGGCGCATGCATGACACCGACCACAGCGGATGGTGGTTGCTGCTCCCGATCGTGAACCTTGTTTTCGCCTGCACAGATAGCACGCCCGGCCCCAATCGCTTCGGCGAAAACCCCAAAGGCGTCCCCGCCGTGCAGGGATTCCCGGTGATCCAGCAGCAATAGTGGCATAAACGAAACAACAAGAGGAACAGGTCACTACTGATGGTTCATCGGTAGTGCCCTGTTTCGCTCTATAACCTTGCACGATTACGCGTCCTTCAGTTCGCGTTGTTGTCATTCTGAAGTACTCTGAAGAATCTGGCTGGATCAGCATACGAGGCCAGATCCTTCAGAGTACTTCAGGATGACAGAAGCGCGGAATCGTGCAGAGTCATATAGTTTCGCAAGGCGTTGCATCGCGGGTCACGTGGCCGTACACCGGCGGCGGGCCGTGGTCACCGTGCGTCGGGCTTGGAGACAAACGGGGGATGGATGGCTTATCGATCGACGGGGTTGCGGGTCCACCAGAGGATGAGGGGGGTGAAGTGGCGTTCGTTGCCGCAGCCTTGGCCGATGGTGATTTCGGTTGGGCCGAACTTCCAATAGGTGCCGTGGGGGCATTTGTCATGTTGCACAAACAGGGCGAGGCAGAGGGCGAAAAAGCAGGTGATGAGAACGGTGACGCCTCGGGTACGCGGCGCGAGAATTCTGTTTCCGTTTGGCAAGCGGAATCGAGCGAGAATCCAGAGGAGGGTGAGGGTCCAGCCGATCAGGCCGAGGTTCATGTATTCGTCAATTCCGCGGCTGATGCCAGATTCGCTGGCGAAGATGAACAGGAAGGAGAAGCCGGCGAGGGAGATCAAGTCCTTCTCGCGAAGGCGTGATGGCCAGAACCATGTATGGGTGCGCGGCAGGATGCCTTTCATGGTGGCGGGGTTGTAGGGGTCGAAGTCCTGGCCGCACTCGGGGCAGCGGGAACTGGTGAGGCCGCGGAGGAGGTAACCGCAGTTGGCGCATTTGCCGCGGGGGCGGTAGTCGATCTTCGTGTCCGGGGCGATGATGGGAGTGTCGTTTTGCATTGGCCGCGTACTCGCGGAAGTGCCGACCGCAGGTCAACCGCCGATCCGGCTCATTTGGGTGGTTCCGTGGTGGGTGTGGAGGTCGGGCTTGAGGCGGACGCATTCGGACATGGCGTGGGCGAGGGCGGCGGGGCGGGGTTCGGCTTCGTGCCCGCGGAGGATGTCGCGGATGTTGACTTCGCCGCCTTCGAAGAGGCAGGAGCGGAGGATGCCGTTGGCGGTGAGGCGGAGGCGGTTGCAGGTGGCGCAGAAGGGCTGGGACATGGCGCTGATGAAGGCGATGCGGCCGAGGGGGTCGCCGGCGGCGAGGCGGTAGGGGATGGCGGGGCCGACGCCGGCTTCGGAGGCGCGGTCGACGGGGAGGAGGGGGCCGAGTTCGGACTCGATGCGGGCACGGACTTGGGATTCGGGGATGAAGGCGTCGGCGCCGCGATCCTCCCCTCCGCGGGCGCCGCAGCCACCGGCGGGGCCGATTTCCTGGGTGTCGATGCGGGGGCGAAGCGATGCGGCCGGGGCAACCTCGTCCGCTGAAGCGGACCCTACGGGGATGCGCGGCGTCAAGGTGTTCTCGTCCGCTGAAGCGGACCCTACATGATGCAGCAGGGCGGCATCGCCGAGGGGCATGTATTCGATGAAGCGGACGGTAAGGCGGCGGGCGAGGGTGAGGCGGGCGAAGTCGGCGAATTCATCATCATTGGTGCCGCGCATGGTGACGCAGTTGATTTTCATGGAGGCGAAGCCGACATCCTCGGCGCGATGTAGGCCGCGGAGGACGGTGGCGAGGTCTCCGGTGCGGGTGATGCGGCGGAAGCGGTCGGGCTGGAGGCTGTCGAGGCTGACGGTGATGCGGTCGAGGCCGACTTCCTTGAGCGGCTGGGCCAAACCTTCCAGCAGCATGCCGTTGGTGGTGAGGGAGAGGTCTTGGATGCCGTCGATCTTGCGCAACTTGCGGACCAGGTCGACGATGCCGTGGCGGATGGTGGGTTCGCCGCCGGTGAGCTTGAAGCGGCGGATGCCGTGGATGGCGATGGCAGCGCGGACGACCTCGTTGATTTCCTCGAAGCTGAGGATGTCCTCGCGCGGCAGCCAGGCGACGCCGGCTTCGGGCATGCAGTAGAGGCAGCGGAAGTTGCAGCGGTCGGTGACGCTGATGCGCAGGACGCGCACGGCGGCGATGGATTTGGGGCCGGTTTCAAACCCGGTGGGGGAGAAAGCGGGGGTCACCGGCTTCGCGGTCAGGTTATCCAATACCGGTAGATTCATGTGGGTCATTGTATCGCGGCGGATGGCAATCGGCATCAGCGCGCGGGAAAAAGCAGGCGCGGCGGGGACGGTTTGGGGGAACGAGGTTAATCGGCGGATTTCCACAATTGACCGGTCGGGGGGGGTGTGTAGGATACCTCACATCCGGCAAGAATCCGGATAAAGCGATACTTACCATCGAAGGAGAGACATGAAATACCAAAGCCGTCTTGCCGTTCTCGGCGTTGTCCTGGCCATGCTGTTCGCGGGCGCGGCGCGGGCGGGGGCGCAGGTGATGAACCTGGTGCCCAGCGACGCGATGATTGTGCTGAAAGTGAACCATCTCAAGGAGACCAGCGACAAGATGGGAAATCTGGCGAAGGAGTTCGGGCTGGCCGCGACGGTACCCGAGGCGGCCGACCCGCTTGCTGCGATGCAGAAGCGCAGCGGGATCAACGCCGGGGTCAACAACAAGGGAGAGATGGCGCTGGCGGTCATGATGCCGGCCGAGGATGGCGATAAGCCCAAGGTGCTGGTGCTGGTGCCGGTGTCGGATTACAAGGCGTTCATCGGCAACTTCGCCGACGCCAAGACCGAAGGGGAGATCACGACCTTCACCACCCCGCGCATGCATCAGCCGACTTACGCGGCGGACTGGAACGGGTACGCCGCGCTCAGCGATACGCAGGATCTGCTGGCCAAGAAGCCGGATGGGCTGAAGGTGCAGGGGGCCGCGGCGGCCAAGGAGATGGCGGCGAAAGACATCGTCTTCTACGCCAACATCAAGACCATCGCCGCCAAGGTGCTGCCGGAGCTGAAGGCGCATCGGGCCGAGGCGCTGGAGAAGGCGGTGGCCGACTTCACGAAGCAGCCTGGAATGGAAGAATATGCGCCGGTATTCCGGGCATTCATGAATCAGGCGATGAACGTGGCCCAGGGGTATCTGCATGATGCGGAGTCGGCGACCGTCGGCTTTGACTTCGGCACTGACGGCATTGCGGTGACCGCCATGAGCGAGTTCACCGCCGGCACCTACTCGGCCAATCTCGTCAAGGGGCTGAAGGGCGCTGGGACCGACCTGGCGGGGCTGCCGGATGTGAAATATTTCGCCTTTGGCGGTATGAGCGTCGATCCGAAGACCTTTACGCAGGCATTCAACGATTTCATGACGCCGATCAGCAAGGAACTGGCCAATTCCGGGCCGGGGGGGAAGGCGATCAACGATATGGTCGAGTCGGGGAAAAAGGCGATCGCCGCCACCAAGTCCGCCGCGTTCGCGTACGCGGTTCCGGCGGCGCAGGGGGAAGGATACAGCCAGCAGGTCGTGGTCAGCCAGGGCGACGCCAAGGTGATTCAGGCCGTTCAGAAGGAGCAGATCAAGACGGTTGGCGAGCTGCTGACATCCTTCGCCAAGGAGGGTGAGAAGCCGCCGATGGAATTCGTGGTGCAGCCGGAAGCGAAGACGGTCGGCGATCTGAAACTCGACGGCTTCGAGATGAAACTGCACTTCGATCCCAACGATCCCCAGGCCCAGCAGACGCAGCGCATGCTGCAGATGATCTATGGAGGCGAAGGCCTCAGCGGTGTGTTTGGGGCGGTCAACGACAAGGTATTCATCTCGGCGACCGGCGCCCCGCCGGAACTCCTGGCCAAGACGATCGAATCGGCCAAGCAGGGCGGAGACACCCTCAGCGCGAAGAAGCACGTGCAGGGTGTGTCGGACAAGCTGCCCAAGGACCGGATTCTGGTCGAGTACGTCGCGCTGGATAACATCGCCAACACGGCGCTGGATTTCGCCAAGCAGCAGCAGATTCCGCTGGATGTGAAGATTCCGGAGAACCTGCCGCCGCTGGGATTTTCGATTGGCTGCGAAGGCAATGCGCTACGCGGCGATGTGTTCCTTCCCACCGAGACGGTGAAGGACCTGATCAGCGCCGGGCTGACGGTTTACGGGCAGATGCAACGAGGCCAACAGGGCGGCGGTGGGCTGTAAGGGGTGTAGCGCTCATTTTTGGCGATGCCACTCCCGGTCCCCTCGCCCACGTAC
>DAIOHQ010000244.1:0-7398 GCA_036744635.1 Tepidisphaeraceae bacterium | reverse complement strand
CCCGCCGCAAGAGCGGGGCGCTGCCTCTGGATGAGAAGCTGGCGACGTCCTATGCCTTGCGGGCAGCGGAGATGATGGGGAAGGTGGTGGTGAGCCAGGCGAATGTTTCCGATAAGGTGTTCGACCTGTCGGGAGCGGAGCCGACGCTGCTGAGCGCCCTGGCCGATGCCCGGCCGGAGCTGGTGAAGGCGGTGGCCAACGTGCTCGGGCTGCTGCAGTCGAAACAGGCGCAGGTTGGCCTGGTGCAGAAGGGGACCGACGAGAAGACCGCCGATGAGCTCAAGGTGAGCATCCTGAAAGCGGCCGCCGCCAATGCCAAATTCTTCGGCAACCAGCTTGAAGATGCGCAGGTCGATGCGATCAACAAGGTGATCGACGGCTCGACGAACAACGATGTTCGCAGCGCGGCCGGTGAGCTGCGCGGCGCGCTGAACCTGCCGGCGGATCAGGCGAAGAATTTGATCCTGAAGCAGTCGCGGACGTAAGCGATTTGGATTTGAAATCAATCCATAGCCCCGCATGTACATCACATGTACATACGGGGCTATTTGATTGTCTGGCGAATGCGAGAGTCTGACGATCACTTCACGGAAAACTCGTACTCCATTCCCCACGCCTGCTCTTCGCCGGATTTTAACTTGATTGCGATGTACGGTTCGGGGCAGGGGGCGGTGGGACAGGCCCATAGGGCGTAGCGGCTGGGCGGGGTGTCTGCGCGCATGGTGATCGCGGCGCCGTGCTCGGTGTTTCTCAGGGTGAATCCATTGTCGGCGGCTGATGCAAATCCGGTCATCTCCACGAAGGTGTTGTCACCGACCAGCGGATGAACGAAGCGCAGCTTGCCTTGTGCGAGGGTTGCATGGCCGCGAAATGTCCTGGGATCCTGCGGCTCGGCGGGAAAGGGGAAATCCACCTCGTAGGCGGGGCCGGTGGGCGCGCCATCGATCACGCTGAAGTTGTGGCAGTACATGGAAGTGTCGAGCGGCTTGGCGCCGGTATTGACCAGGCGATGGGTGATGCGCAATGCCGGCCGGCCGGCGAGCAGGGCGATCCGCTTGATATAATGATACCCGTACCCGTCCTTCTCGCTCATGTCATGGACGAACTCGATCCAGTCCGAACCGGATGTGAAAGTTCGTTGGCCGGAATCGACGAGCTCATACGGCAGTGAAAACGAATAGAAATTCTGCGTCTTGCGCAGGCGGCCGACGCCAATTTTCAAGAAGGTGTCGCCAATTGGAGTTTCCTTGAATCCCGGCGGCTCGAGCATGGAGAACTCCTCGGCCGGGCCGTTGACGTGATCGTTGACGCTCGGATCGTGCGGCGAAACCCATGGTCCCCAGAATTGATGGCCGCGATATTCGACGTGGGCGATGATGCCGGACCAGTCAAAGCGCTGGGCGCGGTAGTAGCCCCGCTTCGCGTCCGGCAGATAGACCGGCACGGTGATCGTGCCATTGCTCAAGATCCGCGCGGGATATCCGTCAAGCTCACGTATTTCCACTGGCCGCTCCCGTAAAAGCACTGCCGCGACGGTGGTCGCGAGCACCATGAATGCAATGATGAGCAGCAGCGTGCGCAACTTCATCGCGGGTGATGGTACGCCCAAATTGGCGGCAGTACAGATTCGGGGGCGATGCGTATGCCGGGGAACGGTGTATATGACTCATTTGGAGTGCTTGGCAGAAAATGGCTGGATTCGGGCAGGTGAGTACACCTGCCACTCATCCAGCCATGACAGACAAGAATGTCTGCCCCACCAGAGCTATTTCACCAGCGCGCTCATCTTGAAGATGGGGAGGATGATGCTCATGGCGATGAAGCCGACGACCGAGCCCATGGCCACGATCATCAGCGGCTCGATCATCGCGGTGACTGACTTGATGACGATGCGCAGCTCGCGGGCGTAAAATTCGGAGACTTCGTCCAGCGTCTCGCCCAGCTTGCCGGATTCTTCGCCGGCGCTGATCATCTGCACCACCGACCGTGGAAGCAGGGTGTTTTTGTTCAGCGGTGCGGAAATCTTCTTGCCCTGTTTCACCGCGGCATAGACGCTGCGCCACATGCGCTTGTAGAGCGTGTTGCCGCTAATTTCTGCGGTGATGGCGATGGTGTCGAGCATCGGCACGCCGGCATTCAGAAGCTGGCCCATGGTGTTGAGCGATCGGCTGATGTACATGGCGCGGAACAGCTTCTTGAACAGCGGGATGGTGAGCTTGGTCTTGTCCCACCAGAGCCGGCCCCAGTCGGTGCGCAGCATCAGGACGAATCCCCAGATGGCCGCGATCAGGGCGAAGAGCAGGATGTACCAGTAGCTGACCATGAATTCGGAGATCGCGTTCAGCAGCTTCGTCGGCGCCGGCAGAACGGCTTCCTTCCCCTTGAAAAGCTGCTTGAAAGTGGGGACGACGAAGATCAGCAGGAATACGGTCGTCGAGATCGCCAGGCCGCCGATGATGCCGGGGTAGATCATGGCGCCGATCACCTGGCCGCGGGTTTCGATCTGCTGGTTGAGGTAGTTGGCGATCTTGTCAAGCATCTTGCTGAAGCCGCCGGAAAGCTCCGACGCCTTCACCATGTTGATGTAGAGGGGCGAGAAAACCTTGGGAAAGCGCAGCAGGGCGTCGGAAAATTGCTTGCCGGCCTCGACGTCCTTTTTCATCTGCATGAGCATCGCGCGCATCTTGGGATTCTCCGCCTGTTCGGCGATGCCTTCGATGGCGGCGCGGATGCTGATGCCGGCGCGGATCATCACCGCGAGCTGGCTGGTGAAATTGGCGATGTCCTTACCGCTGGGGCCGAAGCTGTAGTTAAGGCTGAAGCCGCGGCGCCTGGCCTTGGAATCGTCGTTGGGCGCCAGCGCGAGGATGTATTCCCCGCGGTCGCGAAGCTGCTGCGACGCGGCGGCGAGGTTGGCGGCGGTGACCGTGCCATGGTTCACCTTGCCGTCGGAGGTTTTGGATTCGTAGCGATAGGTTGGCATAACTGTCCGTTGTCAGTTGTCCATTGTCCGTTGCGTGGCATCGTTCGCGCTGCATTCAGCAACGGACCACGGACCACGGACAACGGGCACTCAGGCCGCCAGATTCCTCTCCAATTTCTCCGGATGCGCGGCCTGCGCGATCGCATCTTCCTTACTGATGTAGCCGTTGACGAACAACTGTTTGATCGAGCTGTCCAGCGTCTGCATTCCCAGCGCCCGGCTGGTTTCGATAACGTTGGGAATTTCGAAGATGCGGTTCTCGCGGATGCAGTTGCGCACCGCGGGGGTACAGAGCATGATCTCGACTCCCGGGATCATGCCCGGCTGATCGCTGCGCTTGAAGAGGGTCTGGCTGATGACCGCCTGCAGCGTATTGGCCAGCATGGATCGAATCTGGTTCTGCTCGTCGGCGGGATAGACGTCGATGATGCGCTCCATCGTCTGCGGCGCGTTCACCGTGTGCAGCGTCGAGAAGACCAGGTGGCCGGTTTCGGCGGCGGTTATGGCGGCGCTGGTGGTCTCCAGGTCGCGCATTTCGCCGACCAGGATGGTGTCGGGGTCCTGGCGGAGCACGTGCCGCAGGCCGGATGCGAAGCTCGGGACGTCGCTGCCCACTTCGCGCTGTTCGATGGCGCACTTGGCGCTGATGAAGGCATATTCGATCGGGTCTTCGAGGGTGATAATGTGCCCTTGCTCGCGGCGGTTGATGGCATCGATCATGGCCGCCAGCGTGGTCGATTTTCCCGAGCCGGTCGGCCCGGTCACCAGCACCAGCCCGCGCGGGAGATAGGTCAGCTTGTTGACGATCTCCGGGAGAAAGAGCTGCTCGATTGGGCGGACTTTGTCGTTGATGGTGCGAATCGAGAGGGCGACCGTGTTGCGCTGGTAGTGGGCGTTGACGCGGAAGCGGCAGACGCCGGGGATTTCGTAAGAGAAGTCGGAATCACGATGCTCTTCGAAGTCGGCCCAGCGCTTCTCGGTCATCATTTCCTTGGCGAGCTTGATCGCGCCTTCGGGGGTGATGATCGGAAAGTCGGTGGGAGCCACCACGGTATGGATGCGGTACAGCGGCGGCTGGCCGACATTGATGTGAACGTCGGATGCCTTGGCCGTCACGGCGTTGCGGAGGATGTCATTCAAAGTGCTCATAATTGTCATCCGTAGCACGGGCGTCTCGCCCGTGTTTGATTCAGACATGGGCGAGACGCCCATGCTACGATCAGTCTCTACACTCCCGATTCCGTCACTCGCAGGATTTCATCGATTGTCGTCAAGCCTTTCAAAACTTTGTTGAAGCCATCCTGGCGAAGCGTCACCAGGCCGCGTTCGCGGCAGAGTTTTCGCAGCTCCGTCACGTTGGGATTTCTTGTCACCATGTCGCGCAGGCCGTCATCCATGACCAGCAGCTCATAAATTCCCAGGCGACCGGCGTATCCTGTCCGCCGGCAGCGGTCACACCCTTTGCCTTTGAAAAGCTGGGTCGGGTCGAACCCCTGCAGCGTCAGGAATTCTTTCATCTCATCGGACGGGGCGTAATGATCCTTGCACTGCTGGCAGATCTTGCGCACCAGCCGCTGAGCGAGAATGCAGTTGACGGCGGATGCGATCAGATACGGCTCGACGCCGATGTTAATGAGCCGCGTCACCGAGGCGGGCGCATCATTGGTGTGCAGCGTCGAGAGCACCAGGTGGCCGGTCAGCGACGCCTGCACCGCGATCCGCGCGGTCTCGGCATCGCGGATTTCGCCGAGCATCACCACATCCGGGTCCTGGCGCAGCAGGCTGCGCAGGGCGGCGGAGAAGGTCATGCCGATCTTGTCGTGTACCTGCACCTGGTTGGCGGCCGCCAGGTGATATTCGATCGGGTCTTCGACCGTGCTGATGTTCAGCTTATTGCCGTCCATGCTGCGGAGCGATGCATAGAGGGTAGTGGTTTTTCCCGAACCGGTCGGGCCGGTGACCAGCACGATGCCGTGGGGCTGCTCGATGGCGTTCTTCCAGATGGTCAGGGCATCCTCGGAGAATCCCAGGTCCTCCAGCGCCACGTTGATCGAGCGGTTGTCGAGGATGCGCATCACCACCTTCTCGCCGTTGGCGGTGGGGAGGGTGCTCATGCGCAGATCGACCTTGCGGTTCTGCACGACGGCGCGGATGCGCCCATCCTGCGGAAGACGGCGCTCGGCGATGTCGAGGTTGGCCATGATCTTCATGCGCGAAACCATGGCCGCGTGCATGGTGTGCGGCGGGTTCATGGCTTCAAACAAAATGCCGTCGATGCGATAGCGCACCTTCAGGCCTTTTTCCTTGGGCTCGATGTGGATGTCGCTGGCGCCCTGTTTGATCGCGTCAAAGATCACGTAGTTGACGAAGCGGATGATGGGAGACTCGCTGCCCATCTTTTCCAGGTCGGTGACATCATCCTTCACGGTCTGGACAAGCTGGATGTCATCCTCGGCCATGTCCTTGATGATGTCTTCAACCTGCACATCCGATGCGCCGCTGGTGAGCTGCTCAACCAGCTTGTTGATCTCCGCCGCCGGCGTCACCACGATTCGGATTTCGCGCTTGGTCTTGCGTTTGATCTCGTCGGCGAGAAAGACGTTGGTGGGATCGGCCATGGCGACGATCAGCGTCTTGTCTTCCAGGCGCAGCGGCATGGCTGCGTGCTTGCGGATGTATTCGGGCGCCAGCATCTCAAAGGCGCGGGTATCGATGCTGCCGCGCTCGGGCGTCTCAAAGGGCAGGCCCAGCGTCTCGGCCAGCGCTGATAGAATCTGCGCCTCGCTGGCGGCGTTCATGGTCAACAGAATCTGGGCGATGCTCTTCCCCGGCGTCTGGCCGGCGATGGTTTTCGCCCCGGCGAGCTGCTCGAGCGTGATCTGGCCGCGATCCAGCAGCAACTGCTCGACGCTCATGCGCATCGGCCCGGCCTGGGGAGACCAGAGCTGCTCCAGATCCGGCGCGTGCTCATCGCCGTGCTCCGGGATCTCCTCGGGCGCATCGGGCAGAGTGCTGGAAGTTGTTTTGCGGCCAAACATTTCGGTAATTGCCAGTTGTCAGCGGTTCAATGCTGCATCTTCAACTCGAAGCGGTACGCGCCGCTCCGCACGATGATGCTGTTGGGGTTGATCTTTTCGATCATGAACTGATCCACCTGCTGGCCTTCGTTGTAGAGGGCATTGTTGATCATGCAGGCCTTGTGGCTGCCGCTATGCACCACCGACTGCAGGCTGAGCGATTGCACCGCCTTCACGATCGCCGCCCGCTCTTGCTCGCGCTTCTTCTTCACATCTTCGTCGTCGTCTTTCACCGCGGGCTTGAGGGTGACGTGGCGGAATGGGTTGGTGCGCAGGTCACTGAGCGGAATCTGCCGCACGCTGGGATAGGCCAGGAACTGCCTCACGATCTTTTCCGTCTCGGCCAGCATTTTCTGCATCTTGCGGATGCTGGCGTCGCCGTCGCTCAGGAAATTGTCGACGGTTTCGTGGGCCGCTTCGGTTTCGGCGACGGAGGCCGCGCTGGCGCTGGCCGGGCCAGTCCGCCCGTAGACGAAATAGAGCGCCGCCGCGCCGATCAACGCCACGCCGACGAGGATCATCATCGAGCGGTTGGCCGGCGGTTGCTCGGGAGCGATGAACTCACCCTCCGGTGTCTCCAGGCCGTCGGGAGCGCCGACCGAGGCGTCGTCCAATGATTGCATTTCGCTGTTATCGTCGTTCATCGTTCTCTCCCTCTGATTAGTCGGCAGTCGGCAGTGGGCGGTCGGCAGTGGAATGCATTTACTGCTGACTGCCGACTGCCCACTGCCGACTGATTCTCACTGTCCATTCGCCACGACGGCGCCATTGGTGTCGGGCTCGAAGAAGATGCTGAGCGTCAATTGCGCCTGCATCTCGCCATCGCGGTCGTTGATCTTCTGCATGCTCATCTGGGTGACGCGGGTGATGCGCGGCAGCTTTTCCAGTTGGAGCAGGAACGCGTAAAAACCATTGAAATCACCGGCGAGGCTCATCTGGATCGGCTGTTCGCTGTAGCTGGCGGCGCGCTCGGTCTTGAGCGTCTTGATCGACTTGGTCTGCAGCGCGTTGGCCTCGGCGATCTGCCAGACTTCCTTCAAGACCTTGTCCACTTCCTTTTCCTGCGGCAGCTTCGATTCGAAGAATGAGATCGCCTTCTGCAGATCGGAAATCTTGTGGTTGAGGTCTTCAATGCCCGCCGTGCACTGGTTGAGGCTGGCCAGACGGGAGCGCCAGGAATCGGTCTCGGCCTTGAGCGCCGCCCGCTTGACGTTGTCCTTGCTGAAGACGCCGAAGTAGGTGTAGGCCAGCGCGCCCACCATCGCCAGCAGAAACAGGATTTTGCGAAATTCGACTTTCATGGCATTTCCTTTTCCGTAGGGTCCGCTTCAGCGGACG
>DAIOHQ010000243.1:0-7443 GCA_036744635.1 Tepidisphaeraceae bacterium | reverse complement strand
CCAGCCGGTGCAGGATCGGCAGCGCGAACGCCGCCGTCTTGCCCGTCCCGGTCTGGGCGCATCCAAATAGATCCCGTCCCTGCATGACCAGGGGAATGGCCTGCGCCTGAACCGGCGTGGCCACGCTGTAGCCTTCCGAGGCGACAGCGCGAAGAATCGGCTCAGCGAGCCGAAGATCAACAAATTGCATAAAACCTTTACAAACCCGCTACCACGTGTCGAAAACCGCTGGCCCCGTTGCGGGGCGCGTGCAGCGCCGAATCGTCGTGCGCACCATATAGGTGTACCGTGCGCACCTATAAAGCCGTAGCCAAAAAGCCACTAAAAGCCAGACGATGCGCTACAACTAAGCTCGCGAGTCGTTCAGAAAACTTGCCGATTGGGCAGGATTGCGTGAAGGAAGGCAGGCAGTTGTGTCCAGTATTATATCGTCTCTTTCTCCCTTGTCCAGCAGAAACACAAGGAAATTTGCTGGATTTCACTGGATTTCAATTGCCGTCGGAGTTATAATCAGAGGTCAGTACAGCGTTGGAGGCCCCTTCGCGGCAATCACATCGATCGCGGAGGCGCACCATCTTGATACCGGAGAACCAGATGACACATCGATTCATGCATCGTGCGGTGGCCTGCGCCGCGGTGGCGGGAGGCGTACTGCTTGTAGAGATCGCGCCGGCGCTCGCCACCAACTATGTGACCCCGGCCAACGTCAACCTGTTGAAGCACGTGAGCTCAACTGGTGCCTTGGATACAACGGTTGGGTGGACGAATCTGAACAACGGCGGCAGCGCGCAATATGGCGCATTCTACACGATTGACTCCGGCCACTGGCAATCGCAGATCAACTACAGCAGCGCCAGCCCCTCCAATACCGCATCGCTGCAAATGTCGCTTGCCCAGCCGCAGTTCATCAACACCCTGGTTCAGACCCTCATCGATACCCCGGCAACTTACCGCGTCTGGGGGTCCAACACCGGGTTTTCGGGCATGACCGATCTCAGCGGCGGTGCCCAGTTGGGCGGCACCTCGCTCACCACCACGGTCAACAACACCTACCAGTACCTGCAGTTTGATTACACCGGCACGACCAACCCATACTTCCGCGCCCAGGAAATCTATGCCCGCGCCCCAAGCAGCGCTCAAATCGATGTCACCGCCGGCTACAACCTGATGGCGCTTCGGCCGGGGGCGCAGGGCGGGCCGGGGCCGATCCCCATCAGCGACCCGCTCTATTTCAGCGGCTGGCGGGTGGGCAGCGATGCGAACAACATCGTTGACCTGAACATTGGCACTATTCTCGTGCAGGAAAACATCAACGCCAACGCCGGCAAGGCGAACTTTTTCGTGCTGCCGCTGAATAACCTGTACCGCCTCACCGGCTTCGCCACCGGCGCCTATCACGGACAGAGCTGGTCCGGCCTCACCATCGAGTACACCGCTGATTCCTCGATCAGTGCAGGCACAACTTGGAACCAGGCCTATACCCAGGCGACGTCAATCAATTCCTCGTCCATTGCGTTCTCCTCGCCGGTTGACGCACGTTTCGTCCGCGTCAGCGCGCCCACGCTGTCCACTACAGCTAACGGCGCCATGAGCGAATTCGAACTCTACGCCGCGCCGCTGCCTGAACCGGCCGCGCTCTCCCTGATCGGCATGGCCATGGTGGGCCTGCTGAAAAGACGCCGGGTGTGAAAAGAGAGATCCAGCGGCAACCTGCCCGCTGGATCAACTGCTTGCGCCTGCATGCGTAGTACCCCTCATTACTGCGGCGGCTCGATGCGGATGGTCTCTTCCTTGCTGGCGCGAAGCACGACCATCACGATCGCTTCCTTGGGGCTTTTGTCGCGGAACGCCTCGTAGCTCTTCTTGAACTGATCCAGGTCCGTCACCGGCTCGCCGTTGAGCTGCACCACCAGATCATTGGCCTGCAGCTTGTGGTCGGATGATCCCTGCGGCTGGATGACGGTGATGACCACGCCCTTGGTGTCGGCCGGGCGATGGTTGATGTAGGTGTCGGTGAAGACGATCTCGCGGGCGCCAAACCCCAGGTCCTTGTCGTAGAAGCGCCGGGCGGTATTGGCCCGCTTGAGCTGTTCCTCGAGCGTCACCGTCACCTGTTTGGGTTCCTTGTCGGTGTCGCTCAGCACCGTCAGCTTGATTTCCGCGCCCACTTTCATCTGGCGCAGGTTGCGGGCGAGGATGGCGGGCATCTCCTCCGGCTGGTCGCCGCGCTCCAGCGGCTTGCCGTTGAGCTGCGTGATAATCTGCCCGCGCTTCAGGCCGGCCTTTTCCGCCGGGCTGCCTGGAACCACGTCGCCGATCTGCACCGCCGGCTGGTTCTCCAGGCCATAAAATTCCGCCACGTCCTTCTTCAACCCGGTGAGCGACATCACGCCCATCCACGGCAATTTCTGCGGCTCCCCGGGCCTGATGGGGTCGTCCAGGCTGAGCTGAAACGAGCTGGTCGGCACGAAGAAACGCGGCGGGTTGTTGATGGCGGCCAGCGGGTTGGTGGGGTCGTTGAGGATGAGCTGCTGCTGCGATTGGGCGTTGATGACTCCGATCGCTTTGCCCTCGGCGTTGAAGATCGGCGAGCCCACCGCCGGCAGGCCGGCCCCGGTGACGAGAATCGTCGGCATCTCGCCGCGCAGCTTGCAGGAAACCGTCGCCTGGCCGAGATAGCTGCGATATCCGGCCGCCTTGGGAAGCAGCCCTACCGAGTAAATCGTGTCGCCGATGGCGATGGGCGCATCCTCGAACTTGATCGGCTTCCATTTCTGCGCTTCCTTGGCCTTGAGAAATGCCACGCCGGTGCGCTCATCGCGGCCGACGAAGATGGCGGGGATCTCCTGCGGCTCCTGCTCATCGCGCGGGACGATGATTTTGAAGTCCTTCATCTGCTCATCGGGAATCTGCGGGCTGAGCAGCGCCAGCGGCGCCATCACCATTCCATCCTCGCTGATCACCACGGCGGCGCCGATCAGGTCGCGGCGGCCAAGCTCATATTCATACGTCCACTGCACCGCCACCAGCGATGGCGTGATCTCCTTGTAGAGCTTCTGGGTGAAGTCGGCGCCTTCCGCGGCCAGGACGCGGCCAGCGGCGGCGAGAAGAATGGTAACGGCGATGATTTTCATTGAGCGAAACATGTGGACTCCTCGTAGCACGGGCGTCTCGCCCGTGTTTCTGAGATAAGAACACGGGCGAGACGCCCGTGCTACAGGTATTTCAAAGATCCCATTCGGCATTTTGCAGTTCTGTTGAATGAATCGAATCGTGGATGCTTCGATACGACTAAGAAACGCCTGTTACGGCGCCGGCCGGGTCGCGGGTCGCGTTGCCGGTGAGCGGTGCAGGTCGGGGAAAGGACGCATCGGCGTCGCCGGCCGTGTCGTGCTTCCATCCGGTCCCACCGGAAGAGTCGCGGCCGGCGCCGCGGGGACGGCCTCGGTGGTGGCGGCGGCGTGCGGGATCTTCATCACCATGGTTTGCTCGCCGCGGTTGCGCCGCACCTCCACCAGCACCCGATCCTCCTTTTTCTTCACCGATTCCTCGTACAGCTTCACCATCTCGTCAATATCGGTTACCTCATGGCGGTTGAGCGAGCGAATGACGTCGCCCGGCTGCAGCTCCGCCTTCTGCGCCGGATATCCGAAGCTCATCGTCGTCACCACCACGCCCAGGTCATCGTCCAGCTCCGCTTCATTGGCATAGCGCTGGGTGACATCCCGCACCGACAGCCCCCACTCCTTCAGCTCGCGCTCCTGGCCAACCGCCCCTTCGAGCTTCTGCGTCTTGGTCTGCAGGTGCAGCGTCTCCTTGCCGCGCTTCAGCGTCAGATCGACATCGCTGCCGATGGGCAGATCGGCGATCATCTTGCGCGCCGGCGCCACTTCTTCGGGAAAGCGCACGTTCATCGGCTTGCCGTTGATCTCCAGCAGGATGTCCTGCGTCTTCACGCCCGCCTTGGCGGCGGGGGAATTGCGGTCGACGCTGTTCACCAGCACGCCCTTGTTGATGTCGAGGCTGTAAAACGTCTCAAGGTCCTGCAACGGCTTGAGATTGATTCCCAGGTCGCTGCGGTCCACCTTCCCCTTCTTGTCCGCCGTCGCCGATTTCAGGATCGCATCGATCACCCCTTTGGCGGTGTCGATGGGCACGGCGAAATTGAGGTTCTGACCCCCGCCGCGGGTGTTGATGCCGACGACTTTGCCGTCCATGTCCACCAGCGGGCCGCCGGAGTTGCCGGGATTGATCGGCGTATCCATCTGAATCCAGTTGGAAAAGTCGCCGGTTTCGAATTCGTCAATGCTCATGCGGTCGGGATAAAACGTGCGCTCGTTGTTGGAGACGATGCCCAGCGTCATCGTCCGCGCCAGCCCGAACGGCGTGCCGACGGCCATCACATCCTGCCCGGGCAGCAGGTTCTTGCTCGTGCCCAGGTCGGCGAAGTTGAAATCGATGTTTTTCTTCTTCACCGTCTCCATGTCCATCTGCACGATCGCCAGATCGGTCCAGTGATCGTCGCCGATCAGCTTCGCGGGCACGCGCTCCTTGTTGGCCAGGGTTACGTAGATTTCCGCGGCCCGCCCGGCCACGTGGTAGTTGGTGAGAATCCGTCCCTCGCGGTCGATGATCACCCCCGAGCCGATCCCCCGGCGGAGCGTGCGCTTGCCTTCTGCGTACACTTCCTGGGCGATGTCGAGCCTCACCACCGCCGGAAAAATCCGTGCCGTCACTTCCACCACGCGCTGCGGCGTCGCGGCCGGGAAAGGATCCTTATCGCCCAAGGCGCGGCGGGTCTGGTTCGGAACCGCCTTGATCTGGCCGGGCGTGGAATCATCCGAAGTTTGCGCCCTTTCGGCGGTGGTGGGGTGATGGGAATGATTGGCGCAGCCGGCAGCCAGAGCAGCGCTCAATATACAACTCATGGCCCGCAACAAGATTCGATAGTTCATCCGGCCTCTCTGGCATTAGAAAATTGGCGGGCCCAAATGGTCCCGGCCGAGTTATGCACGTTTCACCCGTCCCCGTGGTGGATAAGATGCGCGATTCTTGTCGATGTCGCAACCGCGCATTGGAAAATCTCCCCCACCCCGCTACGATCCCGCCCCAGTTTCGATTGTGATGCACGCTTTCCAGCCTGCATTCCGGCTCTTGTAGGGGCGGGGTCTCCCCGCCCTCCTTCGCACAGGGCGGGGAAACCCCGCGCCTACGGGGACAAGAGGCGCTGGAACGAGTTTGGTACACGCTGAGGATTCTCCATGGGTTTTGCTTCCGGTTCGGTTTCGTTTCGGCGCTTCGCGGTGGTCGGGCAGCACCCCGCG
Source organism: Tepidisphaeraceae bacterium (assembly GCA_036744635.1). Lineage (GTDB taxonomy): Bacteria > Planctomycetota > Phycisphaerae > Tepidisphaerales > Tepidisphaeraceae > DAIOHQ01. Next base: position 2,119 of record DAIOHQ010000243.1, on the reverse strand, counting down.
ACGATCGAACAGGATTTACTCGACCGGCTGGCCGCGCATGCCCTGCGCGAACGCGAGATGGGAACCCCCGATGAAGAGGAATACGGCTGGTCGGGCGGCCGGCATATTTTCGATTCCCATTTTTCCTTCGAGCACAACGTCTTCAACGACGCCATCTGCTTCGGCCTGCGCATCGATTCCAACAAGGTGCCCGGCGACCTGAAGAAGGCATACCAGATCATGGAAGAGGAGGCGGTGGCCGCGACCAACCCTTCCGGTTTCATCAGCAAGCAGCAAAAGCGGGATGTGAAACAGACCATCCAGCGCAAGATTGACGAGGAACTCCGCAGCGGCAAATTTCGCCGCAGCAAGCTCATGCCAATCCTCTGGGACATCCCCGGCCAAGTGCTCTATTGCTCGGCCAGCGGGACCAGCCTCGAAAAACTGCTGGAAATCTTCGAGCGCACCTTTGACTTGAAGTTGCTGCCGTTGACGGCCGGATCAATGGCCCTGCGCCTGCTCGAGCCGCGCGGGCGCCGGCGCGACTATGAGGATTCCCGTCCCACCCGCTTCGTTCTCGGGCCTGACGGAGAGAGCGTCTATCCTGAATATCCCTGGGTGGCCAAAGGCCCCGAGCCCAAGGATTTTCTCGGCAATGAATTCCTGACCTGGCTCTGGCACGAGGCTGACGCCAAGAACGCGGTGGTGCAGGTGAGCGAAGCCGGCAGCAGGGCCGGCGGAAGAACCTACGACGTGACGCTCTTCATCGACCGCTCGCTGGACTTGGATTGCGCCTATGGCCAAACCGGCAAGGACACCATTCGCGGCGAAGGTCCCAGCCGCACCCCCGAGGCCCGCGATGCCTTGCGTGTCGGAAAATTGCCGCGCAAGGCCGGGCTGATCGTCGAAGCCAATCGCCAGCAGTTCACCCTGACGCTGAATCCCGAAATGCTGTCGTTGGCCTCGGCAGTGTTGCCGGAAGTGGAGGATGCCGAGTCGCCGCGGGTGCTGTTTGAAGAGCGCATCACCCTGCTGCGCGACCTCTGCAAGACCATGGATGGCCTGTTCGATGCCTTCCTGAAGGTGCGCTGCAGCTCTGCCTGGGAAGGGCAGGTCAGCAGCATCCGCAAGTGGATCAACCAGACCAGCAAGGCGATGGCCGCAGTGGCGTAAGCTCACCCGTAGGGGCGGGGTCTCCCCGCCTATGCCATCCACCTTGGCGTCGATCCAGTAAGTAGGGGCGGGGTCTCCCCGCCCTCTTTGACTTCGCCAGAAGGGCGGGGAAACCCCGCCCCTATTTTGCCGTCACCTCAATCGTCTGCTTCGCGGAAGTAATCTTTCCGGTCCAGACCGGAGCAGATTTGTCCTGTTTCGTGTTCTCGTAGGATGCCTGCAGCGTCCATTCGCCGGGCGTGACGGGAAGGGTGAATCCCATGCCATAATTGGCCGGTCCGGAGGGACCAACCCAAATCACTTCGCCGGGGGCTACCGTGACGATCACCGGCTTGTCGGCCTTGAGGTTGCCGCGATAGAGGTCAGCATCGAGAGCTTTCCCCGCCTCGTCTGTGGCAAAGATGCGCAGGTGCTTTTCGGTAGCCGTCAGGTCCACTTTGATCGGCTTCTTCGAGACGTTTCGCGCCGCGACGGCCGTGTGAAAGTATGCCCCCACCGGCATCTTGGGCCACTGCTGGAACACCGCAAGCTCCAGCCCATCCTTGGCATCGCCCCAGGGCCATTTGTCGATATTCGCGGTATCGCGCACTTTTGCGGTCAGCTCATCCTCGACCGGCCGGAAATTCTTGAAATAGGCCGGCAGGAACAGTGTCTTGTCCTTTTTACCATCCTGCCGGATCTCGGCATCGTCCAGCAGCAGAACATAGCTGCTCTCAAGCTGAAGAACCGGATAATTCGGGCCATCGCCGACCATGACATTGCCAGGCATCGGTTCGCGGGCGGGGGCGAGAAATTCGATCGTCTCGGCCGGGGCATCCTTCTTCGCTGGACTGCCCAGGTCTTCGGACACGGTGACGGTGTAGCTCACCACCAGCGCCTTGCCGAAATCCTTCATGCCAGGCTGGAGCATCTCGACTGTTTTCGCCTCGGAGGCTTTATCCACCGTGGCGATGACCACGCGGTGAGC